>NZ_JAKFZQ010000002.1:0-347868 GCF_021654245.1 Pseudoalteromonas sp. MMG022 | reverse complement strand
TTTTACATATGTAGATATCAAATGTTACGATCCCGGTTTAGCCCCGTGGGTACGGGGAACACACGTCACACTTAGACTATCTGTTATTTGTTGGCGGTTTAGCCCCGTGGGTACGGGGAACACCATTAGAGCAACTACAGGACAAAGATCTATTACGGTTTAGCCCCGTGGGTACGGGGAACACTAAAATAGGTGTTGACAGGTAAACAGTCTATGCGGTTTAGCCCCGTGGGTACGGGGAACACCATTAGAGCAACTACAGGACAAAGATCTGTTACGGTTTAGCCCCGTGGGTACGGGGAACACTTCCCGTTCGGCAATTAATTGCTTGTATATCACGGTTTAGCCCCGTGGGTACGGGGAACACTTACAATAACTATCTAACATAATAGCAGGGTACGGTTTAGCCCCGTGGGTACGGGGAACACTTTACACTGATAGAGGCATTAACAGTAATTGCCGGTTTAGCCCCGTGGGTACGGGGAACACTATTCCTGCCCTCCTGACTTGTGCTGTCTTTGCGGTTTAGCCCCGTGGGTACGGGGAACACTTAATAGCGGATGAGCCGTTAGCTGTAATAATCGGTTTAGCCCCGTGGGTACGGGGAACACAATAATTCCATTCTTGCCAAGAGTCATTATCGCGGTTTAGCCCCGTGGGTACGGGGAACACCGCTGCAACTTGCTCAGCTACTTCGTTAAGCTCGGTTTAGCCCCGTGGGTACGGGGAACACATTAGCGGTTAGTTGCGATTCAAGCGAGTTAACGGTTTAGCCCCGTGGGTACGGGGAACACTTGGGCAAGCGCCACCATAGCGGATTGACCGCCGGTTTAGCCCCGTGGGTACGGGGAACACATGCACGACATTATTGTGCTGGCTAGTCATTGCGGTTTAGCCCCGTGGGTACGGGGAACACGGTGAATATACAGCGGCGCAAATCGAAGCAGCACGGTTTAGCCCCGTGGGTACGGGGAACACAATTTCTGCATCGGCATACCAAACATCGTTAACGGTTTAGCCCCGTGGGTACGGGGAACACTATGGTAGGAATTCCAGCTGTTTTATATGATACGGTTTAGCCCCGTGGGTACGGGGAACACAAAGGTGAAGCAAGTCAGCCTAGGCGAGAATACGGTTTAGCCCCGTGGGTACGGGGAACACGTACACCAAATAGCAAAGAGGCGTTTATCTCGCGGTTTAGCCCCGTGGGTACGGGGAACACCGACAATCACAACACTCAGCGCCGTCTAACCACGGTTTAGCCCCGTGGGTACGGGGAACACAATTTTTATCTGCTACGCCCGCTGGCTATAGTCGGTTTAGCCCCGTGGGTACGGGGAACACTCTAAAAATATACACTTGTTTTTATTAAAGAAAAAGTACCCTATAAAATCTACCAAAATTTTTGGGTACAAACTTCTCTATTTTTACAAGTTTAAAAATACCAACTTTTATATTGTTAAAGAGCTATTATCAATTGTGCAGAGCTAATCACGACTCAATGCTTTCATCACCTCTAGGTGTATATTTCACCAATCTCAATCCTTCGAAATCTACTGGCATTCTGGCGTTTTCACCATAGGTGATAAAATCAAAACCTGACTCGGTATTGGTTGACCAAGCCATCACCACATTACCATCTTCCGCCAATTCATTAACTTGAAACCAGATCATTTCTCTAATTCTGCGACTGACATCACCAACATACACACCCGCTCTAATTTCGAGCAGCCAAACAGCAAGCCGTCCCCTAAGTCTTGGCGGAACAGCCTCAGTTACCACCACACACATACTCATTACGAGCCTCCACTACGATGGCCTTCGTCACCGATGGATTCTGGCTCTGGAATTGCGGGTGGCTGCGCATCTTCATAAGGTTCTGGCGGTTTGATCTCTCCTGCTGCAAGCACTTCTTCAATAAGTGGAATAAGACGTGGTAATACTTTTTCTTTGCGAAAGGCTTCACGACAGGCAATACGTACCTCGCGATCTGGTGACTGCGGACGACGTTTGGCAATTTTAAATGCCACAGGCACCACGGTATCGAACTTGATAATATCTGCAATATCATAAACAAATGACAGCGGCTTGCCAGTATGCAAGAAACCAATGGCGGGGGCATAACCTGCTGCCAACACTGCCGCTTCAGTGACGCCGTACAAGCATGAAGTTGCAGCGCTAATGCATTGGTTAATCACATCACCTTTGGCCCAGTCTTTGGGATCGTAGCGCCTCCCCTGCCAGCTTACCTGATACTGTTTAGCCAGTAGTTCATAAGTTTTGCGCACGCGCGTACCTTCAATACCGCGCAGCTGATCAACAGATCGTCGTTCGGGTGCTGGCTCACCAAAACGCAGCTCAAACATTTTACGCACCACTTTAAGACGCAAGTTTTCATCTAGTGCTAATTTAGCTTGATACAGTAATTTATCTGAGCGCGCTCCACCGGGCTGGCCTGCAGAATACAAGCGTACACCCGCCTCACCCACCCATATCAGCAAAGTGCCAGTCGTTGCCGCCAACTTTACCGCCGCATGGCTCACCCGAGTGCCCGGTTCCAGCATAATGCACACCACAGAGCCCACAGGAATAAGCATTCGCTCACCGTTTACTTCATCAATTACGACAAACGCGCCGTCGCGCACATCAATACGCCCCATACCAATAAAAATCATCGAGTTACGATCTTTTATCGGGATCGGTTTTAAAGGAAGAAATGCCATTCCTTGCACTCCTGTTTTTTAAGAACAAAAAAGGCGAGTCACCCCGCCTTATTGTTTAATTTACAATGGTTTAATTAGTAATAAGCCACAGCCAAACGCTTTGGAACGACCGATGCCAGTTTGCAAAACTTGCTTCAGTTTTTCCTCATCCGCTACCTTTGCAACACCAAAATAGTCAAGCGTACTCAACTGAATCAACCTTACTCCCTCTTTTTTTTCCACCTTGTGCTGCTTGTAGTTACTGAACTCAATGCATTGCATCAAAGGCTCCAACCCACCTTTTTTCAGCTTTTTGTCCAGCCACGCTTTTGCTGCAACATCAACGGCCTCATTCACATTGCTATTGGCATATTGAGCCTGCTTTTTAGCATGCATTAAAACATCATGACGGCGCGTTTTTTCTCCCTTAGGCGTAATATCCACCGTTGGGTTAGCACGCAGGGAAAACTGCACTAAGCCTTGTGTTTCAAATTGATTTTCTTTTATTTGCGTGGTGACTTTCCAGCTTTGGATCGCTTCTTTTAGTTGGCGTTTAGAACGAATAAAAACGGTCGGAACGGGTAGGGCCATATCCACGCGGAACATAAAATCAGCTTGAGTCAGATCACTTTCTGCAAAGCAACGCCACACCCACTGGTGTTGCTTATACAAATCATCAGGGTGTAAGAACCCCAAATCTTCGCCTTCCTGTTCTGGGTCAAAATACAACCGACTTTCATACCATGTGTTATCAGACATAAACAACTTCCTCTGTATCCACCAGTCCCCAGCTACTTTTTACACTTCTAAAAGTAAAGGCTCGATGATTTAACTCAAAACTGAGCGGGACATCGTGGCGTTGCTCTGTCCCCTCTTTCGCTTCGCTGTCGACAATATACTTAACCGGAATACCCATTAGCTGTTCATGCTCAGCTTGCATTCTCGGCGCTTGCTGCAATGCCTGCTCCAATGGTAATTCCACATAGGCACTGTGTGGATCAACCAAAGGAATACCCGGTAAGTACGATTTGCGCCCCAGAAATTGCGGCCACACGGGGTTCAACAAGGCGTGATAGAGCTTTTCAAGCAAAGTTTTATCACCTTCAAAGCCTACCCAAAAAGCAGCATCGGCCAAATAAGCGCGATGCGACAACTGCGTATCGGGCTTACCACCATCTGCTTTCGCCACATTAAGTGCCGTTTGATAATCAAAGGCTAAATCACCCGGTTTATCGATACGTACGCCCATACGCAACGCAGTTAAATCTTCCAGAGATTCATTTCGTTCACGCCCTAATGAGGCACATAACAAGCCGATAACACCGCTTTTTGTTGGATCAAGCTGCGTGTTACGCAGCTCAAAGGCGCTTTTTAGCCCCCAAGACTGCATAGGCCCGGCTAATCGGATCAATAAGGTGCTCATTGACGCTCCAAAGCACCTTGCAGTGCGTCGAGCATAGCAGCTTCCAACTGAGAAACAGTGCCGCTGTCTTTATCTTGATACTCGTCCAAATTATCAATGTAGGTGCTGCGCCCTTCAAAAATAAAGCCGTTATCACCATACATAGCCGCTAGTTTTTTCGCGAACATTTCCAGCTTGTATGCTGATTGATGCTCTAATTCAGCTTCATCTGGCTTGTCTATCACTACAGCTTGGGTAAAGGCATTGCTCAGTGACCAAGGTGCCCCGTCTTTGCGCACATTAACTTTGACATAACTTGGCGGGTTTTGCGCAGCAAAGCTGTTCTGTTTACCCGAAGGCACAGCTTGAACCAATGCTCGGAAAAACCCTTTTACAGCACCAATTATCTGCGCTTTATCTTGCCCAAGATTAGCTGCCAGTTTATCAATATTGATCTGCGCATAACGGTAATAGCAAGCACTGTTAAAATACACACCGCCCATCATGCCAGAGCCTTGCTCTCCTGCTTGTAATTCATCATCCACCGCAGTAAAAAAGTCCATTGCAGGAGTGACGATATTGGTTGAAATCGCATGGGCAACTTGGCATGCGGCATCAACATTAATGTTGTTGTTATCCGCCACCATACGGCCGAACAGCGCAATATCAGCGGCGAAAGCCTTTTCGTGCTTACCGAATACTTCACCCACTAATTTGGCGAGTTTTTTATCTAGCTTCTTTTTTTCTTCCAGATTCAGCTCATCAAAATTTTCAAGCGCAATAAGCTTAAGCGCTTCAACTTCATTCAACCCTATGTAAAGCAAATACTCGGTTTTAAACTTGTGTTTCTCTTCTTTTTGAACCAACTTCAACTCAGCAAGACCTAGTAAGTTTTCACATACTCTGGTGCTATCATCTTCAGATTTGCCATTTTCGACCAAAAAATCTCTAATCTTAAAAGCCAGCTTACGGGTGCGCACCGCGCTATCTCCTTGATGTTCAAGCACCGCATCATTAAATGCGCCATGTGTGCGGATCGCACGTTTTTGGCATTGGCTTGAGATCCTAGCCCTTTGTGAGCCGCCAAATACACAAGATTTAGGTGTGTTGGTGTCATCACGGTTTAAATTACTAGGTGCAAAATTTTGTAATAAGTGAAATTCGATAAAAGACATAGGTAACTCCTTTTTAATTTGTCGCGGTAGCTGAGTCTGTTGCCTCAGTAGGTTGATTTGGTTTGGCCCAGTAATCTCTGGCCCATTTAAGTTGAATGCGTTTATCGTCGCTGTCCCAGTGGTAGAGATCTTCCATCAGGGTGCGGTAATCAACAGCAATATCTTTACTTTTGAGAATTTGTACCATCTGGCGTAGGGTTTGCTTTAACTGCTCACCTTTGGCTTCTAGCAGGCATTCAAAGCGAAAGCTCATACCAGGGCGTTGGTCCTTATCTGCTTGATACCAAACAGCACCAAAACTAAGATGTTGCGACTGTTGATACACTTTGGGGTGGCTAGCAAACAAAGCGGCAACAAAGGCTTGCACTTCTGAACGTTCATCTTCATTGGCCAACAAAGGTCCCAAATAAGATATTGCGGCAAGTTGTGAGTTTTTTTGTAGGTCTAAAGACTTTCTAAGTGCCGCTAAAATATCTCGCCTTGGATATTCAGGACTGCCCCAATGATATAATTGCTTGATGATTTCTTGCGTATCTTGGCTCCAGTAAACGTGGCGTTGCCATGTTCTGCCGTATAGTGACTCTTCTAACTGTTGCTTTGCGATACTTAGGCCCTTTTGTGCTCTAACTCCACCATAGCACCAGCTTTGTGTTGCGCCTTCAAATGCCGCAAAGGCGATTTCCTGACACACTTTACGCCAATTAGATTTGGCTTCCTCGCTGTTATGGCTTAATGCCCAAATAAATTGCTCAAACGGTTCGTTAAGCTTAGGCCAGTAAAAACGTGCGGGGTTAATCGACTCGACTTTAGTCGTCACATCTTGTGCTCGGGCACCATCAGGCAATAAATGAGATGCAAAAGTTCTTACTGCGCTCATAAGTTGTCTATGAATTACCTCAGACGTTTCTAACCCTTTAAGTAAGTGTGCGCTGAACTTATTCTTTTGCTCTCGGTCTTTTTCGATCAAATTAATAGCCAGTGGCAAGCGTTCTTCAAACCAACATAGTGGGTTCGCTTTATTATTATCTAAACCAATTAACTGACAATTAAGTTTTAGCTTATCAATAAGCTCGTTATCTTCCGCGGCCAACAACTGAATACCAGCGGGTCTTAAATCTTGAGGCTCTATGCCAACTTTGGTTGATCGCGCATATTGCAATAAATTGGCGGTATCTCGCCAGCAAGCCCGTTCAAAACTCAATCTAACCGGTAGTATCTTGTCATCTTTATTCAAACGGTAGGCGAAATAAGGTTCTTGTTCCATTTCCTTTGGATTCGGCAACCCTTGAGCAAAAAACATGCGAGCAACTGTGCCATCTTTTTCTGGGAGCAAGCGAACATGTCGCGCCCGCCAAGTGAGGTAATCAGTCAGCCCTCTCATTTCCCTTGCTTCGGGCTTTTCTGGTTCATTTTGCTCCCAAACAGGTAAGTCAACTTTACGATCAAGCCATTCTTCATCCTTGGGCATATGCAAATTAAGCATCAAGGTTTGGAATAGATTTTCACCTTCAACCATCACCACAGCCCCTCCGACTAAAGGGGAATTTGTTAGGTTCGGATGCTTACCAAACTGAACCGAGCTACCACTCACACCGCCACCCAAGCTAAAGTACTGGCAAACAAGCAAATACAGAGCAGCCTCTTTTGGTAATAGTGAAAACTCATAATGATCAACAAGGTGGCTGAACAAGCTCTTGTTATTGCCACTAGCATAATCTGGAGATAATTTTTTGACTGAGGTTGTCACCCCCTTTTCTTTGGTGAAATTGGCTGTTTGAAAAAAAGGATAGGCTTCTGAGAATAAATCAAAGCGATCGACACATTCGGGTGAATTCAGATAGTTAGACACAGGCTTACCAAACTCTCCCGATTCAAAAACCTCATCCCAGTCATCTTGCCCCAGATAACCGTAGCTGCGATACAATATTGCCAGTAACAAGCGTTGCACCGATGCCACCACAAGCGGCTTTTCGTGTACTATCCGCTGTAGTTTTGGCGCCGCATCTAGCAACGATGTGATCGAATACTCTTTGGTATGTCCCTGTAAATCTAGGGCTGGTATCCAACTTTCTGTTAGTAAATCGTATTTCATATTCCTTCAAATTCCTTTGTCAAAATTGAGGTCAGTTAAACCTCTCATAAAAACTCTACCTATTGTTGGTGTCGACAGCTTCTTACCCTAAGTCTGCATTAAAGAGACAAGATCTACTACTTTCCAAATGAGACACGTGAGAACAATTAAAACCAACAAACTATATGTACGCTTATCTAGCGACTTAAGCGCTTCAATAAAACTCTTCCAATCCATGCTAAAAATACCCATGTTTCAATCGACATGGTAAAAACTAGCACGCTCAATAAATAATCACAATAATTTTTAAGTACTAATATATAGTTTTATAAAATTGCAAATTAAAATACAAATCACTATCAAAATCAAAAGCCATTAAGGCATTCGGTTTTACTTCCTCTGTATTTCAATGTAGTCTCACTTCGTCCTAACTATCACAAGCTGGGATGTACCAAAGATATTAGTGTTCCCCGTTGTGCGGGGCTAAACCGTACTAATAGATTGTTTTTATACGATCCATTTAAATGTTCCCCGTATACACGGGGCTAGCCGGTAGCCATAACGCTACCGGCATCCACTTACCTAAAGCAGTCCTATTCATAAGACTTTCCTTTTCCCACAATAAGCCCTAACTTAGGATTTAGCCGAAGCTCTCCAAGCTTACTATTCGAGTAAGTTAAATCTTGATCTAAAATAACTGGCACGCAATTAAACAATGTGGGGGAGCGTTGCCAAACTTCTTTGGTGACAAAAGCAAACGGCCAGTGTTCTTCTTGTTCTTGAAAATGCGTTACCCACTTGCTATGGCTCATTGATATTTGTGCTTGTTTTAAACGAGCGATATCACCTTTTTTAAGTCGTTGTTCTGCTCCCCAATCAATTTCTGCCAATTCTTTGCATTCATTTTCTAAACGTTTGAGCGTTTGTACTTTTTGTTTGTAAGGCAAAAACTCGGTAACAGGAATAAGCTGTCTTTCACCGCTATCAACTAGAAAAATGAGTTGCACGCTGATACTGGTCAAACGTGTACTTAGTACAACTTCATCGTTTTCAATTTCACTATTGTTGTATTTCAACAGGTCTCTAACGCTTGCTTTGCTCGCATCAAACATCATCCTTTTAGCCAAAACATATTGAGTTCGTTTATCTAAACGAAACTCAAATGCTTTGTCATATTCTTGCTCAAGCCAAGTCACTTGTTGATCTACATCGGCGTAGACTTTATTGATCCAATCATCCATATCTTGATTGATATCAATTTGAAAAGTGCTTTCATCCGTTTCTTCACACGCAGCCCAAAGCAAACGTGTTGTGACAGCCAGCAAATGTGAAGGGTAGATAAAGACTTCGCCGTGACCAAACCATTCACCATAGTCCTGTGGGATTTTGTCCATCGATGGTAAGTAGATATTTAACTTTGGAGCTTTAACAAATTCAGAGCGAACAGAATTATTGATTTGATGGCGCCAAACGCGGCCCACTCTTTGTAACAGTAAGTCGACTGGTGCAATTTGAGTAAACATCTCGCAGGCGTCATAGTCCAAACTTTGTTCCAAAACCTGACTGCCTATTAATATCAAACGCTTATCTTTTACAGGCCGGTTTGGGTTAATACGCTGATGGTCGGTTGGGTGTTTACCTACTTGATGCTCAATTAATTCTTCTATAGATAATCGTGTTGCTAATGGGTATTTTGCATGAAAGGTTAAATGCTCAATGTTGCTCGCTTTATTTTCATCACAATACTTGGTGATTATTTCTGACAATTCTTGAACTTTATTAACCGTATTTAAAATACATACAAACACACCGCAGCCCGCTTTATTTGCGGTTGTTAAAACATCATCAGCCATACGACTAACACAGTGTTTCGGCGTGGTTTCATGCAACTGTACATGATAGCTAGCAGGTGGGCGGCTTAAATCTTCATTTTTCTGCTGCCTTTCAACAATGGTGTAAGAGCGTGCTAACGACCCTGAACTGAAAGTCGTAATGCGTGGATAAGGGCTATTCTCCACTTCAATTGCTTGTTTACAGGCTTTTGCATACGCATGGATTAATTCAACCAACATTGTTCTGGGTAAAGTGGCTGAAAGTATGATCACCCTAACCTGTAACTTCGCCATCCATTGCAAGGTATTTTTGAGTAAATCAAGCTGAAAGCTTTGCAACGAGTGTACTTCGTCTAGAATTAAAACTTTATTTGCCAGCCCAAACAAACGTACAAAGTTATGTTTGTACAACATTGCTGCCATCAATAATTGATCGACTGTTCCAACACAAACACCTGCCAATAAACCATGCTTTTTTGCAGTGAACCATTGATTTGCAACAACCGAGTGAGTTGCGTCATGTTGCTGCTGATAATCAATGCTTTTGAGCCTTAAAGCTTCATATTGTGGCTCAAAATCAGCATTGCTATGTTTTAGATGAGCTTCAATATTCTGATATCCCAGCTCTTTTTTGCTTAAAAAGTGTAAGGTACGTTTGAAAAGCTGATTAGCTGTAGCCTGAGATGGCATAGCCACATACAAACCCGAATGGCCCATATGTCGAATAAAATGATCCGCTAAAACCTGCGCTGCTTCTGTTTTACCGCTGCCCATGCCACTTTCAATAATTGAGATCCAAGGCAACTCTTTCTGCTTGATAAGCTCCAACACTTTTAATTGCAGAGCGTTGGGTTTAAAACCTAATACTTCAGCAAAATCAGCTTTATTTTTTGAAGCCGTTACTTGTTTAATATTTAAAAAGCCGACGAGCGCATGCGCAATATCCATTCTTTGCTCGGCGTTGTACTCATTCACTGTACAATAATTAAATTGGGATGCGTCCGAGCCAATCCAGTCCGCAACTGAACAGAGTCCAGCAATATATGAAAGCCATTCAGGAGTCAAAGCCTTAGCTTGCGACTGATTAAACCAATCGAGATCGACAGAAAAATAATCCGCCAACCATTCAATAGCTTGAGTTTGTATGTCACTCCATTGTTCACCTCCACACAAACCACATTCTTTTTTATTCGCGACAAATACACCATGATGGCTAGCCACTGCACAGAGCATCACCCGTGCTGCATGATTGTTTACGCCATATTGCTCACAGAAGTAGTTATGCAAAATCACAAAGCCTGAGTTGCCGTGCTTTGTCTCTGCATCTTCATCGTGCGTAAATTTGGACGTATCAAACAAGGTCTCTACCCGCTCTTTGAGCTTATACTGAAACCCCGGTGTGAGCTTACCGATATCGTGAAGTGCAATAAGCACCACTACCATTGCAATAGCGGCATCTTCATCAATGCTTTCAAGTGCTAAAAACGGCTGGAGTAAAATATGTTGTTCTTGTTCTGAAAGTTTCTGAATAATCGCTTTAGCGACAAAAGCGACATCTAGCATATGACACACTGCTGGTAATGTGCTGTGCTCGTCTGCTTTACCCCAAAACTGAAAAATTTCGCTATTAAAATCACTCACGCTGTTATTCCCTTGCTTCCAATACACTCAGGTTACGCTTTGCATAAAATACCGACAATCCTGCGGTTACAACCAGTAAAAAATTTAGTAGGTTATGCCCTTCAATTTCATCACTCATTCCACAAAAGTCCTTTTGCACTTAACTCCCTATAGCACTCGGGGCTGATGACGATTTGTTGTGCCTCTGGGTTAGGGTGTTGAAAATCAAGGCGTAATATGGAGATCAGATAGTTGATTAAAGCTGCATTGGTGGTAATGGTTGCTTGTTGGTTCTGCATATTAAAATCGCGAGCAATCACTTGCTGCGCGTACAGTGATAAACGCGGATCGGGCATAATGACCAGCTCAACTGGGGTTTGCCAGAGTGTGTCCTCTTGTATGCCTTTCTGCGCTTTGCATCTGTAGTCTGGCTCTGCGGATAAAATACGCGATAGTGAGAAGTCACGAAAAGAGTTTGAAGCCTCACAGTAGGCCCGTAAATGATAACGCAAACCGGTGTTGACCAAACTATGCGGGCGAATAATACGCTCGGTCTCGCCATTGTGTTTGATTGATTGGTAACGTATATCAAGCGCTGACTGTTTACGGCACGCCGTTAAAATTGGTCTCAATAACTGGGGTTCAAGCTTTCGGTGTGGAACGGGTAAGACGGCAAGAGGGCTTCGTTCAAAACTATGTAGATGAGCGTCAATAACACGTTGCGTGTACTCGGTGAAGCTTTCTGAAATCAATTTAGGTGTAAAGGGGGTTGCCAAACAATGCGTTTTTTCAGATTCATTGTAATAAACATCTAACGCTTGCTCATCAATAAAGCGGTTTAGGTATTTACTTGCACTCGGACGAGAGAGTCCAAATTTGCTCTGAAACACCCCAGTTTGGATCTGCCCTTCCCAAAACAGCAGTGCTTCGAGGTAGCGAAAATAGTCTTCTTCCTTGATTGCCATACTATGCTCCATTGTAAGTTAATTTAATGTAACATAAGTGTATTTTGTTTTCTTGATTTATATCATTTGTGGAGTGATGAAGTTTGAAACGTTCTGGTGAAACCCATTGATTAAGTAGCCGTTGGCTTGAACATTACGCATGTAGTCTATTCTGACCCTGCTTTCTGCTGTTCTAAGAACAATCTAACATCTTCATTGAGAACACGGCGGTATATGTCAGCCACGGATACTGTACAATCAATTGATTTTAACCAAGAAAGTAATGTGTCGAACGCCAATCATCGCTCTTTCGGTAAACTGTCACATCTGCGATATCTTGTTCAATCACAATATATTCTTCTAACGTGGATATATTAATGTACTCAAGCAATTTAACCTTTTCGTCCATTTTTCGGGTTGAACGAGAGATCACTTCAACAATAATCACGGGAGTCGTTGTAACGTAGGGTTCCGATTGGTCAAAATTACAATCTACCAGTACATCTGGGTAATAAAAGTTATCACATACACGCACTTTCATATCTGAACCAAACGGTTCATACGGTGAACCTTCAAGGTGATTGCCAAGCTTTCTCGCCATATTTTGACAAATTCGCTCATGATTAGCACTTGCCCGTCGATCAGCTCATGTTTAACGGTGCTCGTCGATTCTCCAAGTAAGTAGGCTACATTGGGACAAACCATCACCATTTTTAGCAATCGGCATGTGAACTCCCAAGGTAATTTTATGAGTCATTGCAGTTAACACCGTGTGTACGGGGAACACAAACAAAAAAAACCTTTAGGTGAAATGTACGGTTTAGCCCCGTGAGCACGGGGAACACGCGAATGAGACAGGGGCTACACATTATTACGAACGGTTTAGCCCCGTGAGTACGGGGAACACTTCTTGATCATGCAGCGTCATACCCTCGTACACGGTTTAGCCCCGTGAGTACGGGGAACACGGCGAATAACTTTGACTTCTTGGTCTTTTTCTCGGTTTAGCCCCGTGAGTACGGGGAACACGCCCATGTTGATTAAGCCTTTGAAATAGCACGCGGTTTAGCCCCGTGAGCACGGGGAACACTACTGATGGACCTATGTACTATATAGCTAATACGGTTTAGCCCCGTGAGCACGGGGAACACGTTTTTGTGCTGTTGCTGGTATTAATGTTTACCGGTTTAGCCCCGTGAGCACGGGGAACACGATTTTATTAATAGATGGTAAAACAGAGAAAACGGTTTAGCCCCGTGAGCACGGGGAACACGGAAAATCTAATGTCTGGCACCTGCTTTAACGGCGGTTTAGCCCCGTGAGCACGGGGAACACAGTTAAATGGTTCTCGATTTGCATTGCACTTTCGGTTTAGCCCCGTGAGCACGGGGAACACCAAAGAGACCGACCAAGTCATTTTGTGGGACCCGGTTTAGCCCCGTGAGCACGGGGAACACGCCCCTAATTTAATCCCGCATGACAAATATCACGGTTTAGCCCCGTGAGCACGGGGAACACGATCACTGAAGTACACATGTAAAACAAAAACACGGTTTAGCCCCGTGAGCACGGGGAACACACCTTCTGTCTTGACTAGTCTCCAATATTAGACGGTTTAGCCCCGTGAGCACGGGGAACACATGATTGGACAAATGATCCTGATAGTGTTAATCGGTTTAGCCCCGTGAGCACGGGGAACACTCCAGCGTGGTGACCAATTTAGCCACCGCACCCGGTTTAGCCCCGTGAGCACGGGGAACACTGCGTCACGCCAAGCTCACGAGCTACATCGGACGGTTTAGCCCCGTGAGCACGGGGAACACATCAGTAGAGGTTAAATGCCATTTGATAAGACCGGTTTAGCCCCGTGAGCACGGGGAACACTAAGCGTTCTTTGTCCTGCCATTACAACACTCCGGTTTAGCCCCGTGAGCACGGGGAACACACAGGCTGCTAGGCAAGCTCATGCTGCTACCTCGGTTTAGCCCCGTGAGCACGGGGAACACTTGACATAGACAAAAACAGCGCAGAGAAATGGCGGTTTAGCCCCGTGAGCACGGGGAACACTTCTGGGGATGAACCTGTTAGAACAGGACGAGCGGTTTAGCCCCGTGAGCACGGGGAACACATCAGTAGAGGTTAAATGCCATTTGATAAGACCGGTTTAGCCCCGTGAGCACGGGGAACACAACGAGTTTTCAAAGCAGCAAAACACAACCAACGGTTTAGCCCCGTGAGCACGGGGAACACACACAAAATGCAAACACAAGTAGGGTATCAACCGGTTTAGCCCCGTGAGCACGGGGAACACTTGTATTTAACACCATCTATGTTTACATCATACGGTTTAGCCCCGTGAGCACGGGGAACACAAATTCGCAGTCATGGAGAAGTGTATAACGACCGGTTTAGCCCCGTGAGCACGGGGAACACACTGGCGAGCAAAGAAAGAAAGCGCGAGAAAACGGTTTAGCCCCGTGAGCACGGGGAACACTAAGGATTTGTTCAACAGAACTGCTAAGCATGCGGTTTAGCCCCGTGAGCACGGGGAACACATATAACCCCATTTAGCCAAACCCTAGCATACCGGTTTAGCCCCGTGAGCACGGGGAACACACATAAAGGCATGAAACAAGATAGTGAGTGTCCGGTTTAGCCCCGTGAGCACGGGGAACACAGCACACTTAAACACACTACCAAAACGAGGTGCGGTTTAGCCCCGTGAGCACGGGGAACACTGATTAGACTGAAAGAATATAGAGAAAGTGTACGGTTTAGCCCCGTGAGCACGGGGAACACCTTTAGCTAATATTAGTAACACTAAGTTGGTTCGGTTTAGCCCCGTGAGCACGGGGAACACATCACCTTTTATTTTAGCCATCAAACTACCGCCGGTTTAGCCCCGTGAGCACGGGGAACACATACGTATTTATTGCAGCTATCGACGTTGATGCGGTTTAGCCCCGTGAGCACGGGGAACACGCGTTGATCGTCACTTGCGAGTATTTGCGACCACGGTTTAGCCCCGTGAGCACGGGGAACACGACCGCTCACCTGTGCCGGTTGAATCGTATTGCGGTTTAGCCCCGTGAGCACGGGGAACACCATCATAAACTCTGTTAGCGTCATGTCGGCAGCGGTTTAGCCCCGTGAGCACGGGGAACACATAAAGCAGGCTCAATCAGGTCTGGTTTGTTACGGTTTAGCCCCGTGAGCACGGGGAACACTAATTCTCGTCTTGATATTTCCTCGACTATTTCGGTTTAGCCCCGTGAGCACGGGGAACACGGTGCATTGCCAGTTTTCGTCATAACCGTATTCGGTTTAGCCCCGTGAGCACGGGGAACACTCTAAAAGTATATACTTGTTTTTGTTAAATAAAAAATGCCATCTAAAATCCACCGAAAATTTTGGGTACAAAATGGTGCTAATCTTTAGTGCTAAAAATCACGATTTTCAAATTATCAAAGAACAAAGCTATAGTGATAAACATATAATATTGAGTAGATAGCAGCTACCAATAATGGCTATCTATCAAAAAGTTTTTTAGAGACTACCTTAAGTTTGCCACATGTAGTCAATAATAAGTCCTTTTCATAGAGCAATATGTAAAACGTACATGTAGCCGCTCACACATTTAAGTTATGCCTAATCCCGATAGGCATCGCAACTGGAGTGGTTAAGCCAACTTTGCCAGCGTTGTTGATTTTGTGACAGCCACTGTTGGCTGACTTGCTTGCTAGTTTGAGCCTGCACATTTACTTGCAACGCGAACTGGGCCAGTTCGTCTTTGCTAAATGTCATGCTTTTGAGAATATCAAAGGCACAAGGCAGTATCTTAGGGAATTCTTTGGTGGTCACTTTTTTGATCCAGCCTGACTTGGGGTTGCCACAATCATATAAAAACTGTTTGTTTAAACCCCATTCTGGGTCCGTTTCACACTCATGGGTATGGCTTGGGAACTCGACGAACTCGCCTGAGTATTGTGTATCAATCCAGTTGGGTGTCCAGTTAAATATGAGTATGGGTTTCTTTTGCTGATACGCCTTTTTCAACTTTTCTGCCAGTGCCATATCGTCTGAGAGACTAACTACACGATAATTTAAATGCAGTGCTCGGATCCGAGCTAAGTCATGTCGCTCCCACGGACCTGTGTAGTACACACCACGCGGGTCATCCCCCTCACTGAATAATTTTGCGCAACCGTTCAAAGCCTGCCAATCAGGCAATTGGGGACACTGTGCTTGGACATAAGTTGGATACCACCACTCTTCTCGCGCCGTAAATGGATAGGTGCCAGCCTCTTGAAGGCTTTGCGATTCAATAAGTTGGGTGAGCTTGTCTTCCATCGTGCCTTGCCATACTTCAACCTGAACATCCACATAGTTGTATTTTAGATAGTACCATTGGCCATCGCTCGGAAGTGACACAAACTTGCTTTTAAAACCAACGCTCTCCACAAGCTCACCGTATATTTGCGAAATAACGTGTTGGCTGGCCCAATCATTGAGTACAATGCGCACCGTTTTGGCATTTACACTCACAGAGTACATTGACATCAGCGCTAACATCATATGTACCAATCTATGATTGCTTGTCATGAACTAACCCTCTGAAAGTGATTAACATTATCTAAGGTATAGCCGTGATCAATATTTTTCGCTAAGAATCTGTTGATTATTGCAAGGGTAAAAACACATCTGTGCGTAAGTCACATTCATTCACTTCATGAATTAAATTTAAATATTCAAAGAAGCAATTATGTTCACCAAGTTGCTCACCACTTTGCGGCAGCCACTGTTGATAGAGTGCATAAATGGTACTGTCCAATGTGTCATGACTACCAACATGTGTTGTTTTGGCACAGCGCATGGCGGGAATCACCCCAGCCTTCACCCCAAATGCGTTAGGCTCCACGTGATGTGACTGGGTGAGTAAAGACCCGCAGATTTTCAGCTTGAAATCAGCTGTATCCATGGTATTGGGGTCTCCATTGGGCATACCAAACGTACGACAACTTTGCACTGGTGAACTGCGACTTTGCTTACGCCATGCAACAAATTGCCCAGCAGTTGTGTACACTTTTTGTGGATCTCCACAATGAGTTAGGTAAGCAATAGGAGTTTGAGGAAACTCAACAATTTCTACAGCTAGTATATCTTCCTTTGGAATGGGTAAAGTAAAGTCCAACACCTCATACCAGTTGGGCCAATCAGGCGCTTGCCTAAACTGACTTGGCGTTTGTGAAAAAGTACGTTTAAACGCTCTGGAGAACGCCTCAGCACTATCAAACTGTGCAGCTAACGCAACATCAATAATTTTGCTATCGCTTTCAAAAGCCAGCTGAAAAGATGCTCTTTTTAATCTAGCCAATTGCACAAACTTGGTTACACTCACTCCCGTGTAGGCTAAAAATACCCGATGAAAATGAAAACGAGATAACGCCGCCACTTCACTGAGTTCGGTCAAGTCCATCGGTTTATCTAGATTGTGGCTAATGAAGTCGCACACACGTTTAATACGCGCTTCCAGGGTATCTTTTTGTATCATCGAGTTACTTGTCTTATCTGCAAAACACCTAGTATGCGTTTTGTATCCATTATTTTCTTGATTGAAATTGCGAAAATGTCACATGTTTTACGCATTGTAGCGAGCAGCATAGCACCGTAACAGTCCAATAATTCTAATTCATCAAAAAGCACCTACACTGTATTGAGCTATCAGCATGGGCTGAGCTAAACAACAACGAGTAGGGGAATAACCATGAATTTCATTAATCCATTTGCAAACAATAAGCAGCTTAGCGATCTGAGTGCATTGCTCGGTCGCATTGGCTTATCACTCATATTTATTTTAGCGGGAATAAACAAAATCCAACAATATGAAGGAACGGCGCAGTATATGACGTCAATGGGTGTACCTTCTGAGCTCCTGCCATTGGTCATCCTGCTTGAAGCCGTTGGCGGGTTGTTTATTCTTCTGGGCTTTATGAGCAGACTCACCGCGCTGGCATTTGCTGGGTTTTGTATCCTTAGCGCAGTGTTGTTTCACGCCAACTTCGAAGATCAAATGCAAGCAATTATGTTTATGAAAAACATTGCCATTGCGGGGGGATTTTTAATGCTCGCAGTGCATGGCGCAGGAAACTGGAGCGTTGAGCGTATTATTTGTAATAAAGTTGCCGCCAACAAGCAGCCCGAGTAACCCATATTAGATGCTCAAGAGTACGTTACATTTTGGGCATCACACAGTTTTGCAAAGGTGGCCATACGTACTGCTCTACTTTCAACGTGTCTCGCGTGCGTATGCTCATAAAAGGATTTGGGATGCTTAGGACTCTGCGCTGTGCAAAATTGCTGCGTTGTATTGCATCGGCAATAATCGAGTCGCTAAAAAATAGAGCTTCGAAGCTGCCATCCTCAATGGCTTGCTGCAAGCCAAATGTCAGCCGTTTTCTCAAAGTATGATTGTCTGGGTGAACAAAAAAGTACATTGCTGCGGGGTAACATAAGGCTAAAGTGGGCTCTACCATCAAGTTAGAATGTTGGGCTATTTCACCCCACGGCTCATGAAGTGCTCTGGGAAAGAGCTCAAATCGCTTCTGCGCAAGCATTTCATGTAAGTGAGTACTGTCTGCTGTAGCCACGGTAAAACCCGTTTTTTCATAAATTTTTGTATCTGGCCAATCTACCCCACTGCCCACAGAATGATTAAAAAGCCATCGTGGATTGTTTATTTGAGCAAACTTTTCGGCATCATCTTTATGGATTAAGAATAAACGCGCGCCCATCAGGCCTCTGAGTAATGGAATGTACACAACGCCTAATAACTGCTCTCGTGCAATTGAGGTCACACTCCAGTGCACGTCGATGATGTCCTGATTGGCAAGTAAGTCCAATGTTCGTCCCTGCGGTACATCATTGAGTATCAAAGCTTTGAGTTCATACTCACCGTATTCTTTGACGCTCTTTTGCAGCGCAAGGCGCAGCAGTTCAATATAATAGCTTTGTTTTGGATCATTGCTCAGTTCGGCAATATTATATCGCACCACTTGGACGGTAGCGTTGTGCGCTTGCTTGGCGTTGACGATGTGACTTACAAAGTAAAACAGTGCAAAAAACAGTAAAATTGCATAATGCACACACTCTCCTTACCTGGGCGTATATCCTATAGTTCTACAGATAAAATCATATTACTTTTGATTTTATTCCAGTACCTTTATTTTGGTATTGAATACGGTAAAAAGCCAACTCAGAGCGCCTTTTGAGCGGTCTTTTCGAAGTAGCTCCAAGCGCTTCTTTATAAACAAGCTGCTCTCCTTAGGGTTGTTAAACGCCATCAGCATCCTCACAAGTTAAAAAAGTTTGCAACTATGCGCTTGTTTATCGTCTTTAATTATCAATCACCTTGGGTTAATGCTAAATTAGTGACAATTAAAACAATAACTCTGTGATCTCTGTTGAGGTTAACTATTCTTTATGACGCTTTTCAGGCTTTTTAAACCATTAGGTATCTTTTTCGCCATGACAATCAGCAATCCATCGCTCGCCAGTACCACGCCAGATTTACCGCTAGAAGTACAACTTGGCCAAAAGCTTATGCTTGATTTTCGCTATTTTTGCCAACAGGGCCAGAGCGAAACATGCAGAACACCAATGACGACTCTACCGCCAGAACTTGCTGATATATTGAGCAAATATCATATTGGTGGCGTGATTTTATTTTCTGAAAACACTCAAGATATTGCACAAATAGTTAATTTAAACAATCAACTACAAAGCGCCGCACAAAATGCTAAACACCCTCAACCGCTATTTATAGCCATTGACCAAGAAGGTGGCCGCGTAGCACGTATTAACCGAGCGCAAGCGACATCATTTACCGGCAACATGAGCATAGGTGCAACCTACCCGCTGCACAACACACACTACGCAACTAAGGTTGCCAGTGCAATAGGCAAAGAGCTTGCAAGCTTAGGCATAAACGTAAACTTTGCACCCACAGTGGATGTGAATATGAACGCTGACAACCCTGTGATCAACGTTCGTTCATTCTCTGAAAACCCCGATGTTGTGGCTGAGCTTGGCGCGGAACAGGTCAAGGCTTTTGAGCAGCAAAACGTGATCTCAGCCTTAAAACACTTCCCGGGTCATGGCGATACCCATGTGGACAGCCATACTGGTCTGCCGCGTGTTGATCATGATGAACAGACTATTTGGCAAAACGACCTAGCGCCATTTCAAAGTGTCATAAACACTAATTCGCCCGGTATGATCATGACGGCACATATTCAATACCCAGCTTTAGACAGTAGTACGGTGCAAAATAAACATGGTGAGCAAATGCTTAAACCTGCCACTATGTCGCGCAAAATTATGCATAACTTATTACGTGATAAATTGGGCTATCAAGGTGTGATCATCACCGATGCGCTCGATATGGCGGGTATTAGTGATTTTTTTGATGCTGAGGCGGCGGTTATCGAAACTTTCAAAGCAGGCGTTGATATTGCGCTTATGCCGATTGCTATGCGCACACCTAGCGACATCAAAAAATTAGAGCAACTGTTACAAGCACTCACTAATGCCGTCAGCCAAGGGGTGTTAGATGAACAAGAAGTCGCGCGATCAGCCCAGCGTATTCATGCGCTCAAAGATAAGTTTATAAAAAGCAATACCAAGGTTTCAGCTAATATCGCACACTCAACGCTAGGCAACCCAGCGCATAGAAAATTAGAAGCAGAGCTCGCACTGGCGGCAATCACGCAAGTAAAAAATGCCGCGTTGCTACCAATTAATGTTAAGACTCACAGTAAAGTGCACATTATTATGCCTGATCAGCGTAAATGCGAAGCTATGCGCCAAGCACTTGAACTATATAGTAAAGCCCCTTTACAAATTAGCTGTAGTAGTTTGCAAGGCTTTGATCCCAGCATTGCTCACGCAGCCATTGAGCAAGCCGATTGGGTGATAGGGTCACATGCCAGCCCACAGCAAAGTGCCGTTGAAATTGGCGGCATGGAAGATGTTAATAAGCTGGAAGAATTCGCGCTTTCACGTCAAGAACAACCCAGCGCACTCAAAGCACTGTTAAAATACGCCAAAGCACATCACAAACAAACACTCTTTATTAGCTTACGTGCGCCATATGAGATCACACAGTTTGCTCCCTACAGCGATGCCGTGCTAGCAAGCTATGCTTATAATATTGACGTAGATAATAGCAACCGTGTTGCGGGGCCAGCTTTTACTGCTCTGGCAAAAGTGATACTAGGGCAAGCGTCAGCTAGTGGCACACTGCCAGTAACAATTAAATAGGATAAGATAGATGCTTTTAAACTGTGATTTAGGTGAAAGCTTTGGTGCTTGGACTATGGGCCTAGATGAGCAAGCCATGGCCGTGATTGATTGCGCAAATATCGCCTGCGGTTTTCATGGTGGTGATCCCGATGTCATCGCCAAAACACTCGTACTCGCTAAGCAGTATAACGTCACCATTGGCGCCCACCCAAGCTATCCAGATCTACAAGGTTTTGGGCGTCGTTCTATGACGTTGTCACCACAAACGCTCACAAACACGTTGCACTACCAAATCTCGGCGCTGTATGGCATGGCTCTGTGCCAAGGGCTATCAGTCACCTATGTTAAACCACATGGTGCACTTTATAATGACATGATGGCCGATGAATCTATCTTGGAAACCGTCATCCAAGCCGTCGCCAATTACCCTAAACCACTCAAACTGATGATTTTAGCCACTGCAAAACAAGCGCAACATCAAAGACTAGCCGATAAGTATGGGGTAGAACTTATGTTTGAAGCATTTGCTGACAGACTTTATACAGATCAAGGCTTATTGACGCCGCGTAGTCAACCAAATGCAGTGCATGACAAGAGCGCGTTAATGGCACAGGTAAAACAGTTAGTTGAGCAAGGCACTGTAACAACTAACACAGGCAAGCAACTGCCATTAAAGGCCGATACGCTATGTGTACATGGCGACAATGAAGCCAGTATCACGCTAGTCAAAGAGATCAGTATTTTACTAACTGATGAATAGCTATTCTAGTGTTGTACGGTCACCATGGCTCGCAGGGGTGGAAATAACCAGCATACTCAAAACTTCCGAGCTTACATTTTTAAGCTGATGCGGTGTTTTAGCGCTCACCTGTGCTCCCTGCCCCGCATTGAGCTTCAATACTTCTCCATCTATCTCTAGCTGCGCCTGCCCTGCTAAAATATAAAAAAACTGCTCTGCAAAGTGGTGAAAATGCTTGGCTTCTTGAGCTCCAGGAGGTACTCGCTCTTGGATAACACTCAAGTTGGGTGTCGCGGCCAAGTGCCAACCATCACATACTCCACCCCACTGATAATGTTCTGTATTATCAATACTTACAACTTTATTCATTATGTTTGTACCATAATTGGAGCAATAAAAAACCGAGCATGAAGCTCGGCTTTATATTCTTATTGCTGGATTAGCTTTTTACAATGGCATTGTGATAAACGTTTTGTACATCATCACAATCTTCTAACATGCCCATAAACTTTTCAAAATTAGCGATATCGTCGGCGTCTGTAATTTCGATATGAGTTTGTGGTACGAACGTAATCTCGTCTACTTCAAAGTTAATGCCTTCAAACGCTTCTGTCAGTGCCGTTTTGGCCTTGTAGTACTCTGTATGTGGCGCAAATACAGACACCTTGCCGTCTTCTACTTCAACATCTGTCACGTCTACATCAGCCATCATCAGCGCTTCTAACACCGCTTCATCGTCATCGCCGTCAAAGCCTAAAATAGCGAAGTGATCAAACATGTGAGCAACACAGCCCGGGCTACCGATTTTTGAGTCAGTTTTAGTAAACGGTAGGCGTACATCTTTGATAGTACGATTTGGGTTGTCAGTTAAACAGTCAACAATCACCATACAGTTGCCTGGGCCGTAACCTTCGTATCGCGCCGCTGCGTAGTCTTCACCTGCACCACCGGCTGCTTTCTCAACCGCTTTATCAATAACGTGTGCTGGAACCTGATCTTTCTTCGCTTTATCAATCAAACGACGTAAAGACAAGTTTGTTTCAGGGTCAGGGCCGCCATTTTTCGCTACAACGTAAATTTCTTTACCATATTTTGAGTTTACTTTGGTTTTTGCCGCCGCCGTTTTTGCCATGGCGTTTTTGCGGACTTCAAATGCTCTGCCCATCTTAATTCTCGTTTTATAGATTAAATTAATTAAATTGACGAGATTTTAACAAGACTCTCGCCATTGGGCTAGCGTTTGATGGGCTTTGTCTTGGGTTAGTTAACCGAAAGCCTGTATCAGTTGCGGTAAATCATCAAACGAACGCAATATATGGTGCGCCTGACTGGCATAATGAGGAACGTCTTGCGGAGCATAAAGACAAGAGCGCATTTTTGCGTTATGCGCTGCCTGAATATCATAAAGATAATCTCCTACATACATGCAATGGTTAGATGTAAAACGCCATTGCTTTGCAATATGTAGTAAAGCACTTGGGTTAGGTTTAGCGGGTGCATCATCACGAGTTAACATTAGCGATATAGGTACGTTGCACTGACTTAGTTTTAGCTTCGCAGCGCGCTCAAAGTTACGCGTCACTATCGCCATCGGTATTTGCATGTTTGTAAGTTTTTCAAGGCACTCTGACACCCCCGGCATCAACTGTGCGTTTTGTGCATCTAGCATTTCGTGCTGGTGTACAATATTCATTGCTTCTTGGCGCATGTACGGGGAGGGAAGTTGAGAAATGAAATCAAGCAAATCAAGATCACGCGGACACCCTACTTGTGCTTTGATCAGCTGGAAGTCTAATTCAGAGCTAACCAAAGTGCCGTCTAAATCAAATATCACACCTTTAATCTGCTGTTGTATCATTACACGACTTTGTGAGCACGCCTGTGCATTAAGTTGTAACATCATTATCCCTGCCTTTATCGGCGAATGTAATTAAACCATAGGTTACGAATAGCCATCTTGCAAAACACAGCCTTGATAATTCATCAAGTTATTGCTCAGATGACAACTCATCTCAATTGCACCTAACAGAATAAAATAGTTCTCATTTGTTAGCGCTCAAGGAACGCATTATCCTTCAAGTCACGCACAAAATCACTTTTCGCTTTAGAACAATAAAAAATAGCCTATGTGTAAATTCGCATAAGTACGAAATATGACAATAAAATGGCATGCCAACTCGTCATTTTTTCAAATTATTGTCTTTATTTTGTAAATAAATAAAAAAAGCAAAATTAATAGTTGATATTTGATCGAAATTATCTTTAAAATCCCGCACTTTTTTATTTCGTGCAAAAATGCCATAAAAAGTTGGCCTCAGTTTTGCTCGTATAAATGAACCCGTTTAGCAATAGAAATGTGGTGAGCAGTATGGATTTTTACATCCTGAAAAAACAAGAGAAGCTTGTTGCCATTCCTGCGGATGAGCAAAATTGCAAAGAGTATTTAGATGATGGCTACTTTTATGTTGATAAAGTCGCTGCATGTAATGAAAAGTCAGCTTTGAAAGCGCTTCAAGCCAAGCAAGTAAAGGCGTTCAAAACACCTGCTGTATTGTTATTGCTTGTTTTACCTATAATTCTTTTTGCTTGGTTGCAAATAAGCCGCTGACCAAACAGCTCTGGCAATGTTATATTAGCGTTTCTATCGTCAAGGAAACGCTGAATGAAAGTATTGCATACATCTGATTGGCATTTGGGCCAACAGTTTTATGAGCATAGTCGCACGCATGAACAACAAGCCTTTTTGGACTGGCTGGCTGAGACATTGGTATCGCAGAATATCGATCTGCTACTGATAGCGGGGGATATTTATCACACGGCCACACCACCTGCCAGTGCCGAACAACAGCTCTACACTTTTATAAAGCAAGTAAAACTTACATGCCCAGAGTTACATATTGTAATTATTGCCGGCAACCACGACTCAGCAAACCGTATCGAAACAGCAAAACCTTTGTTGCAACTCTTTGATACTCACGTTGTTGGTCGCTTTGACAAACAGGCACCCGAGCAAGTTATCAAATCCATTGGGACCAAAAACGGTACAGCTCACGTTGTTGCGATGCCATTTCTGCGTGTTTCAGATATTTCTATGACCAGCGATATCAGCTATCAACAAGCTGTCGCGCAAGCCTATGACGAAGCGATAGAGTCAGCAAAGGAAAAATTGCGTACAGAGCATGAACCGCTCATCGTAATGGGCCATTTGCATGCCAAAGGGGGAGATATTTCAAGTGACTCCGAACGTAACATTGCCATTGGCGGGTTTGAGTCAATCAATGCCAGTATTTTTACTCAGCATGCCGACTACGTGGCGCTTGGGCACTTACATAAAGCGCAGAGTGTAGCGAAAAGCGAGCATATTCGTTATAGCGGTACCCCACTGCCAATGTCATTTTCCGAACGTAACTATCGACATCAGGTAGTGGTAGCTGAATTTGCGGGTAAGCAACTTACATCTGTAAAGCCCCTTTACGTGCCACGTCATCAACAGCTTTTACTACTTCCAGAACGAGGAAGCGCAGACTTAAATAGCTTGTGTGAAATGATCAATGCACTTGAATTTGATACTGAAGCTCCACCAAGCTATGTTCGCTTAAGATTGAACAGCAGCGAAACAAACAGCCAGTTCCGTGCAATTATCGATGAGGCATTAAAAGATAAACCCATCTTGTTTTGCGGTATCGAACGGGTAAGTGAACAAAGCCAAGAACAACATGAAACGTTTACTGATTTGGGTCAGGTTGAACAGCTGGATCCAATGACTTTGCTTGCCTTGGCTTTTGCCCAGCAGGTAGATGCTAACGCGCCCGTGCCTGATGCCTTAAAAGATTGTCTTGCGCACGTGATCAACGCCATGGATGAAGAACCAATCACATGAAATTACTGAATATCACTCTTAGTAACCTTGCATCTTTGACTCAGGCTGCGGTTGATTTTGAACAAGCCCCATTGAGCCACAGTGGGCTTTTTGCTATCACTGGCGATACTGGAGCTGGAAAAAGTACACTACTGGATGGTATCTGTCTGGCGCTTTATGGAAAAACCGCAAGATTAAGAAACGATCTAAAAAACACTGTTACGTTTAATGGTGACGATATAAAACTCAATGATCCGAGAAACCTGTTGCGCAGAGGGTGTGCGCAAGGGCAGGCTGAGGTACAGTTTATCGGGCAGGATGGCGAGCGCTACTTAGCTCGCTGGAAAATAGAACGTGCCCGCAAAAAGCCAGATGGTAAGCTAAAAAGGCCTGAACATATTTTGTTTAGAGTTGCTGATGAGCAACAACTTACCCAATCTAGCAGTGCTACTGTTACCAAGATAGAGCAATTAATAGGACTCAACTTTGAACAATTTACTCGGGCTGTGCTACTTGCTCAACATGAGTTTGCCGCTTTTTTAAAAGCCAGCGCTGACGAGCGTGCACAGCTGTTAGAGTGCTTGACTGGTACGGATAAATTTAGTCGCCTAGGACAAGCTATTTTTGAACATCATAAAGAGAAAAAAGGCGAACTTGAACAACTACAAAATTCACTGGCCAATTATCATGTTTTATCTGATGAAGAATTAGCCTCGCTGAAACAAACTATCACCACACTAGACGAACAACTTTCTGAACTAAAAGCGAAAAGCACTCAGTATCAGCAAGATATACAGTGGCTTACACAAGGTGAACAACATCAGCTTAAACTACAACAATACCAGCAACAACTCCACAACTTAGAGTCCCAGATACAACAACAGGCACCAGAGGTAGAACAAGCTAAGCTTGCCCAGCTCGTTCAGCAAATCGCCGATAATCGCCAACAAGCAAGTGCACTCACCACGCAACACGAAAAGCTGACACGCCAGCATGACGAACTGGCAAAGCAAGACTACCAACAACAGATAGATCAACAACAAGCATTAGTTGCTGATGCTAATAAAGCACAACAAACAGCACTTGAAGCACTAAAAAACCATGAACCTGACATCAAGTTAGTAAGAACACTCGACAATAAACGATATGCCACCTCACAGCAGCTTGAGGACAATAAAAAGCAATTAGCTAGCACCGAACAACAGTTGCATGGGATAACGGAGCAAATACAGCGAGTAGAGCAGCAATTAAAAGATAATCAAAAAGCACAAAACGAGCAGATGACGCAACTTGAGCAACACACTGCCGTAAAAAGTGCGTTAGAAAACTGGTCTTATCTTGAGAATACTTTCGATACCATTAGTCAAGCAACGCAGCGCATAGAAAGCCTTAAAAGCCAGTATAAGAGCCAATATGATGAGCGTTCGACATTGGAATCTAAGCTTGCTCCTTTGACTGTGCAGATACAAAATCAACAGGCCAGCCACTTAGCGCAACAAGCGCAGCTAGAAACGCTGCAAAAACAGTTGGCCACGCTGGACTATGAAGCACTGCAAAAGCAAAGCTATAACTTAAAATCGGCGTTGCAACTGTCAATAGATGGACAAAAAAATGACCACGAGCAACTGCAATTAACCGCCAATATTGATAAATACCGTCATCAACAGCACACATTGCAGCTACAACTAACAGATACTGAAAAGCAAGTCGATTTACAAAAGCAACGGACGCTTATCACCCAGGAAAATGTTACTCAGGTACAGCTGCGGGCGAGTGAAAAAATCAGTGCGCTACGTGCGCAGCTTAGAGAAGGTCAGGAATGTATGGTCTGCGGTGCAACGGAGCATCCTTATGGCGTTGATCACATAGATAGCCATTGGCAAAACCTCATTGCCGACTTTACTGAGCAACAGCAAAAAGCAGAGCAAGCACTGACACAAGCACAACAACGCTATAACGACCAAGTGGTAGCAACTGAACAGTTAAACACTCAGTTGCAAGTTGCTTTGCAACGTAAATCACAACTTCAAGAACAGCATACTAAGCTCACTAAGACCTTGCAAGAACTGGGCTTTGAGCACTATGTTGACATTGACCTCAGCCAACAGCATTTGCAAGAAATTGAAGAAAAATTGAGTCGTTACAGTGAACTGAGCAAGTCACAACAGCAGCTTTGGCAGCAACTACAAGCCAGTCAGCATCAGCTGAGCCAAAATCAAAGCCAGCAAAGTGATATACAGCAAAAAATACAGGGCCTAAGTGCTGCTCTAGATGCCAATACACAACAGCAAAACGATGCGAGTAATACCGTCGCTCAATTAAAGCAAAAAGCGCATCAAAACTATTGTGATAGCACATGGTGGCAACAGTATGAGCAAGACATGCACAATGCCATTGAGCAACTGACTAGCAAAGTTAAGCAATACGCTACATGGCAAGAAACCTTAGCCCAGTTACAACACGCGCAACAGCAACTCAGCACCCAACAACATAACGATGTACAACAGCAAAGTAAATTACAAGCGATGTTAGTACAACAACAGGGGGCGTTGACAGAGCTGCAAAATACTCTGATTGAACTCGACTCACAACGTAAAGTGCTACTACCACTTACACGTAGCGCCGATGAATGGTTTAATGAACTGCAAACTCGTCATGAACAATGTCGCTCACAATTGACAACATGTCAGAACACGCTGACGCAGCTTGAGCAATCAGCCCATCAGCAACAGCTTGAGCTTCAGCACTTCAAATCGCAGCTTGCAGACAATCAAAGCCAGCAGGCCAATGTTGAGAAGCGTTTTGAGCAATGGTTGGCAACACAACGCCAACAGCATAGTGAGCTCAACGCCACCACCGTTGCCCAATTGCTGGCAGTGCCATTTGCACAATATGAAGATATCCTAAATAAAAACCAGCACCAACAACATCAACTTACACAAGTGCAGGCACGGCTCAATCACCTTCATGAGGAGATTGAGCAACATCAGACTCAGGCCAGAACTACTGCTTCATTAGAGCAACTAAAACACTTACTAAGTGAGCTTAACCTGCAAATCGAGCAGGTACAGGCACATTGGCTTGATCACAATACGCAATTGAAGCAACACGAGCAAAATGTAGCAAACCGACAAGCACAGCAAAACGAACTTTCACGCCTGCAAACACAATATGAACATTGGTACTTGTTAGACAAACTTCTTGGTGACGCAACGGGGAAAAAGCTACGTAACGTGGCACAAACACAGACCCTGAAAATCCTGCTGCAGTATGCCAACCAACACCTAAGTAGCCTCTCTAAGCGATATCGGCTTTCGATTATCGGTCAATCCCTTAATATTGCGATTATTGATAAAGATATGGCTGATGAACAACGCTCGGTAAATACCCTCTCTGGTGGGGAGTCATTTTTAGTATCTTTGGCACTGGCACTAGGGCTTGCGTCACTGTCAGCCAACAAGGTTCAGATCAGTTCACTATTTATCGATGAAGGGTTTGGCACACTAGACCCTGAAACTTTAAGTGTTGCTTTGGATGCGTTAGACTCATTACAAGCTCAGGGGCGAAAAGTGGGAGTGATCTCTCACGTGAGTGAAATGACCGAACGGGTAGCGACGCAAATTCATGTGAAAAAACAACCGGGTGGCTACTCCAGCATTCAAATTAAAGGACAGATCTAATGCCAACTTTTCAAGCTGATGAAGCACAGAGCTACGAGCAACGCATAACGAGGCTTATCCCCGGCTACGATTTACTACACGAACTCACCGCAGCCCAATTGAAAACATTGCTACCCGATGAAGCAACCATACTTGTGATAGGTGCAGGCACAGGCAAAGATATTTTAGCCTTGGCTCAACTTAATCCTCACTGGCGTTTTATTGCACAGGATATCTCTGAGGATATGTTAGCAATCGCAGATCAAAATTTTACTAACTTAGGTCTTAGCTCAAGAGTTACGATTGTGTGTGGTGAACTTGAACCTAACTTGGGCCACATTGATGCGGCACTATGCCTTTTGGTCATGCATTTTTTGCCAGATAACGGTGACAAGCAAGCGCTACTCAAGACTATCCGTGCTCAACTACCCAATCGTGCTCCTTTATTCCTAGCCGACCTTATGGCATCCGAAACCGAGTTTGAGCGAGAGTCACAACTGGTAGCATGCCGAGAGCTTGGCCTAACCGAGGTTGGTGAACAACGTATGCGCCATAACCTCCAGCATGAGTTTTTCGCATTGGATAGAATGCGACTTGCAGAGCTACTCGAACACACAGGTTTTGGTGTCCCGCACTATTACTTTAAGGCATTAGGCTTTACTGGGATTGTTTGTCGTGCCGAATAGCGCTGTAGCGAAGCTGTTTTTTTAATGTTTGTAGATTGAAGGGTTTGACCATCAAACCGTCTATTTTGGCAGAGATCAGATTAAGCACGGTGTCTTTATTATCATCGCAAGTAACCACGAGAATAGCCAGATGAGGCTGATTGAGTTCTTTGCGAATTTTATCGATGAGCGTTTTACCACTCATCTTTGGCATGTTTAAATCGGTGATTAACAAATCGAAGCGACTGGCTTTGAGTAACTTAATGGCCTGTTGACCATCTGTTGCTTCAACGATGTCTTCATACTCCAAACGGCGTAACATGTTTATCATTACATGGCGCATCAATGGCATGTCGTCTACAACAAGAATTCTCATACTAATGCCTCTATATTTGACCCAGTCTATTTGTGCCGCTATTGGTTATTTCAGATTAGCCTAATTCCCGCAAAATATCGCATAGTTTATTGATTTTAATATTGCTTAGCTGTCTGTAATCGAGAAATGGACACACCACCAAGCGGTGAATAGGGTCAACTGCAAACTCTTCATCTAACCATACCAGCGAGTTAGTAAAAATATGATCTCTGAATAGCTTTTTGGCGTACGTTCTTCCTGCAATAACATGATAATGGTACTGCTTCGCAGCCAAATCAGGCACAGAAAACAGCAATGCTTCCTGACTATGGCTTTGCAGTAAACACTCATCTCGATATGTTTGCCAGCTATCATAGTTAGTAAAATTATGATCTGAGTGTTGCAGTTGAGCCAGCACTTTTGCATACACATTAAATATTTTACGCCAGCCGTTACCTGATGCTTGGTTGATCACTGTTATCTCACCTAAGCTAAGCGGTTGAACAGATAACAAGTTTTTATATTCGAGCATAGAAGGGCTGTGCTCAATATAAATTGCTATCAACCCAGAAGTGGCACCAAAGCCTTGAGTTAGTATTTTCATGACCTGGCTTTTGTAAGTATACGGTCTAGCGCATTACCAAATGCTTGTTTGTCAGCACTTGAGAGCTTAGCTGGGCCTCCACTCATTTCAACGCCACTACTACGCATCGTATCCATAAAATCACGCATGTTTAATATCGACTTAATGTTATGTATGGTGTATTCCTCACCACGAGGGTTAATAGCCAATACGCCTTGTTCCACAACTTCAGCAGCAAGCGGAATATCAGCCGTTATAACAACATCACCCTTTTGTACACGCTTAACAATTTCATTGTCTGCTATATCAAACCCTTTGCTCACTTGTAGCAAACTCACATATTGCGTAGCGGGTACGCGCATAGCGTGATTAGCAACCAAGGTTGTTATGGTTTTAGTTCGCTCTGCGGCGCGAAAGATTATTTCTTTTATCACAGCGGGACACGCGTCTGCATCAACCCAAATTTTCATGACACTGGTTACCTAATCTCAAACTTAGTATTTTAATGATCTTAACGGTTCTTCTGCACGTAACCTACTATTATTTGGATAAAATACTTAGGAATATAAATGAGAACGTCAATTTTATGCGCCACGTTACTGTTTTTACTAACTGCATGCACTGGGCTGCCTAAAGGTATTCAACCTGTTACAGGTTTCGAACTACAAAGGTATCAAGGCAAATGGTATGAGATTGCTAGGCTTGACCACAGCTTTGAGCGTGGTTTAAGCAACATCAGTGCAAACTATTCAATAAATGAAGATGGCACGGTGACAGTTATCAATCGAGGGTACAATGATAATAATGAGGCATGGAAGCAAGCTCACGGTGTTGCCAAGTTTGTAGATGATAAAACAATAGGGCATCTTAAGGTGTCATTCTTTGGCCCTTTTTATGGTTCATACGTCATTTTCAAACTCGACAAAGAACAGTACCAATATGCCTATGTTACAAGCTATAACAAGGAATATTTATGGCTGCTCTCACGTACTCCAAAAGTTAACCAAGTAATTGTTGATGACTTTGTTCAAACAGCGCAACAGTATGGTTTCCACGTAGAGCAACTAATCTACGTACAACATAGTGATATATAATGATAATTCACTTTTAGAGTGTAAACCCCCTTTACAGTTATATGACAATGCCCCCATACAAAGTCCTCTTCTCTCATATAACTGTATGAAAAATTTAACATTACTGTCAGGCACCTGTAACACACACATCCCAAGCTATTGCCTCCTTAACAATAATTAGCAAGTGCAAATTGGAGTAACAGTATGAAGCGTTTAGCCTATTCTTTGATCGCAGGAGCCGTCACTCTTGCGCTCACAGCATGCAATGGCGATGATGGAGCACAAGGTCCACAAGGGGTTCAAGGTACAGCTGGTCAAAATGGTGTTGATGGCCAAAACGGTCAAGATGGCGCTAACGGTCAACCTGGAAATGATGGTGTTAATGGCAAAGATGGTGTTAATGGCAAAGATGGTGTCAATGGTGGCAGTGGCCTTATTCGCATCGCTACCGTGCCAAATGGCGCAGAAGTAACGGGGTTGTTCCTAACCGAGCAAGGTGACTTATTTTTCAACGTACAGCACCCGGCTGACAGCAACACTGTGACCGCTGATGGCAAAACGTTTAACAAAGGTACTGTTGGGGTTTTGACTGGTGTTGACTTCAACAATCTACCTCGCAACATTGTAAGCTCGCCAGTACCTGCCTCAGAGCAAGAACAGCAAATTGTGATGTCAGCGATTGGTCAGTACCAAGTGCTAGGTCAAACTGGCGATGTCTTCGCTAACTTAGGTGCAAAAGGCGTCGCAGGCGGTCTTGGTGTTCACTACGGCATTAACTCAAAGCAAGAAATCATCCGTAATGATAACCCTGATTTCAACGGCTTTATCGCCACTTCAAATACAGAAGGTTATTTGTATACCAACTGGGAGTCATACCCAGGCGGCATGAGCCGTTTGAAAATGAGCAAAGACACTAAGGGCAAATGGTCTGTCACTGAAGCCATGATGGTTGACTTTGATTCAGTGCAAGGCACAGCAGCAAATTGCTTTGGTTCAATGTCACCTTGGGGCACACCACTTACTTCTGAAGAATGGATCGTCAATTCAAGTGTAACTAGCACAACGGATGCTAGCTGGAATGACCCTGCCGATACACGGACCGACGGTATCGAAGCGCTCGTCGCACCAGATTTCCCTAACCCGTATCGTTACGGTTACATTGCCGAAGTACAGAACCCAACCAGCGCTTCACCTGATGTGGTGAAACACTTCACTATTGGTCGTTATGAGCATGAAAACTCTGTAGTTATGCCTGATGAGCGAACAGTTTATTCATCACAGGATGACACCGGCGGCGTACTGTTTAAATTTGTTGCCGATCATCCTAAAGACCTAAGCTCAGGTACACTATACGGCGCGAAACTAACTCAGGATGAGGGTCTAAATGACCCAGCCGTGACCGGCTTTGACATTCAATGGGTAGAGCTTGCTAGCGGCAACAATGCTGACATCGCTACATGGATAGCTGAATACGACAACATTAATACAGCAGATTACGTTGACGGTCAGTCAAGTTATATCACGATGGCCGATGTGCAAGCTTGGGCGGATGGCGCTCAAACTTACCCAACCGTTGAGCAAGGCGGTGGCCCAGTCACTGCAGGGAAGCCTATGGACAATCGCGTAGCCTTCTTAGAGTCTAGACAAGCTGCCCGCTTAAAAGGTGCGACTGCAGAATGGCGTAAGCTTGAGGGGATCAGTATTAACCTAGACCGCGTTAAAGAAGCGGTAACGGGAGAAGATCTGATCGCCGGAGAGATTGTAGATAAGGCCTACATGTACATTGGTGTGGCCGACATTGACAACACCATGATCGATGATGAAGGTGATATCCAACTTTCTAGCCGCGTAAAAGACTGTGGTGGCGTTTATCGTGCTGCTATCGATAACAACTACAACCTAACCCGCATTGAACCCGTCGTGATGGGTGGTACCTACCGCTCAAGCCTGACCGGCGCAGAGCGTTGTGATGTAAACCAACTATCGCAACCTGACAACGTCATCGTAATGCGCGATGGACGTATCATCATAGGTGAGGACGGCTTCCAGGATAACAACACCCTGTGGCTATACGACCCTAAATCAAAATAACTGTCACTTTAGAAAAACGGCGCTCTACAAAGGGCTGCCGTTTTTTTTGTCTAGCCGATGGAAGTCATAAAAATGAAATACCTAACCTCTGCCACCCTGATGATACTGGGGTTACTCAGTGGCTGCGAAAAACCACCCCAGCAGAGTGCGCAAACAAATACGCCAAATGCAGCAACACCTTTCAAACAAGGCGATGATATCCCCGCGATAGCCTATCTAAATCACAATGAAATATACAACGCTGAGTCCGTTATTCCGCCGCAGTGCTACACCAAAACAGATGGTATTAATAACCCGTGTTATGCCTGCCACCAAAGTGATAAAAGTGATAAAAACCAGCCAAACCAAATGTTTGACGGACATTTGCAAGGAAGTTACGAGTTCTCAGATTTAGGCACTAAGAATCATTGGAAGAACCTTTTCATTGACCGTACCGAGCTGGTTAAAGATATTTCCAACGAACAGATTCTAGCGTGGATCAATCAAGACAACTACAGCCCATTTATTGAAAAGCTCAAACAAAATAGTGACTGGCAAGGCGAAATCACCCCGATTGAAAATCTGGCTTACCCTGAACAAGCATTTGATGAGCTTGGTTTTGCTAAAGATGGTAGTGGCTGGGTTGCATTTAACTACAAACCCTTTCCCAGTACTTTCTGGCCAACAAATGGTTCCACTGGGGATGTGATGATCCGCCTTCCTAAGCAATTCAGGGAGCATCAAGGAACGTACAGCCAAGACGTGTATTTGGCAAACCTAAGCCTAGTAGAAATCGCACTAAAAGGTCTTGATGGTGTAACTGTACCAAATATTGATGAACAGCTTATTGGAGTTGATCTGAATAAGGATGGCCAACTTAGTCACATTTCATATTTACCAAAGCAAAGCCACTATCTGGGCGATGCTAACGATACGCTCGAATATCAGCTCTACCCGCAAGGTACCGAGTTCTTGCACACAGTGCGCTATATAGGCGTTGATCCAAACGGCAATATCTACAATGCCCCGCGTATGAAAGAAGTTCGCTATATGAAGAAGCACAAATTTAAGTCTAAAGCTGCACTGGCATCTTCTTACTACCGAGAAGCAAAGGAGAAAGCTTTTGAAAACTTACCACAGACCCTTTATTTGGGCGACAAAGGCGTAAACAATACTTTTGGCTGGCTCATTAATGGTTATATTGAAGATGCACAAGGTCAACTTAGACCACAACATGAGCAGGAGCTAGCATTTTGTAATGGCTGCCATAAAACCGTTGGCTCAACATATGATCAAACGTTTTCGTTTGCTCGCAAAGTCACGGGTAGAAAAGGCTGGGGTTATATTGATCTAAAATCAATGCAAGATGTGCCTAACGTGGGTGAGGAGCAGGGCGAGTTTCTCACCTATATGGGTCGTGTTGGCGGCGGTGACGAGTTTAGGCAGAACCAAGAAATGCTTTCTCGCTGGTTCAAATCAGATGGCAGTGTTGACAAAAACAAGGTTTCAAAAGCTAAAAACCTGTATGAGCTTATTACACCGTCTGTCGAACGGGCTCTGGTATTGAATAAGGCCTATCTCACGATTGTTCGAGAGCAAAGTTATATTTTCGGCCGTGACGCAACACTGGTTGAAGCAAGCAATGTATTACAACAAATAGACGAATCACAGTCGCCTCTTGAAGACACACACCAGTACGTATGGGATATGCAACTGGATTGGTCCAAGCTATAACTTAATAAAATGCTGATCCAGGCATGGATCAGCATTTTACTCACTTTTAATCATCACCACACAACAGATGAAATTTAAATTTACTTTTATATCAAGTTGATACGTAACAGATCTGATTTTTACTAACTTGAAACACAAAGCCTTCCGAGTACATCATCTGGATCATATTTTTACTAAGTTAAATGTCGCTCTAAGCACCCGAACCTAAACATCACTTTCGTTATGGGTAGCTTGAACAGATCAATATTTTACTAACATTGGATAGACGAAAATAGCGTAATTAATCAACAACCCTAGGACACTCTAACCTTTTACGGGGCCAAAAAGTGGCATTAACCCCCTATAAAATAAACGCAAGCATGTTCGGTAGAACATTCTAGATCAGACTTTTACTAACTTATCTTCTTGTTTTTGCTTTAGATCATATTTTTACTAACTAGTAGAGAAAGTGCTCCATAATAGATCAGGGTTTTACTAACACAAGTCATGCTAGATCAGAATTTTACCAACAGGGTTGCTAGCAACAGGCTATAGATCAGATTTTTATCAACTAATACTTAGTAAAATTTTGATCTCTGATAGATAGGCAGCTAAATATTGCCAGCTTAGAGGTGATTATCGGTAATATAGACGCCTCAGTGGGTAAAATTCTGATCCAACTTTTTCAATAGTTAACCATCAGCGCAGTGAGTTAGTAATTTTCTGGTTTCCCGTGTTTCACTCTGACACCTCGAAAAATATGCTACATTGGCGATTTAGAATTCTCTTCAAAGTACATCAAAATGCAGATAGTTGAACAAATTCGCTCATGTACCCTATGTGCCAAGACACTGCCTCAAGGTGCTAATCCCGTGGTACAGGCAAGCAGCAAAGCAAAAGTGTTGATAGCGGGACAAGCACCTAGTTTAACGGTGCATAAAACGGGCAAGCTGTTTAACGATGCGAGTGGCAAAAGGCTCAGAAGCTGGTTAAATGTGACTGAGGAGCAATTTTACGACCCAGAGCTTTTCGCGATAGTTCCAATGGCTTTTTGTTACCCAGGGCGCGGTAACTCTGGCGATTTACCGCCTCCTGCAATTTGCGCTAAAACTTGGCATCATGCATTACTAGCAAAATTAACCAATGTTAACTTAACCATTATCATCGGTCAGTATGCTCAGCGATATCACTTAGATGCCAGTTCAGGGCTCACAGAGCAAGTCCAAAACTGGCAAGCACTGTTACCCAAACGCATTGTATTGCCTCATCCAAGTCCAAGGAATCAAGCCTGGCTCAAACGACATGACTGGTTTGAGCAACAAGTGATACCCGCTTTGCAAGCCCGCGTAAAAATACTGCTTTAACGCATCATACGGCTATATTTATGAACCATTCTCTGCAAAAGATTTAAGTTCGTCACCAGTTAAGCGATAGATGATCCACTCGTCTTGTGGCTTGGCTCCGATACTGTTGTAAAAGTCAATCGCGGGTTTATTCCAATCAAGCACAACCCATTCAAAGCGCCCACAGTCATTTGCTAGTGCTAACTGAGCTAAATACTGCATAATAGCTTTGCCTGCGCCATTACCACGTTTGTCTTGAGCAACATAAAGATCCTCAAGATACAGCCCATGTTTGCCCAACCACGTTGAATAGTTGTAGAAATACACAGCGAAACCTATCGCTTTTCCATCTTGTTCACAGATCAAAGCATGCGCTTTAGCATGTTCACAAAACAACTTTTCCTCAATCTCTGACACTGTATTTAACACCGCATCAGGCTCTTTTTCATATACGGCTAGATCATTGATAAAATTCAAAATGGTTGCTGCATCTTGTTTTACTGCTGTACGGATTTGCATACTCATTAAAAAGACCTATTTGATTTCAAAACCCTAGTGTATGCTAAAATCAGTCATGAATTAAATGCATAGTTTGCACGAGCTAAATGCATGGAGAACATAGCTTGCTTCCTAACATCGACTTGAATCTGCTTAAATTATTTGCATCGCTATATCAAAGTGGCTCGGTAAGCAAAACCGCGCAAGAGTTAAACCTAAGCCAATCAGCATGTAGTCACGCCCTCACCAGACTAAGACAGCGACTTGATGACGATCTCTTTATTCGTATTGAGAATGAAATGGTGCCCACCGTGTTTGCACAGCAAATCGCACAAAGCGTGTTGCCCGCACTACAATTACTATCTAATGGTCTCACCTCCTGTGAGCCTTTTAATGCCAATCACAGCACCACATTTACCATCGCAACCACAGACTATACGGCTTGGTGCCTTAAGCCTTTAGTGAACCATTTTAGCGCCCAATATCCGCAAATAAATCTGCGTTTTGTATCATTAGAGCAACGTATTCCACAAGAAGCATTGAAAAATGGCACACTTGACTTTGCATGTGGCTTTTCACATCAGCAAGAACGTAGTGAGAGTGTTGTTGATCATTTATGGTTTGCAGACCAATATGTAACAGCTGTCTCAAAACAACATCCAATTGCCCAATGCCAACAGCTTACCCTAGAGCACTTTCTACTGTATCAACATATTCTCATTGCGCCATGGAACGAAACAAAAGGCATAGTAGATATCATGCTGGCCAAGATGAAAAAGACCAGAACAATAGCAGTTACGGTTCCTCATGTGCTGATTGCACCATATTACCTAACCCAGTCACCCTATCTACTTACTTTGCCAAAAACCTACGCACAACAAATTGCTCAGCCTTTAGAACTAACTTTACTCGCTCCACCACTTAATATTCCAAGTTATAAGATTAAGTTGTACTTACATAAAACCCGACAAAATGACCCTAGATTGACTTGGTTTATCGATCAATTCAAACGCTTTTTCGCGCTGTAATGCCCCTTGACATATTTGCCTCGTAACAACCCATAGCGATCGGGTGAGACTGTCGCATCGTACTACTAATATCTATGTCAAATTTCGGATTCAAAAGATGCTTCGTCGATTACTTTTATGCTTATCTTTGGCGACAAACATAGCTTATGCCTCTGTGGCGCAAAAACTTATTCCCAGCGCAAAGCCAGTCGGAGACTCACCCACACTCACCTATTTGTTTTGGGACATCTATCAAGCCACTTTGTATGCGCCTGATGGCGAATTTGATACCGCCAATCCATTCATTCTCAAGCTCCACTATTTACGTGATTTGAATGGCGAAGAAATAGCTAAACGCTCAATTGAGGAAATGAAAAAACAAGGCTTTCAAGATGAGGTGCTAATGTCTGGTTGGTTCACGCAAATGCGTGCCATATTTCCCGACGTTACAAACGGCACCGAGTTATATGGCCTGCGAACAGAGCAGGGCAGCAGTCAGTTCTATCTCGGTGCTACCTTAATTGGAGAAATTGATGACCCACAGTTTACTAAACACTTTTTTGCTATCTGGCTTTCAGAAAACACCTCTGAGCCCGCTATGCGCAGAGCCTTACTCAATGAAAATTAGGAGCCTGACAATGTTTAAAGTACTTGTAGTTTTTCTACTCACAGCCTTAACTACAGGTTGTGGTGTTAATATTGATGCAAACAGATACCAAAATATTACGCCCCAGTTTGACCCTTTCACGTTTTTTGACGGTAAAGTCAAAGCGTGGGGCCTGGTACAAAATCGCTCCGGTGAAATGGTGCAACGTTTTACAGTAAAGATTGATGGCACAGTAAAAGGAGACACACTCACATTAGACGAAGTGTTTCATTACGAAGTGGGGCAGGGAGTCACTCATAGAGTATGGAAAATTTCCGCCAAAGGTAAGTCTCAGTTAAAGGGTAGTGCGCAAGATATCTTGGGTATGGCCACAGGTCAACTTGCTGGCAATGCAATGCGCTGGCAATACGAAATGGACTTACCCATGGATGATACAAGTTACACCGTACAGTTTGATGATTGGATCTGGGCGTTTGAAGACAATACGATAATCAACCGCTCATACATCAAAAAGTTCGGTATTGTGATGGCGGAAGTCACCATTTTTATGCAGAAAGCACCTTAAGGATGTAAACAAATGTAAATAAAAATACAATCTATTGAATTGTATTAATTTTTTTATTTTTTATGATTTCTCTTGGTCATTGCTCGGTGCTAGCATACATGGGATGACAACTCAGCAAACTATCAAGGAAAAAATCATGCTGAAAAAAACCTTATTGGCCTGCGCGCTTATCTCGCTTTCTGGCTGCCAAAACACCAATGATTTCAAACAAGAAACACAAAATAATATGCAAACGAATACTTCACCGTTAACATATCCAAAAACGAGAAAAGCTGCTCAGGTAGATAACTACTTTGGCCATCAGGTTGCCGATCCTTACCGCTGGTTGGAAGACGATATGAGCGCTGAAACCGCAGCATGGGTAAGCACTCAAAATAAGACGACTGAGGACTACTTATCACAAATTCCTTTTCGTGATCAGATAAAAGAAACATTAACTAAATTAATGGATTATGAAAAAGTAGGCACTCCATTTACCCATGGAGACTACACTTACTATTTCAAAAATGATGGTTTGCAAAACCAACATGTTTTATATCGAAAGCTCGCCGATGGCAGCAGTGAAATCTTTTTGGATCCAAATAGCTTCAGCGAAGATGGTACTACCTCCCTTGCCGGCCTGAGCTTTTCAAAAGATGGCTCTTTAGTTGCCTATCAAATATCTGAAGGCGGAAGTGATTGGCGCAAAGTTATTGTGCTAAATACCAAAACCAAGGAACAGATTGGCGAAACTCTCGTTGATGTAAAATTTAGTGGTATCTCATGGCGCGGCAACACAGGCTTTTATTATGCAAGTTACGACAAACCAACAGGCAGTGAACTATCAGCTAAAACCGACCAACATAAACTTTATTTCCATGACTTAGCCAAACCACAAAGCTCAGACACCCTTGTATTTGGTGGTACAGCGGAGCAAAAGCATCGCTATGTAGGGTCTGATGTTACTGATGACGGTCGCTATTTGTTAGTCAGCGCCGCTATTTCTACTTCAGGAAACAAGCTTTTCATTCAAGACTTGAACAATCCTGACGGGAAACTCCAAGCAATTCTAGCAGAGGATAACTCAGATACTTATCTGCTTGAGAGTGACGGGCAATGGCTATATTTTGTGACCAATTTAGATGCTCCAAATAAGCGAGTCGTTAAAGTTAACCCACAAAAACCAGAGCCTGAGCATTGGCAAGATTTTATTGCACAAACAGATCATGTACTCACAGCCTCAAGCGCAGGCGGGTATATCTTTGCACATTACATGGTTGATGCTATTTCTGCTGTGAAACAGTACGATATGCAAGGTAAGTTGGTAAGAGATATTGCGCTACCAGGTGCAGGCTCAGCAAATGGCTTCACAGGCAACAAAGAAGACAAAACGATTTACTACGCCTTCAGTAACTACAATACGCCATCTACCTCCTTTAGTTTTGATGTTGAATCAGGTAAAAGCACTGTTTATCAAAAACCTAAAATTAACTTTAACTCAGACGACTATGTCTCTGAGCAGGTTTTTTACACGTCAAAAGACGGAACAAAAGTGCCTATGTTGATCACCCATAAAAAGGGTTTAAAACGTGATGGTAATAACCCCACTATCTTATATGGTTACGGTGGTTTCAACGTCAGCTTAACACCATATTTCAGCTCAACTACGGCGGCCTGGCTTGAAATGGGTGGTGTCTATGCGGTTGCAAACATCCGTGGTGGTGGTGAGTACGGTAAAAACTGGCACAAAGCGGGAACTCAGCTACAAAAACAAAATGTGTTTGATGACTTTATCAGCGCAGCAGAATACTTGATTGATGAAAACTATGCGTCAAAACGTAAGCTAGGGGTTTTTGGAGGCTCAAATGGCGGCCTATTAGTCGGTGCAGTCATGACTCAACGCCCAGACTTGTTTCAAGTCGCGCTACCCGCCGTTGGCGTGTTGGATATGCTTAGATACCATACTTTTACCTCAGGTGCAGGTTGGGCGTATGACTATGGCACAGCGGAACAAAGTGAGCAAATGTTTAAATACCTCAAAGGCTACTCACCAGTTCATAACGTAAAAGCTGGCGTACAATACCCAGCAACCTTAGTTACCACAGGTGATCATGATGACCGTGTAGTGCCTGCGCACTCGTACAAATTCGCCGCAGAACTACAAGAGAAGCAAGCTGGTAACAACCCAACTTTGATCAGAATAGAGACAAACGCAGGACATGGGGCAGGTACACCTACCAGTAAGATAATAGACAAATATACAGACATTTTTGGCTTTGCATTACACAACATGGGTGTCACAAAGCTCTAAAGCGGTATTAAAAAAGCTGTTATACCTACACAACAAACATCGCATTCAAGAGGGTGTTTGTTGTGCTTAACCTAACTTAAAGAGAGCTCCATAAACACACTCAGAGGGTTGTCGCGATAAAAACCAAACCGCTCACAACGCTTAAACCCTAGGTTTTCGTATAAACTAATGGCTTCTGTTTGTTTACTACCCGTTTCCAAACGGATCAGTGGTATCTGAGCTTCTCCAGCATAGTGTAATAATATTTGCATAATACGTCGTGAAAGACCCTTACCACGGTAATTGGGCCTTACATATAAACGTTTTATTTCCCCATAAAGCGTTTTATTAAACTGCTTAACAATCGCTCCGCACGCGACTATACCGTCTTCATTCTTAAGCCCTATCGCATGAACATTGGGTTGACGCAGTTCTTCTAGTGCCAGTGATTGATCACTTGCTATGGGATATAGGGTGTTCATTAGGCGATCGATTTCAGTGAATACTTCAATGACACTAGGGTCATCCGGGTTTAAATCGACTAATTGCATATACATTTCTCAGTAATTTTGCGTATTTTTTTGCGAATAACAAACTATACCGAGTTGAATAGAATGAACAAGTAAATTTAGCTAATTATCGCCCTATTTTTATCAAACTCAATAGGGGATAAGGTATGACTGCGAGAAGAAACAAGCAATAAGCACGCGCAAAACAAGGCTGTTTGGGTAGCAATATTTAATTGCCGTTTATACTTTTTGCTCTGTACACTGAGTTTCTGTACACTCTTGCTGCGCTGTGGCTGACGTATTTACAGCTTGGCTTGGAAAAGCAAACAAGGTCAACGCAAGTAATACAAGCGTGATTGCAGCGGTAATAGGAAGTGTTAACTGCTGCTCTGAGTCAACATTATAGGTACGAAATAATGCCATGATGCGCTCCAAAAAATAACCAGCTAATAAAAAGCACAACATCCCTGAATGAAACTCTACAAGTATTAGCAACCAAATGAACGTTAACTTAATAAAGTATGAGTATTTATAACAAATGAATGAAGAAAACTCAAACAAAGTGATTAGCACAAAATAGAAAAACCATACAAAGAACCTAAAAAAACGAAAAAAGCTCTTTAAATTCAAAATATTAAAAACTCATCAGACCAGCACAAAAAAAGCTCAAAAAATTTAAGAAAAGCCTCGGAAAGCCTTATTTTTTGAGCAATCAAGTTAATTATTTTCATCAACATCCATACCAAAGTCGTAAACCCCCTTTACAAACAAACCCGATGTTAAGGCTGTAAATCACGACTTTTCATATCCAGAGGCAAGCAAATTTCGCACATAAAATGAATCATAAAAGACAGCCAAAAAAAGAGGGCGAAAAACGCCCTCATCAATATTTTTGTCGATTACAGTTTAACGGGAAACCCGCGATCACGCATTAACGCACTCACGTCAGCATCTCGGCCCCTAAACAAACGATACGCCTTTGCAGGATCCATTGCATTTCTAACTGAGAAAAGATACTTAACCAGTCGTTCAGACACCTCATCATCATAAAATCCACCAGGAGCACTGGCAAAAGCTTCAGCAGCATCAGATGTTAGCACTTCAGCCCACAGATAACCGTAGTAACCTGCTGCATATCCTTCACCCGAGAATACATGTCCGAAATGTGTACTTCTATGACGCATGACAAGCTCTGAGGGCATACCTAGTTTGTCCAACTGTTCTTTTTCAAATTGAGCAGGATCGATCTTTTCAGGATCTGTGCTGTGGTAAAGTAGATCCATCATCGCTGAGGCCAAATATTCTGTCGTTGCAAAGCCTTGATTGAACGTTGCTGACTTTTTAATTTTAGCCACAAGCTCTTTAGGCATCGGCTCTCCAGTTTCCTGATGGACTAAAAACTGACTGATCACTTCGTCAGTTGTTAGCCAACGCTCAAGCAGCTGAGATTGAAACTCAGTGTAGTCTCTCACTCCAATGTGTGAACTTGGATAAACAACATCTGCCGCTAAAAAGTGCAACGCGTGACCAAACTCATGGAAATAAGTTTCAGCATCCGACCAAGAGATCAATGTCGGTTTGCCTTCAGCGCCTTTAACAAAATTTGAGTTGTTCGAGCTTAGTACGTTAGTTTTTCCATCAAATGTTGTGTAACTACGATAGGTTGTAGCCCACGCACCAGAGCGCTTTCCCTTACGAGCAAACGGGTCTAGATACCAAAGACCAACATGCTCGCCCGTTGTTTTGTCTTTGACTTCCCATACACTGACATCAGGATGGAATACGGGTACTTCGCCTGCAGGTACCGCTGTAAACTCAAAGTTGAACAATCGACCTGCAACGTAGAACATTGCTTCACGGAGTTTATCCAGTTGCAGATATTGCTTAACCTCATTTGAGTCTAAATCATATTTGTCCTTACGCACTTTCTCAGCGTAAAAGCGGTAGTCCCAAGGTTCAATTGTTATTTCAGCCCCTTCTTTATCTGCAATAGCTTGCATATCAGCGACTTCTTCTTTTACTCGCGCTGTTGCAGCAGGCCAAACTTTGTTCATCAGAGCCATTGCATTAGTTGGGTTTTTCGCCATACGGTCTTCCAACCGCCATTGTGCATAATTTTCATAACCAAGTAGATTTACTCGCTCATGACGCAATGTCAGAATATCTTTGATGATGGCATTGTTATCGAACTCATCGCCATTGCCACCACGGTTGTAATAATTTTCCCAAACTTGCTCTCTTAAAGCACGTTCAGTTGAGTAGGTTAAAAACGGATCCATTGATGAACGCGAGTTGGTGATAGCATACATACCTTCTTTGCCACGCTCTTTTGCCGCAAGCGCAGCCGCTTCTATGAACGAAGTAGGTAAACCAGACAACTGCTGTTCATTGAGGTATACCACGTAGTTTTCTTCATCCGCCAATACATTTGAAGAAAACTTGGTATACAAAGATGCCAATTGCTCATTAATTTGTGCATAACGGTCTTTGGCTTCACCCTTAAGGGTCGCTCCATTGCGCGCAAAGTTGTTGTAGGTCATCCAAGTAATACGCTGCTGTTCAGGTGTCAGTGATTTAAACTCCTGACTCTTATACACCTGCTCGACGCGCTCAAATAACTTGCTATTTTGCGTGATTTTAGAGCGAAATGCAGAGAGCTTTGGTGCCATTTCACTGCGAATAGCACGCAATTCAGGGCTTGATTTATTCGCGCTCCATATTCCGTAATAGGTATAGACACGCGTTAGTGTTTGACCTGCTCGCTCAAGCGCCACGATGGTATTTTCAAAGGTTGGTTGTTCTGGATTGTTTGCAATTAGATCGATTTCCGCCAATTGCTCAGACATGCCAAATTCTAATGCGGGCTTTAAATCCGCGATATTCATTTTGTCGAACTGTGGCACCCCTTGATAGGGTCCCTTAAATTCTTGCAATAATACATTCGCCTGTTCTACTTGTTGTGCCTGGGCAGTGTTTTGCTCGCTAGAGGTTGAATTACAACCTGATAGTGAAAGTGCCAACGCCAAGCTTACTGCTGTGCTGACAGCCGTGATTGTTGTTTTAATCATAATTGTGCTCTTAGTTTTTTTATTCGGTTAAATAAACCAGTCGAGTAAGTCTAAATGGGGAACAAAAAACTGCAACATATTATCGGTAAAAGAACAATAAGTGCGACTAATTTAAAAACAACTATTACTTTGTCACGCAGATAACTACACTGTTAATTGCGTTGGTAACCCACGACTACGAGCAGGTGAAAATTTATGGAAGTTGGTATCTTTATCTATGATGGAGTTGAAGTTCTTGATTTTAGCGGCCCTTACGAGGTTTTTTCAACCGCAAATCGATTTGTTAATGAACATATTGGTGTTAGTCTAGTTGCCCCGACTCAATCACCAGTGAGAACTCGGGGCGGTATGAGTGTAAACCCCCATTACAGTATCTATGCTCACCCGCATTTTGATCTACTCATCGTAGCAGGCGGAAAACATCAAGGTATAGAGAAAAACCCTATTATTCGACATTGGCTAGCAGAGACTGCACAACATACTCGCTCTTGCGCCTCAGTGTGCACAGGAGTTTTTCTATTTGCTGCTGCTGGCCTTATTGATGGGATGAAAGTGACTACTCACAGGGAAGACCTTGAAAGCCTAAAGAAAAACTACCCACATCTATGTGTGATTGAGGACTGTCGCTATATTATGGATCAGAATTTTACTAGTTCTGCGGGAATATCGGCAGGCATAGACATGAGTCTTGCGTTAGTCAGAAAACACTTTGGCACGAACATCGCTAAAATAACGGCAAAGCAGATGGAATATGATTGGTCTGAAATGAATAAGTAACTCATCAGCGAACCAATAACATCATTTATTGCGAACATTCAAAGAACAAAAGCCTGATTTTCAGGCTTGTTCAACTTGCGGCATTAAGAACTTGGCTTTCAATTTGAATACATACTTGCTCCAGCTCAGCCTGTACTTTTAGATACAACTCTCTACAGTTTTCACTTTGTTCTTCATCATTCGCGGCACACTCTAATGAATTTGCCCAGTGGTGAAGGCGCTTCGCTCCCACATCTCCAGCTTGCCCCTTAATTGCATGAGCAGCTTGCTTAATACGCTCATGATTGACCGCTTCCACCGCCTCGGTCAACTCACTAAAGCGCGCATTCGCGCTTTCTTTAAAGAGTTCACAAATTTTGACGTATAGGCTTTCATCATTCATCAACCGCCCTAGTGCTGATTCACGGTCTAACACCTTCATATCATCTTTATCTGAGGGTACAGTCTCTTCTGAATTTTTGCTGTCAGGCAGTTTACTCTTTTTCGCCTCAGAGCTTCCTTTTGGACTTTGGTATTTAAGCAAAGTCTTGAATAGAGTAAGGGAGTCAATCGGCTTAGAAATATACTCATTCATTCCTGCCGCTTTACATCGCTGCGCTTCACCTTGCATAGTACTTGCGGTCAATGCGATGATAGGCACCGTTTGATACAACTGGCCCCCTAAGCCTGCACGTATCGCCGCGGTCGTTTCATAACCGTCCATTAGAGGCATATTGCAATCCATTAGAATCGCCAATATTTCAACTTCCTGTGCCGCGAGCGAGTTAAGCTTTTCAAGTAACTCTTGCCCTGAGTGAACCAACACAGACACCACGTTGTGGGCATTAAGGATCCCTCTCGCTACCTCTAAGTTTATTTGGTTGTCATCAACAACCACAACTGTCTGACCATCTAACGAGTCAAACTCAATACCATACGTTTTTCTATCAAGAAGTGACATGCCCGTATGACCGAAAACCCTTAAGGTGTCTTCACGGTTTATAGCAGCCAGTACATCGACATAACGCACAGGCTTGGCCAATACCGCCAAAGCCTTATTCGTAGGAAAGGGATCGTTGACAGGATCATAAACAAAGCATGCTTTTTTATTTGCACCTGAAGCATTTGCTAAATTCTGTCCAAGCTCTATACCCACATCAACCAGCCATAAGTCAGCTTGATTTAGATCGCACATGCGAGCACCATAAAGATTCAAAAACTTTTTGAAGTACGCCTCTTCTTCATTTGATTTTGCAGCTATGTAGACTTTCTTATCAGCTAATATCGGCTCAATTTCTAGCTTTTTAGCATCACTTAATGGATATGGAATAGAAAAATAGAAGTTGCTTCCTTGGCCTTTTTCCGATGTGAAGTTGATGCTGCCTCCCATCAGTTCGCATAATTGCTTACAGATAGACAATCCCAGCCCACTACCACCATATTCAGAGGAGGTTTCTATTGATTCTTGACTGAACGCTTGGAACAACTGGCTTTGGCCCTGCTTTGAAATACCTATTCCTGTATCTCTAACTTCAACCTCCAGCCAAACTTGCTCTTTGTACTCTTTGGTTTTGGCATAAATATAAACCCCACCTGATTGTGTGAACTTAATGGCATTACTGATTAAGTTATACAATATTTGTTTAAGACGCCCGCCATCACCTACAACACGAAGGTGCATTACATCAACGGCATCTAACATGTAATCAATGCTCTTTTGTTGGGCTCTCACACTCACTGAACTGGTTACATGCTCTAATATCTCCAATGGGTTGAACGGGCGAGCATTCATCTCAAGTTTACCAGCTTCAATTTTAGACAGATCCAGTACGTCGTTGATCAATCGCATTAAGGTTTTAGCACTGGTACTCATCATATCTAAATAGCTACCTTGCTGCTGACTTAGCGGCTCACGGCGAACCAACTCCAGCGTGCCCAAAATGCCATTTAAAGGAGTTCTCATTTCATGACTTATGTTTGAAATAAAAGCACTTTTTACTTTTGATAGTTCTTCAGCTTTACGCTTTGCGACGCCTAACTCTAATGTTCTCTGCTCAACTTGCAGCTCCAAAGAGGCATTCATCTTTACAATTTCGGCTTTGGCTTTGTTTTGATCTGTCACGTCGGTTATAAACAGCGCAAACCCCAACAACTTACCGTCTGAGGAGCGAATCGGAGATGCTGATAGCTCTAAGTCCCGTGACTCCCCCAACAACTCAGCCTTTATCTCAAGTGTTTCTAGCCCTCTTTGGTGTGTCACATTGTATAAAGTAGAGTGAATATACTCTTCTGGAATATAGCGTTTTAGTACACTGTAAGACCGACTTCTGGTACTTTTGAGCTCTGGAAAAAACCACTCAGCTGCGGCGTTATGGCTGACAATACCCAGTTGTTCATTGAAGCCGATGATGCCATCAGAGGCACCGTTGATGATATCTGCTAACTGCGACCGAGCTTCGAGTAATTGCTGATTATTTCTAAAATAAACCCACAGTAACAGCAGACCCAGCGTAAAAATAATACCGATGATTAATATCAGTGAGTAAACGTTTAGCCTGTTTTGTAGTAAATATTCTTCATACTGCCCCATAGGGAGCATCGTAACTCCCTGTATATGCCCACTTTGTGAGTTGGATGCAACAAATAACTCTGTATGTTTAGCTAAAAACTTTTGCTTTGATTGTTTATGTGTGAGCGCCAGCAAAGAAGTATCAAACCAAGGTGAAACGTCATAGTTTGATTGCCAAGTTTCATGATTGGCGAGGTCTTTACTAAAACGCAGCATTTCATCTGGATGGTAGACGAAATGACCATCGCTGCTAAGTAACATAAATTGTGCCGTTGCCAACGATGCTTTTTTTATTTTCTCAAGCAGTAGTTGGGCATCTATGTTGACCACCAATACTGTAAAAAGCTCGTTTTGTTCATTGTAAACAGGGGCTGCGAGGCGTAGCGTAGGTTCCAAGGGATACACTATTTCTCCATGCTCTCGATTCAAATCGATTTGCGATACATAGATGCGCCGCTCTTTAAGCTTTATCGTTTCGGTAAAATACTCTCGATGTGCTTTATTTTGCAATTTAGACTGTGGCTGTGCACTCACCAAGCCACCGTAGCGGTCAGTTCTCACCAATTCGTCTCCAGTTTGGCTATCAATCAAACGTAACTGATCAATTTCTGGGTAGGTATACATCATAGAGCTAAAGATTTTTGCTAGACGCATCTTCCACTGCTCTGTGGTCGTACTGTCTTTTGGATCGATACCTTGATTGCTTCTGGCCCGTGAAATTCCCTGAATGGGTGGAGTACCAACTAAAAAGTTAATGTAGTTTCGATACTTCTGCACTTCGCCGTTTAAAAGCTGCTTCTTGTGCACCAATCGCTGCGTCAGCTCTTGCTCTGCATTGTGCTGCGTCTCTCTTTCTATCTTTCCATCGAAATACCACATTACTGAGAGCATAATAAGAAACAACACAAGAAGGCTTGCCCACAGTGAGATACCTTTTTTAAACAAACCTGACATAAGTTTACTCGTCACAGGGCAGTTCCTTTATTGAAATTTCGTTTCGACCGTTATTCTTTGACAAATACAGTTGTTCATCAGCGGCTTCTAACCACTTTTGGCCAGAAGCTTGGCGTACACAATTACTATAGATTCCACCAATACTAAGTGTCACAAAACCAAACTTGGATCCCTCGTGGGGCAATATAGCGTCTTGTAAGCTTTGCTTTAAACCACGGGCAAGCGTTGTCAGGCCATTGATGTCCACTTGAGGCATGATGCAAACAAACTCCTCTCCACCGTAACGCACGACCGCATCCGCACCACGATGATGATTACTCTTAATCAACTGAGCTACGCGCTTCAAACATTCATCACCTTTAACATGGCCATAAAAGTCGTTGTATTTTTTAAACCAATCTATGTCAGCCATAATTAAAGAAAATGCCGTACCGTTGCGCTTAGCGTAAGATAGACATTTGTCCAGCTCAGACGTGAGGTAGTGTCGGTTGTATATTTGGGTCAAGCCATCTATAAACGCCATCTTCTTCAACTGTCTATGCTGATGTAATAGCTGCACTTGTGCTTTAACACGATGCATTAAAGTCAGAGCGTTTACAGGCTTGACCACAAAGTCACAGCCACCAGCTTGCCAACAAAGTGTCTGCTCTTCATCCCGATGATGAGAGGTTACAAAGATAATCGGTATGTCTTTGGTAAGGTCACTGTGCTTGAGTAATTTACACGTATCTAACCCGTCCATTTCTGGCATTTCTACATCCATAAGAATGATGTCTGGCTGTTTTGATTGACAGTACTGCATACACTGTAGGCCGCTTGTACAACGCGTAATACGGTAACTCTGTGATAAAATTTTTTCGAGGACGAGGTAATTAATATCATCATCTTCAACGATCAATATTTCAGCGCACGAATTAGCCTGTTCCATAGTTTATTGTAATTGAGGAGGATAGCTTTAAATGTAGTTCAGCCCCGAGTAAATGCAATGGTCATGTACTTGAGCAAATGATTTTCAGATTTTGCAATAAGCCCCTTAGTATCAATAAAGTACATATCAATTGCTATATTTTGACAAACTGCATCGCGTGTGTGACGCAGTTTGCCTGCCAAAAAACTTACTTAGTTTTTGCCCTATTGTGCGGCGTCGTATAATCAATATCAGGACCTTTCGGCACGACTTGATTTGGATTAATCATAATGTGGCTATAGTAATAATGCCTTTTTATATGGTTGAAATTCACTGTCTGGGCAATACTCGGCCACTGGTATAGAGCACGAATATAGTTTGCCAGATTGGGGTAGTCTTCTATACGCTGCCTATTGCATTTAAAGTGACCATGATAAACCGAGTCAAAACGGATCAATGTAGTAAATAGCCGCCAATCGGCTTCTGTAATGCGCGTTCCAACAAGGTAAGGTGAATTACTAAGAATCTCCTCAACTTTATCTAGCGCCGCGAATAACTCATCAAAAGCCTGTTCGTAAGCCTCCTGAGTTGTCGCAAAGCCGCAACGATAAACCCCGTTATTGATATTGTTGTAAACATATTCATTTATTTCATCTATTTGCAGCCTTGTATCTTCTGGATAGTAATCGTCGGTATTGTGAGTAATGTGGTTGAATGCGCTGTTGAACATGCGAATAATTTCACTGGATTCATTGCTGACAATTTTTTGCTGCTGTTTGTCCCAAAGTACAGGTACGGTCACACGTCCGCTATAAGTGTCATTGTTCAAGGTATAAAGTTGATGCATGTGATCAAAGCCATATAACGGATCACCGCTGCTACCGCTTGCTTTATCAAAAGTCCAGCCTTGATCCAGCATATCAGGGCTTACCACTGACACGTCAATGTGCTGCTCTAAGCCTTTCAAAGTCCTGAAAATTAAGGTGCGATGTGCCCATGGACATGCCAGCGATACAAATAAATGATAGCGGCCTGATTGCGCTTTGAATCCGCCGACGCCTGAAGGCCCTGCAGTACCATCCGCCGTAATCCAATTCCTCAACTGCGCCGCTTCTCGTTCGAATTTGCCCTTGTTACTGGTGTCGTACCATTCGTCTTGCCATTTACCATCTACAAGTAGTCCCATGTTGTTCTCCCAATAAGTTACACAATGTCGCCAAAGCGACCCAGCTGATAATCTCTCACAGCTTCTCGTAGCTGCTGTTGAGTATTCATTACAAATGGTCCCATGTGTGCTATCTGCTCGCCGATAGGCTGACCTGCCAACACTAGCGCCCCCAACCCTTGAGTTCCCGCGCGAAGCGTTAGTGCCTCGCTCGGTGCGACTTCCAATAAACTACCAGCGCCAAACTCAGTCTCGTACAAGCTGCCGCTATGAATATAGATAAGTACTTTCTCGTGTGTGGATACATCCAGCAGCATAGCGCTATTGGGTGGCAATATCACATCAGCAATTGCGCCTTCTCCGGCAAGCCCCATAATTGCGCCATCAACATGTTGCCCATTCATTCGCCAACTACCAGCAAGTGCTAACAACGTTGCTTGCTGATCGTTTGCGAGGGTTGGCACACCTGACTCGGTTGAGTCTTGATACCTTGGCGGCCGCATTTTCTCTTTTGCAGGCATATTCAGCCAAATCTGAAAACCATGCATGCCATTGCTGTCATCGGCCAGTGGCATCTCACTGTGTACAACACCGCGTCCCGTGCTCATCCACTGTACATCACCACTACGGATGGCTTTTTTATTGCCCATTTGGTCTTGATGTTCAAAGCCTCCTTTGCGAATGTAGGTGAAAGTCTCAATACCGCGGTGAGGGTGGGGAGGGAAACCTGCCATATAATCACTTTCGTCATCGGATTTTAATTCATCAATCATCAAGTACGGATCGAGACTTTTCCCATCAAACCCTGCGATACGCTTAATGTTGACACCGGCGCCATCACTGGTGGCGTAAGATTTTTGGGTGCGAATGATTTTCATGTTTTGCTCCAACAGCCCATTGCTTGTTCAATATCGATACATTAGCAAGAAGCAAAACGATTAAAAATTAGTAAAATTAGGGGGATTCATTCTCAAAAATAGAATGATTGGAAGCACACAAACGCTAAGTGTTAGACACCACACTTAGCGATAGAGCGAAAGAAAGCAATGTTAAGCGCGTTTGAATAATAAACTTTTTAGACTTGCTTGTGGATTAATATCTTGAAATTCAGGAGGGTTCTCAAGACGCTCCATAAACACCATATCGGGTGCCTGTTCTGCCATTTCCTGAATTAAAAACTGTGCATCTAAACTTGGGTCGTTGACGCAGGCCAGCACTTGTCCTTGCTCTGTCAGTAGTTCAGGTAAGCGACGCAGTATTTTTTTATAGTCTTTGGTGAGCGCAAAGCTTCCTTTTTGAAATGAAGGAGGGTCGATAATCACCAAATCATATGGCCCAAACTTGCGCACCTTTCCCCAAGACTTAAATAACTCGTGCCCCAAAAACTTTACTTTGCTGAGATCGTGACCATTAGCTCTGTGATTATCACGCCCTTTTCCAAGTGCAGCTTTAGCCATATCAAGATTCACCACTTGCTGTGCACCACCTGCAATCGCAGCGACCGAAAAGCCACAAGTATAAGCAAACAAATTTAATACCTTTTTATCCTGTGCGTTTGACTTAACCCAGTCACGACCAAAACGCATGTCTAAAAACAGGCCATTATTTTGTTTATTGCCCAAATCCAGCAAAAATACTAATTCATTTTCAATAACCTGCTGTTCTTGCGACAGCTCCCCCCACAGCACTTCAAGTGCACAGTCTGGTCGGCTGCGGTGGTGCAACAAAATGCTTTTTACGTTAGTTTGCCAAAGTGGTAATTGCGCCCACTTTTCGCTAAGCCCCCTTAATGTGTCGATAAACTCAGGCTCTGGTTCTTTAAACAATGAAATCAACAGCTGTCCTGCTAACCAATCGACGGTAATATGTTCAAGACCTGGCCAACATTGGCCTCGACCATGAAATAGTCGTCTGACTTCATCAGGAAAACGTTCTAGCTCACATAGTTGTTGATCAAGTAAGGGCAGGGCAGTTGGCGTCATAATATTTAAAGCGTATTTGGCAAAGGGTGTATTCTACGCATTTTCTTTGACTGGCACCATACGGGAGTGCCCTCAATCGGGCGCAACTCCACATTTGATGCCAAAAACTTATCAGTAAGCCTGATACACCACTTCACCGTCAAGCAAGGTAAGTTCAGCTGTAACTTGCTTGATTTGTTCAGCCGTTAAGTCAAACAGATTGCTCTCCAGCACCACAAGATCAGCACGTTTACCTACTTCAATACTACCAACCAAGTGCTCTTGTCGCATCGCGTAGGCCCCATTGATGGTGTAAGCTGCAATCGCTTGCGCCAGCGTAATATTTTGTGGGGCTCTCGATATTGCATGGCTGATCCCTACAAACGGGTTAAACGTACTGACATTCCAGTCACTGCTTAGTGTGAGCGTGGCATTCGCGCGTTGCAGGCTTTTAATTGGTACCAAGTTCTGTGAACGTTGTGCGCCGATAAGTGGAATATTTTCAGACCAATGTTCTGGCTGACTAAACTCTCCTGCAACTTGTGCATCGGCAATGACATTAAGCTTGGCAAAACGCGGCATATCTGCAGGGGCCACTACTTCTAAATGGGTAATTCTGTGCCTTGCATGACCATTAGAGGCATTTTCAATGGCATTTAATGCCTCATGAATACCTCTGTCACCAATACCGTGGATGTTAAAGTCAAAACCTGTGGGTTCCAAAGCCTGAATGTACTTTTCCAAACGCGCTTGGGTGAAGTAGTTTAATCCCTTGTTTTGGTAAAGGTTAAGCCAGTTGACTTCATAAGGTTCGTGCATCGCAGCCGTACTGTTAACTAAAATACCATCCATGTAAAACTTGACCTGATCCACCTTTAGCAGGCTATCCGATGGACGACTAAACATAGACTTCAGTGAAACGATTTGTTTCTCATCGCTCATTTGTGGGTATGCCCAAAGACCGAGACTAACACGCAGCGTTAACTTATCTTCATCAGCCACACGCTGCCAAGTTTGTAGGTGCTCACGTTGCCAATACGTACGTGCGTCACTGATGGATGTGATACCAACTTTATTGAGCTCAGGCATCGTGTATTCAATTAAGCCAAAGTAATCTTGCGTCTGAGCGTCTGGTCGCGAGTTCATGGCCAATTCCATGAGTTGATTGCCCGCGTTATCGTATAAGATACCATTCAAATTACCCTGCTCATCTCTACCTATCACGCCGCCAACGGGGTCTTTACTATTGGCTGTGATCCCTGCCAATGCGAGGGCTTTGCTATTTACCCACATTGAATGAGATGTTTGTTCCATGATAATAACAGGGCGCTCTGGGATTGCTTCATCCAATACAGCAAGCGGTGAAGTTTGCATGTCCAATAGTGTTGCTATCTCATGGCCATAACCGATTAACCAATCAGTATTGGGATTGCTCAGTGATGCCTCATACAACCTGTCGATATATTCGTCTTCGGATGCATATCCTGGGAGGGTGAATTGTGTCACCTCAGAGGCTGACTCTAACGGGTGAATATGCACATCGTGAAACCCAGGCATCAGCATTTTTCCCTTGAGGTCGATTACCTCGGTGCGCTCGGTAATGTAGCTTTGGGCCTGTGTATCACTGCCAACATAAACAATTTTGTTGCCCTGTATTGCCACCGCTTCAGCCCAAGGCTGCTTGGTGTTGACGGTATATACCTGAGCATTGACAAATACCATACTTGCCTCAGTGGAAGTTACCACCTCACTGGTTGACGGTTTTGAGGTACTGCCGCCTTCAGAGCAGCCAGACAAAGTACAGCTAAGTGCAAGAAGTGTGGTACAAATTAACATAGTTGATTGACTCATTAGTTGACTCCTTAGATATAGCAATACACGATCAAGGCATAGGTAACCGTAAGGTAACAGTATAGGCGAGTCATGATCATATTATTGGTAGAGGACGATACGGTGCTGGCAACACACAGTATCGACTTTCTTGCACAAGAGGGGATAGAAGTAGACTACGCCAGCACGGTGAGACAAGCAAAAGCCATCAGTGAGCAACAGACTTATGACGCAATCGTTTTAGACATCAACTTGCCCGATGGGGATGGACTATCGCTTGCGAAACTTTGGCAAAATCAGCGCCAAGAGCCCATTTTATTTCTCAGTGCTCGTGATGCTTTAGACGATAAGCTAAAAGCGTTTTCATTAGGAGCATTGGACTATTTAACCAAACCATTCGCGCTGCCAGAATTAGCCGTTCGCATTAAACTGCTGGCGAATAAAAACAACCCTCAACCGACTAAACAATTCAATCTCGATTCTCTGCAAGTTGATTTAGATGCGCGGATCATTACACGAGGAGAGCGGGTTATCGTGTTATCTCCTCAGCAATGGCAATTGCTGGCGATGCTCATAAAGCACTATCCAAATCCTGTGAGCAAAGACACCATCATTAATGAGATTTGGCCGCAACAAGATAGCAATAACAACATGTACAAATCACTCATTACGAGACTTCGAAGCAATTTAACTCAAGCGGATGAACCGCCTTTGTTACATACTTTAAAAAAACAGGGCGTAGCATTGAGAAAGCAACATGATTAAAGCGCAAACTTCTATGATAGTTTATCTGAGTTCACGTATTACCTTGCTGATGCTGGTAATGATGCTCTGCTGGCTCTGTGTATCTAAATACGGCTATGAGTTTGCCCTTGATGATAGTGCGGCTCACTACCTCTATTACGATGCCCAGCAAGTACAAACACAACAGCCTGATCTGCCTATTCGCGATGAATTTAAGCTCATTACTCGCTCACACGCACAGCTACCTGATGAAGTGGTACAGGCATGGCGCGCAGGTCACCTTCCTATCAATGAGGTCTCATTATTACAGCACTCAGGTTTAGATACCTACGTTCTACCATGGCAACAACCCAATAGTAATGCTTCACCTTTATTCGTGTTGCACTTTTTCAACCAACAAGACACCTTGCCAATCACGCCATGGCTTGTGCTTCTGTTGGCGACATTTAGCTTGTTCGCTCTGTACATTGTTATCCGTAGTACATTTAAAATAAATAAACAAATCAACTCACTAACTGAGTTTGTGAACACTAACAAACAACCAGGTGACATATCAAAATTCAAAGAGTTTAGCGCCTTTTACGAGGCCCTCAAACTGTCGAGGCAGGCCGAGCACCTTGCTCAGCAAAGAGAGCGATTACTGAGCACCTTTCTAAGCCATGAGGTGCGCACACCACTGACACAGATCCAACACGGAATAGCCCGACTACAGCAGCTGGATGATCTCCCCCTTGAAGCAGTGGAGGTACTAGTGACCTTAGAGCAGGCGCAGTATCGACTTCGCGACACCAGCAGCGCTGTGCTGGCATTGTGGCAACAGGCCGCCATTGAGAAACAACAAATTGATATCAAAACGGTTATCAAACGCGTCGCCGTGAGATTTGACTGTGAGCATTTTCAGATAGCCCTTAAGCTTTGCCCACATGAGGTGATCTTGGCGCTACATATACCGTTATGTGAGTTATTACTTACTCAGGCGATAGAAAACTCACAACAGCATGGCCAATCGCCATTAACGATAGAATTAACAGCTGATGCACTTACATTGCATAATACCAAAACAACCCAAGCACACAGCACCTCTGGTACAGGTTTAGGCACCGTGTTAATCCAGCAAATATGCACACGATTAGATTGGCATCATAAAATTATCTCTACAGAGCAAGACTATACGCTCACCATCAAGTTTAAAGCGCTTTTTTAGCCATTACCACTGGCCATTATGCATTCTGCGCATAACGGACAAACTCAGAATAGATGGAGTCTTTAATCAACCTGTCAGGCGTAAACGCATAATAGTGCTGATAAACATTATCAATAGGACCAATAAAACGTATATCTCGATTGCGCTCAATCTCTTCTTTAACAGACAGTGGTGCTGGAAACAAACCAAACCCTTGCTGGCCCAATGCAACCATTAGCGCACTGTCATCCACGTGGCCAGCTACACTAATCTCAATCCCTAGCTCATCTAACCAGTAATGAATCGCATTGGTCACAGGGCTGGATTTAGCGGGCAATACCACAGGCACGTCTGCCAAAGTACTTGGATAACTACTTTGCAAATTTTGTTGCCAGCTACTGGCACCAAAAAACCCCAACTGGCTTTTACCTATCTCATGACAAAACACCTTAAACGGCAAGCTGTTATCCAAGGGTTTATCCGCCAATACCAGGTCCAACTTATGAATCGCCATTTGTGCTAGCAGCTCTGCTTGCTGCCCGTCAATGCAATGCAGATTCGCGATGCGTTCGTTCTTAATCAGTGGCGCAAGCCATTTTGATACCAGTGACTTGGGAAGCGCATCCGATATGCCAACTTTCAAGGTGCGTGATAGAGTGCCAATATCGCCAGAGGTCGTTTCTAGCCACTCATGGGCAATTGCAAACATATCATCTGCATATTGCTGCGCGATTTGCCCAAACTCCGTTAAACGCAGTCCTCGTCCCTCACGCAAAAACAACGCTTTGCCTAAACGCTGCTCTAAACTCGTTATTTGCGCACTCACCGTCTGAGGAGTTAGATGTAATACTTTACTCGCCGCTGCAATGCTGCCATGGCGGCTTACCTGCCAGAAGTAATATAAATGGTTGTAATTGATGTTGGTAATCATTCGTTAATACCTGTCACCCAATAAGAAATAATCAGCTTTTTTCTTTTTATCTACCTTAGTAGATTTAGGCTGTGCCTGCAATTGAGGTGCGACAAGTTCAATCAATTAACGGATAAGAATCCAACAATGAAACTGAAGTTATCAATAAAAGACAAAACGGTTACCGCTGCGATGAAAGTAAAACTATCAAAATTGGTAACAATGCAGCTGCAAAAGTATGTTTTAAATATTCGTACCGTGGAACTGCAGATTGATGATATGACTTCTCGTCAACATGGTTTGATTAAACAGTGTCGTCTTAAGCTTCAATTACCAGGGTTACCGAGCATTATGCTTAAGGCCAAAGGCAATAATACGCTACAGGCAATTAAGCGTGCATTAGAAAACGGCCAAAAGATACTGGCTCAAAAGTATGCTATTGCTCACTAACTTATACTTTTGCAGGTACATTGCAATCATATGTGTTCCATAAAATCCCAAGCACTTGCAGCGGAAAGGATGCCGCTCTATTTCTCAAGTTATCCGTATACTCGCCGATAAAATATTATGTTTATAACTATAGATGGGGAGTTTTATGAAGCTCCATGCCACACCTCAATACATGCTTATCAGCTCGACTTCACAGCCCAATGGTGAGAGTGCCTTCGCATCTAAACGCACTCGCCAACAGACGTCACTACACGCCAGTATCCATACCGTCTTTGCAACACAAAAAGACAATGACACCACAGTAAAACAAACCATCCCTTCACATATTGAAGCACTCTTAACACGACAAGAACAAATCAAAAAGCAGATATCAGAGTACAAAGAGCAACTCACACATGTAAAAAGCAGATTGGATATGGATGAAAAGATCAAAACAACCTTAGTCAAACACCTTACTGACTACCTAACCCAGCTACAGATCCAACTAGTTAGTGTATCGCAAGCACTCCATGAAGCATTGAAAAAATCCGGAATAAGTGATTTAAATCAGCTTGTTGATGTACTTAGCTGACCTATAATTATTAGAAACCCACCAATAGCACTTTGCCAAGCGCCATGCCTTCTCTTTGGCAACTAAAATCAATGCGGCTATCCATCGGAGTTTGATACATCGACTCCAACTTTTTAAATGGCGTACCAATAAATTTAACCGTTTTCACCCGTAAACTCATACGAGAACGCTTATCCAAAAATGCAAAGGCTGTGGCATTGAGAGTCTCTTTACACGATTCCAAAATATCGCCAGAGAGAATATGCTGATGGATTGCTTGATGTATTTCTTGAGGTTCGATTTGCTGCTGGCTGCTGGCCAAAACACATGTTGCATACACATCTAGCAGAGCAACCGCTCGGACCTTTTGATTGTTTCTGTCTTCATAAATGGCCATAACACAGGGGACTTTGGTTTCGTCAAAATCCTGCGGCTTAATGGACTGGATCACCAACCCTTTATCGACTTGCTTATGGATAAGGCGTTCAAGCTGGCCTAGTTTTGGTAGTGCAAGCTGACCATTGACTTCCACCTGCTCTAAGATCACTTCACTTTCTTCTGTCCCTTGCACCAAGGGCAACAGATTATCGTGTAATTGTTGGTCGGAAAAAGGTTTTGATAACACAAAGCGCGCGCCCGCTTGCAACGCTTCGTTGATTTTATCCTTTTCATCAACTGTGGTGATCATCGCCACAGTCATATTAAGCTGACGCTTCTTTATCGCCTGCAGCAAAGTCAAACCCGACATATCGGGCATATGCCAGTCGGTTAACACAATATCGGGACGCCAGTTTCCTATCTCTCGCAACGCTAATTTAACGCTACTTGCTTTTCGGATCAAAAGCTTACGGTAGCCAAACTTTTCTAGCGCACGCCTTACAATTTCTAATGTTGCAGGGCTGTCATCGACAATCAGTATCTTCACATTTGACCACTTTAGATAAAAACTTGTTTTTTATTATAGGCATATTTTTTATGCATCACTAAACTCAAAGAGAGTTTCTAACCGGGTTAAGCTAGTTAAACAATGCACAATTTATATTTCCCCACTGAGATCTATCAATATATCGCACTCAATTTCGGCCTGCTAATTCTTGCGGCTTGGTTCTATATTCTTTTGCTGATCCTGCGCGAATTCAGGCATTTTGCAACCACTATGGTAAAACACAAACCCAGCATGCAAGACGAGGATATTTTGAGAGTCTGTCGGGAATCGGTAGACAATGCCTTAAGCTATGTTAACGATAATAGCGAAACCATTTCACAGCTGGCACAAATACAACAAACGTTGGAACAGCAACTGGCAGAAATACGTTCCTCAACTCAAGATCGTATGTCCAAACAAGAAGCGGAATCTATCAAAGCATTAAATCAAAAGTTGGTGCAATCTCACGCTCTGATCCGCAAGCTCAAAGGGGATCTTGATCAAAGCACTGAGAAGCTAAAAAGAACCAGACAAAAACTGTATAGCCAATATGATGAAATTGAGACGCTACAAAAAGAGCACCAAGAACTTCAAGAGAAATATCAAGCCATTCAGGAGCAAGCTCAGGCGTCGCCACAGAATGCACAGGGTTTTGAGCAAGAAAAGGCACAAATGAGTGAAATCATAAATAATTACAAGCGCCAGATAGCTGAGCAGAACCAAGCTTTAGAACAGTTATCGTTGCAAGCTGACACCAGCAGTGACTCTGATTTAGACCAAATTAAGACAGAACTGGAACAAACAAAAGCCGCGCTTAAGCACCTCAAAAAAGAGAAAAACTTCATTGAAAGTAGATATTTAGAAATAACTAAAACAAAAGATCAGTAATTTGTGGCATTTGATATCTTACAATTGGGCATTTATCCAGAGTTTTTTAAAACAAAAAATTAACCTTGGTGACATTTTGTCAAAAAGCATGTATTTTACCGATGCAGTCTTTTGATAGCTTAGCGCTGTAATTTGAAATGAATTTAGATTAGTGAACTATCAAAGTTACGACCGTCACTAAGCAGGAAAGGGATTACATAATGACGTATATATCTGACACCAGTGCCCAAGATACTCAGGTACAAGCACAACGCTCAAAAACAAAGCTCGCAATACCATTTATTGCGATTATCGCATTTATTGTGTTTATATATTTCATCGTTACCCCTGCAATAGCCAACTGGAGTAGCGGGCAATCAGCCGTTGAACTGGGAAAAATTCGCATAGCACAAGTTGAGCAAGGAATGTTTGTCAGAGATTTCTCGGTACAAGGGCGCGTCATTGCTGCTAAACGTCCCGTATTGTACAGCCCTGCGCAGGGAACTGTAACCTATTTAGTCGAAGCAGGCGATAGTGTGACAACCGGTCAAACGTTAGCAATTATTGATAGCCCAGAGCTAAAAAGCCTTTATGACCAAGAAATTGCTAACCTAACAAAACTAAAAACACATTTAGAACGTGAAAAGATCCAAGTTAAAAAGTCTAATCTAGCCCATGACAACCTAATTGGCAAAGCTGAGGTATCACTCAACGCAGCGCGCCGAGAGATGCGACGCTCAGAAGAAGCGATGAAAAATAGTGTGATAAGCGACATCGACTATCAAAAGGCCAAAGACGATTTACAAAACGCCGAGCGAGAATACCAACATGTCCTCAAAGAAGTCGCCTTGCTCAAAGAGAGCCAAAAGTTTGAAATACAAACCAGAGAGCTGGAATTAGAGTCACAGCAGGTCAAAGTTACTGAGCTCAAGCGTCAAGTCGATGGTCTGAAGATTAGCTCACCCGTTACAGGCTTGGTTGGCAACTTAAATGCACAACAAAAGAATTCAGTTGCTAAAAATCAGCCGCTGCTAAGCGTGGTTGACCTTACTCAATATGAATTAGAAGTGAGCATACCTGAAAGTTATGCCGATGACCTTGCACTGGGTATGGAAGCTGAAATAACGTTGAACCAAACCCTTTACGAGGGAGAGTTAGTCGCCATATCACCGGAGATAACCAAAGGCACTGTAAATGGCAAAATTCGTTTCAAAGACGACTCCTTAACAGGCCTTAGACAAAACCAACGACTCACCACCCGAATTATATTAGAACAAAAGAACAACATTGCATTCTTGCCTAGAGGTCAGTTCATTAACACCTACAATGGACAATTTGCTTACGTTGTTAAAGATAATGAAGCAGTTAAAACCCCAATAAAATTAGGCTCGCGAAGTCTTGCTCAGGTCGAGATACTGTCTGGGTTGAAGCAAGGCGATCAGGTTGTTATCTCAGATAATGAAATCTTCAAAGATGCGCCCAGCGTGCGTATCTTACAATAGAAAGGAACTGTGTATGTTAAAGATGCAAAACCTCGCGAAAGTTTTTTATGCTGATCGTATTAAAACTCAGGCATTGCACCCATTTGACTTAACGATAGAGAAAGGAGAGTTCGTAAGCGTAATAGGGCCTTCAGGCTCTGGTAAAACGACTTTCTTGAATATCGCAGGGTTACTTGAAGAGCACAGCGAAGGTTTATATCTACTTGATGGACAAGATGTCTCCAAGATGAAAGATAAGCAAAAATCAGCATATCGAAATGAAAAAATAGGTTTCGTATTTCAAAGCTTTAACCTTATTCCTGAACTGAATTTGTATGACAATGTTGATATGCCACTGCGCTATAGAAAATTCACAGCAGCAGAACGCGACGAACGTATAATGCAAGCACTCGAACAAGTCGGTTTAGCTGGAAGAAAAAACCACTACCCAACTCAGCTTTCAGGCGGACAACAGCAACGCGTTGCGATTGCAAGGGCCATTGCAGGCTCACCAGCGGTGATCTTGGCGGATGAACCGACAGGTAACTTAGACTCCAAAATGGCCGATGGCATTATGGCGTTACTTAAGGATATTAATGCCCAGGGCACTAGCATTATCATGGTGACGCATGACAATGAACAAGCGGTTCAAGCCAATCGCATCATCCAAATCAAAGATGGTTATTTAGACGAATACCATCAATTAAAAAAAGCTGTAGCCATCGCCTGAAATAAACCATAGTACACGCCGCTATGAGCGAATATCTACATCCTATTTCCTTAGAGACCTACTGGCACATTTTACTGTACCAGTAGGCATGTTAAACTGAGCCACATAACAAACCAACGGGGAGTATGTGGTGTTAAAAATCTCCAATAATGTTGAGATTTCAGCTTGGGAAATAGAGCTCAGTGCCATCCGTGCACAGGGCGCTGGCGGGCAAAACGTTAATAAAGTCTCTAGTGCAATTCATCTCAAGTTTGATATCAACCGTTCGGCTCTACCTGAGTTTTACAAACAGCGATTACTGGCCTTAAACGATAGCCGCATCACCAAAGATGGCGTCATCATTATTAAGGCACAGAGCCACCGTACGCAAGAAATGAACAAAGAAGAGGCCCTTGAGCGGTTGAAAACTCTGATACTTAATGCCACCAAAATCGAAAAAGCGCGCAGAGCAACTAAGCCCACACGAAGTTCACAACGCAAGCGCGTAGAGAGCAAAGTTAAGCGTGGTCAGACAAAAAATTTAAGAGGTAAAGTTAAGTTTTAGCTTTGACGGGTAAATGCACCACAAATTGTGCACCACCCCATTGGGAAGTCTGTATCTCACAGTATCCACCATGCCAGTGGACTATCTTGTTCACAATCGCTAGCCCCAAGCCAAATCCACCCGAAGTTTTGTTGCGACTTTTTTCCAATCTAACAAAGGGTTCAAACACTTTTTCACGCACAGCAGGCTCGATACCCATGCCGTCATCTCCCACAAATAATTGTACTTGTCCTTGCTCGTAGTTCATCGCTAAGTAGATATGCTCTTTGCCGTATTTATCAGCATTTTGTAACAGGTTTTGCATCACTCTGGCGATATAGTTACGCTCAGCAACAATAGGTAGCTGTTCAAGCTGACATTCAAACTTAATCTGTTTGTGGGTCACTCTTTTGAGCTTTTCCAATTGCTCATGCAGCAACTCAACAAAATCGAAGGCGTTAAACTGAAGCTCATTTTGTGCCATTTCGAGGCGTGCATAACTGAGCATTTCATCAATCAAGGTTTCCATCTCTTGAACGTCTTCTGACATTAATGAGACTTGCTCTGGGGCATCTTTATGCATTAGCGCCAATGCAAACTTCAAACGCGCCAAGGGTGTTCTGAGCTCATGAGATACCGCATTGACTAAGTGCTTTTGGTTGCTCATCAAGTTAGCCACTTTCTTAGCCATGGTGTGAAATTGGCTGGTCAAGTTGGCTATCGCTGAAAAGCGAGAAGGCGCAATAGAAATATCAAGCTGACCTTTTGCCAGCTGACTGGTAACGTACTTGAGCTGCATTAAATCGCGCCAAAGTGGCCGCAGCCAAAACATCAATAGCACAGCCAACAACAAAAATGAGCATAGCTTTATCAAATACTTTGGCAACACCGCCTGCTCAACTGGCATGAACGGTCCGAGTTGAACCAGCGTTTGCTTATCTTGCATTAAAAACGATAGCACTGCATGATTGTGCTCCGTGTAAGTGGTCACAACCTCGCCCTGCAACAGCTGACTTCGCTGTTCAGGCAGCCAAGCAACTTCATCCACGTGCAAAGTATTGAGCGACGAATTGGGAGAAGGTGCATCGGTCACACTAGCTTGCAAAGACTTGGCCACTTGCTTGGCATGGCGCAGCTCATCTGGTGCTTGATAGACCCAGTGTTGCCAAATAAGTTCACTGCCCTGATTAATGGCAATAATACTGATAAATACCACTAGATACAGGCTGACTAACAAACGGATCATTCAGCCTTTAGCCCCATGCCGACTTAGAACACAAATAGCCTTTACCCCAAACGGTGATCAGTCGCTCCGGTTGCTCTAGATTATCATTGAGCTTTTTACGCAAGCGGGATATACGCACATCTACACTACGATCTAGCCCATCATATTCTCTACCAACCACGTGCTTATAAATATACTCGCGGCTTTGTGTTTCACCCGCATGGCTGGCTAGCGCCCACAATAAATCAAATTCATAGCTAGTTAGTTCAATCTCTTGCTTACAAAGCAACACCTTTCGATTTGCTTTATCAATGCTAAGTTGACCAAGGGTAAGCTGTTCACCAAAACGTATAGTTGAACTGTTGCGTCGTAACAACGCATTTAAGCGAGCCAACAGTACATGTGGTTCGACAGGTTTGATAACATAATCATCCGCGCCTATTTCTAAGCCGCGTACTTGATCAAAATCACTGTCTTTGGCGGTCAGAAACAGTATCGGCCCCTGATATTGTGGTCTGACTTGGCGACATACGCTAAAACCATCCTGATTGGGTAACATAATATCCAGCACCACCACATCGGGTTGTGCTGCTAAGATGGCTTCAACAGCCTCGGCTCCATCATGTACCTGATTTACCTCAAAACCATTACTTTGTAAAAACTGCGCTGTCAACTCGGCCAGCCGAATATCATCTTCAACAAGCATTACATGCGCCATTAGAATATACTCCAGTCTGTTTTTAATCTTCTTCTGTATTGGCTGCTCATCGCAGCGTTAACTTTAATAACCTGTTGTGCTAGCACCACCTGCTCAGAGTCAATGAGGCGAAAAGTCATATTCTTTTGTAACGAGATATCGAGCTTTTCCGTTATGCTTTGTTTTGCATGCCAACAACGTATTTTCATTTCTTCCTGATATAAACAGGCATCAACGGGTTGCGTAGCTTGCCAATTTACTTTCACCGTCATCGTACAAAGCTCCCCCAGTTGTTTGACAATACAAGTAATTGGCTTAATCTCGAGCTTGGGAACCTTTGTAAAACTCCCAGCAGCCATTATATTTGTGCAGCCCAATACCAAAGATAAGGCAACCGCAAGCTGTACACTAGAATTCATACAGCCCCCCAATAAAGATACTGCTGGAACCACTGCTTGTGACTAGCGGGCTATCACTGATACCGTCAGCTAACCAAGTGTGCTTAATGTTAAACTTAAGCTGCCAGTGTTTGTTGATTCTATGGTTGTAGGCTATGGATGCAAATGGAGAAAGACTACTGCGCCCTTGATAGTACAAACGCGGATCTGAACTGTCCGTTGTACGCAGTCCATAATAGTAATCAACCAGCTGCTGGCTTTGCCACTGAGCGCCTACTTTTAGCTGTAACTTAGCGTTAGCCTCAATTGGCAAGGGCAATTGTTGACTATAAGTGAGTGTTGCATGTTGGCCTTTGTAAACACCACCTAAGTCATGAAGCCAAGATACGCTTAGTTTGCTGGTGTCGTTGATATACCAATGTAAAAGCAGGCCACCATCGATGGTCCAATCTCGGGAAGTAATTTCATCAATACTGATTTTTGGCTTGTATGAAGGCGTTTTAGTGGGGTTGTCCTCATCGGAGGTTGGCGGCACCGCTTCTGGCAAGTTGTCGACCACCATGCCATTCACGTCAAGGTACTTATCGGGAGCCACAATACTACGAAGGTGATGCCTTTCAAAAAAAGCTTGCTCAACATTGGGCTCAACGATGAAACTTAGGTCAAGGTCTCGTTGATGGCTAAACGTATACCCAACCGTGGTATTTTCCACAAAGAAATTATCACCGTAGTAGCTAAAATAAGGCAAAATAAACAGCGGTATATTGTCACCACCTTCCAAGGGGTTGGTCATCACCCCAGCCCCGACGGCAACAGCAAACTGCCATTGTCCAACTTCAATGCAATCTTCTCCTTGGGGCTGACATTGCTGAGCGTGCACACCCATCGCTGCCACCATGCTCATGGCGACTAAAACCTGCTTCAAACTTACCTCCTCTGTTTAGCCGTTGTGGTCTTTTCGCTAAAGGTCACCTAATTTAACCCCAGCTGCACATAAGCGAATTTTCCCGATAAAGCTAATTTACCATTGTATTTGCAATTTGCTATCTAGAGTAACACTTAATAACAATTCACTGATTAAAGGTAACAGTTAATCTGGCGGAATTTTGTACATTAGTACAGACTCATTTATAGAAGGAGATATAAAATGTTTAATCGAAGATTGCTCGCTGTGGGAGTGACCTTGTTGCTGAGCGCATGCTCAAGCGACAACGACGAAAGTTCAACGGATAACCCCACAACGTTACCCAAGCTGAATGCTATCAAAGTGTCGACTAGCCCGCTTGCCAGAGCAAGTACAGAACAATTTTCTAACCATTTAAAAAATGGCATATTTATAGGCCGTTATAACGCTGTTGCCTACCCAGACGACTTAGAGACAGGCAGCCCAACTACGACCTCAGACTTCTCTGTTACCAACCAGCAAGAGCAAGGCGTTGATGAAGCCGATAGGGTAAAATATGACGGTCAATACATGTATATTGCTGGTAATACAGATCTAAACTTGCAAACTCCTCAGCAGTATCGTCAATTCGTTCGCATTATGAAACGAGATGACGAGGGAGACCTTACACAAGTAAACGAAATCACCAGCACTGAAACCGCTTACCAAAAGCAACGCCTCTACTTAACAGACAATACGCTCACCGTACTAAGCCATGATAATGGCTGGTTTGGCATTGCGGAACCGGCTATGACGCAGAGCACATTTCCTGCCCCAGCAGCAAACCAATTTGAATTCAGTGTTGTGGATGTTACCACGCCAGAACAAGTAGCTGTAAAGGCCCATTACACTATTGAAGGGAGCTTAATTGACAGTAGAGTGATAGACGATCACTTGTACTTAGTAAGTAATTATTACCCTCAGTTTGACGGCTTTACGGGTAGTGGCTCCACAGAGCAAACCAAGTTGAAAGACTATCAGGCAATACAAAAAGAGAACATCATTAATCTGCTGCCAAAAATTAAAAATGTTACAACCGATGAGTCAACCCCATTGTTTAGCTCCAATGACTGTTACATCAACAATGATGCGACTGAATTAGATGGCTTTAATGCCATTATGACCATTACAAAAGTGTCTTTGGCAGATCCAACTCAACGTAGTGCTATATGTGTTAACGCGCCAGTTGATGGACTTTATGCATCACCAAAATCGCTATATACCTTTGCAACTAACTACTCAGAAGATGACTTAAACTCAGTTATCCATAAGTTTGATTTGAGCAATAGTGCTCTAAGTTATGCCGCAACAGGCGAGGTTTCTGGGCATTTTGGCTGGAGAAATAAAAACTTACGTTTCAGTGAATTTGACCAGTACTTACGTGTGGTCACGTCTAAAGGAGATAATACCAACGGCTACGAGCATAAACTCAGAATTCTAGAGCAACAGGGCCAATCCCTTGTTGTAACCAGTGAGTTACCCAATGATAGTTACCCAACACCACTGGGTAAGGTCAATGGAGACGGCATAGTCGATGAAGATGTCTATGCTGTACGTTTTACAGATAATCGTGCTTTTGTAGTGACCTTTAGACAAGTTGACCCTCTCTACGTCATAGACTTATCTAACTTGCAAATGCCCAAGATAGCAGGGGCATTGGAAATACCTGGTTATTCCGCTTACTTACACCCAGTAGATGAAAACTTGTTACTCGGTGTAGGTCAACATGTGGAGCAAATTGATGGCGACCTCCCAGTGATAGGGCAGGGTGCAAAAGTCAGCTTATTCGATATAAGCGACATTACCAATCCACAGCAACTCAGTGAGCATGTGTTCCAAGATGGATATACAGCGGCTGAAAATGATTACCACGCATTTAATGTGCTAACAATGAATGATGGTTCATTACGTTTTACTTTACCAATTGAGTCTTGGCATGACGGTAGCTCGTCAGAAACAACCTGGACCAGAGAAAATATGCTAGCTGCGTTTGAAGTGAACCCAAGCACGATGCAGTTAAACTACATGGGCGGTAGCCCCATTAGTTACACAGACACCAATGATGTGCCATATGTTTGGTCTGGGGACGATCGCGCGATTATCCACCTAGATGACCTGTATTACATTCATGGTAATTATATTTGGCAAAGTGACTGGCATACACCTGAAGTAAATAACGGCCCCCTTTAAAGGAAAGGTATCAGCGCATGACAGAAGTTACGCCGTTAGCTGATACCGACTCGATTGCACCTTTATAACAAATGGATTCCCACCGAGTGGATTCCCACCGAGTGGATTCTAAGTTGGCAGAGCCGTAAAAAGTTCAGCCAGCTTATTTCTAATCACTGGGTTATTTGTAGTTTGTTGAAGCTGTTTGAGTTTGCTTAAACTCGCGGCACTCAAAGATTGACCTGACTCCATTATCGTACGTGTAAACGCCGCCACATATTTAGGATGGGGAGCGTTAAGTAGCGCACTAACCACCTCTTCTTGATAATTCCCGTATTTACTCAGTACCTTGATACTATTGAGTTTTGCTCCATCATCATGGCCGTGAAGTAACGCAGGGAGTTGCGCTAGCAAGCCCTTGTCTTTGCTGTTACCCACCGCTAATACCGTAGTCGCCAAATTTTGCCGTGCGGATAGGTTTTCCGCTAGATAACTGGCCACATTGTGTGCTTGTTCTGGCGAGAAATGTGCCATAGTGCCAATACTTAATAGCGCCGTATTGGCAACCTGATGGCCTGGCTGCTGCACAATCGACTGTAGCGCGTGAAGTGATAGCTCACTCGATGCTCCAAAACGTCCCAATGCCATGGCCACTTTATGTTTGTCTAAGTCCGTTGTTTGTTCAAGCTGTAGTAAATCCACCAGCATGGCTTCAGCTTCAGTGGTTTGTAGCTTCTGTAGCGCATAAATAATCGCGGAGCTAAACTGTGGCTGCATATCCAACAAGGCTTGAATTTCATAGGCGCCATAGTTTTCAATAAGATATGCTCCCACCACTTTAGCCAACTCGGGAGAAAGTGACTCTTTGAGCTGCTCAAGAGATTGATCCAAAGTTTCTTTACTGGTTATCTGAATATCAGTCTCGGTGATGGTTTCAGCTTGAAGATGTGCATTGGCTCTAGCGTTTGCAGCAAGTAAAGTTGTCTTGTGAGCTGGTATCTCACTCACTGCTACCGTTTGCTCAACAATGTAGCGCTGTTGCTGCTGCTCCCACACTCTCTGGTTGGTATAGTTTAAGTTTTTAACCATCCCCTGCTGTCCGGCCAACAGTTGCCACTGTTCTTGCTCTGTGAGAGGTTGACGCTGTGTGTCAAAATAAGATTGGGTGACAATCGAGCGTTTAACTTCATTGCCAGTTTGGTGGTAACTGTATTTCACTTGACGCAATGCATCGGAGTACGTCAACGGCTGATCGACATCATAGCTCAACAAATTAAATATTTGCCCTACGACCTGCAAGGTGTGCTCATTCGGTAAGCCAAGTAAATCCAGCTGTACAAAACGATTTTTATTGCGATGTACACTAAACGGTAACAGTGCAACCAATGGCACAGGTTTGCCATCTTGTGTGTATCGAATATTGCTTAGCTGCCCCAGCCAAACATGCCCGTCGTCTTGTCGTTGCAAGAGCATATGCCAAGAGAGCGTTGAGTGAGATAACATCACTTGATTAGCACCAACAATAGAGGACTCTACCTGTACCATCAAACTCAATTCCTTTTGCTGCTGTGTGACAAGCTCTGATGGTAATGTTTGTGCGCGTTGTGCATGAGATTTTTTTGCATCAACATCACTGGCCTGTGAAAGCACTAGGTACACAATCATCAATACACTGACCAAAAACGCCGCAATAAGCACTTTAATTTTCATAATAACTCCAAAAATGGCGGCCTTAAGCCGCCTGTAAAAAATTAAAGTTGCTGCCAAGTTGGGCTAGCATATTCATAAAATGTTGTTTCACGTTCATAAAGTGGGTTCCACTTCATGATATCTACATGAAACTGCAACAAGCCCCACAGTTTCTTACAATAGCCTTGAATTTTGCCATCACCTCCCGATAGCTTTCCTGAGACTTTCAACTCTAAGAAACCTTCTTCACGCACTGCATCATCAACCATGACCCGTCGAATGCCAGCCTCTACATAGCCCTTTCCTTTCACTTTAAGTAGGCTTAGCTTCCCTTTAACACCCGCCTCTGCAATACCGTGACCAAATGAACCATATGCAGCACTCGATACAACGCCACCCACATACGGCTCTACCGATGCGTAAATATAATCCGGACGGCGTACACCACCGACTTCGAATGGTACATCATTGTCATAGCCACCAATCACGCCACCTACCGTAAAATCAGCGCCCGCCTCAATTCCGGCACCAAATTTAACCCCCAATTTAAGTAAACCAAGTGGGTCTAATGGCAGCTCTACTTTTGGCTTGAATGGCTCAGGGATCAGGTCAAAATAATATTCAACAGGATAACTTACTGACGCATCTAATAAGTCATCGCAGTTTGGCTCAAATACCGCCACCGCGTCATCGCCCACCGTCAGATTAAAGCTCATGCCCTGAGTACAATCTAACTTAGATGGATCAAAAGAGAACTCCACAAAACCCACTGCCATTTTGAAATTACGGTTATGCAGTTTCAGCCAGTTACTACCTTGATAAAAACCGCTGGTGGCACCATTGGCAACGCTGTCAACGAACATCCAACCTTGCTGATCTCGATACTGATGGGTGCGACCAACCGCATTGTTTTTCGTAACCACTCGAGCCGTTTGTTCTACATAGCCGGGATCTTTATACAAAGAAGCGTGTGCCGGTAACATTGCTAATGTGCTCAGTAGCGCAGAGAAGCACATTGAAGTTAAAGTTTTCATTATTTTTCCTGTGTTAAGTTTGTAAATAGAAGAGCCGCGCAGCCGAGCGCTAATATAGGGATTGAAACTTACATTTTAGTTACAAATAGACTTAATTTAGGTACTTATCGTTAAATACAGAATTTATAATGAGATTTAGAATATTGCTTCAATTGGAGGTGTTATTTACATTCAATGCATAATTGCATATAGCAGATGTTCAAGGTGTTTGTGATATCAGTTTACCCAGTACTTCATCAAGGTATATTTTGGTCTTTTGCTGCGCGGTTTCTGGCAACCACTTAAGGTGGGCATCATAATACTCTTTGCTTTGGTATACCTGCATGATATGCGCATTGAATCGTTGCAAAAATTCACGACTTTTTAGCGTGTTATTACACATCCAGTGGCCAATAACATATTTCGGTGCATCCGCTATATCATACACGCGATATTGAATAGGTAACTGTTGCTGGTGTCGATATATTTCTGCCGGAAATCCAAGTAGGAAATCAGCGCGCTTTTTTCGAAACATATGGTACATGGTATCGTAATAGTTGGTTCCATCACGAAACAGCTTGTTGTCATTACTTACTTTTTCAAGTTGGCGGTCTAAAAAGGGGCCATATGATACCGTAGGTGCAACAACCAGCAGAGAATTACGGTAGTGACTGAATAAATGCGGTAGAGACTTAACTTCACCATGTTCATTGAGAACACTCTGATCTAACGGCTCATCACTGACATGCTGATACAAACGGCGGCTAAGGTAAATATTCACAGGTAAGCTGAACAAAAACTCCTTTAATCGTTCTGGAGTTTTGATTCTGTTGGCAACGCACACTGCATCTGTATCACTACTTTCCCGCATGGCTCTTAACGAGCGCTTATAACTGGCAGGGAATAATGATAGCTGTTCAAACTTTAATTCTCGGATCATGAGAAAGTTGGTGTTGTTACCAATATTAGAAGGTGGTACTTCACGTCGATAAACGCGCAGATCGACTTCATCATCCACATATAATTGCACAGCATATGCAATATCAAGATAGAGAAATAGCAAAAACAAAACCAAAAAAATATGCATAACATGATCGTACATTTTTTAATCAGCAATATTTAGCATAGGCCATAGTGTGGATAGTGTGCCAGCAAGGAAAGTGAAGTTATTCAAGTATTCTGCGGTACAAGAAGCTCGACAAAGGGCTATTGTAAGTCACTCGAGTCATCAGATGTTAGTAAACGAATGATCTCTTCTAAATACACTCTTGTTTGCTTTTTATCTTGTTTAGGTAACCATTTTAAATGCGCATCATAAAAATCATTCTGCTTGTATATCTCCATCATTAACTTATTGAACATGGATAGAAACTCTTTACTTTGTTCATTGTTGTTACACATCCAGTAGCCAATGATGTACCTGGGGGCATCTGCCACGCTGTAGGCACGATAAGCCACTTTTTCATACTTCGAGTGACGATACACTTCGGCAGGGTAGCCTAGTAAGAAGTCTGCCCTTTTAGACTTAAACATATTGTACATATCATCATAAGGGTTGCTACCAACACGATACACCTTATTGCTGGCGCTTACGTGTTCCAATTGCGCATCAAAAAATGGCCCATAAGACATGGTTGGTGTAAAAACGATGGTCGCATATTTATAGTGAGCAAATAACTTTATGAGTGAGATAACCTCCCCATTCTCATTGAGTACCAGAGGAGCTAGTGGTGGCTCAGAGGCGTGTTGGTATAGTCTGCGGCTTAAGTAAATACTGACAGGATAACTAAACAAAAACTCTTGTAGACGCGCTTTGGTTTTAACTCTATTTGGTACACATACAGCGTGCTCACTGGCACGCATCGCCTTGACAGCACGGCGGTAACTGGCAGGAACTAATGACACCTTTCCCAAAGGAATGGCGTTCATGATCAAGATATTGGTACTGTTGGCTATATTGGTCGTTGGATTCAATCCTTGGTAAATTGTAAAGTCCTTCTCGTCATCCACATATAACTGAACGGCGCCAACCAAAGAACAGCTTAACAAGCTCATTAAGCACGATACAACTTTAAACAAACTAAAAACCGATAATAACAACCTATCTAATAAGCATAGAACACAAAATTACAAAAATGCCAGCAAGATGCTGGCATTTGTAAAGCGGTATAACAAAAACAACTAGTTACTACTGTGTTTGTCAAACCACCATTGAATATAGGCCACTTTGTTCATTAAATTAGAAGGGCGAGCTGTGATCCCATGTGATGCATCAGGAATACGCACCATAGCGGTTTCAACACCCTGTAGCTTAAGCGCTTGATAATACTGCTCAGTTTCCGAGATAGGCGTGCGATAGTCTGCATCTCCTGTCAGTAGCATGGTTGGTGTTTTAACATTACCCACATAACTTATAGGGGAGCGTTTCATATAATGTTCTGTATGCTCCCACGGCTTGCCAGGAAACCAATAATCTGTGAAAAATGGATAATAATCAGCAGTTAATACAAAGCTGAACCAATTAATCACTGGTTTGGCAACTACCGCTGCTGCAAACCTATCGGTATGGCCAACAATCCAGGCTGTTAATACCCCGCCACCGGAACCGCCAGTAACAAATAGCCTTTTCTCATCAATAAACCCTTTACTAATCAATGTATCAACACCTGTCATGAGATCATCAAAGTCGTTACTTGGATAATTGTGATGAATTGTCTGCGCAAATGCCTTACCGTAAGAGTCACTCCCTCGTGGATTCATGTATAGAACGACACTGCCTTTAGCTGCAAAGAGTTGTGCTTCTGCGCTAAAGTGAGGGCCGTAGTTTGCCACTGGGCCACCATGTATCTCCAATACCAGTGGGTACTTTTTGCTGCTGTCAAACCCAGGAGGATATACAACCCACCCCTGAATATCCAATTGATCATGTTTAGATTTAACCCAGATCTCCTCGACCTTACCCAGCGCCTTATTACCTAACGCATCTTCGTTCAGTTGAGTTAAGCGTTCTGTTTTCCCTCTTTGTATTAATCCAACATCAGCAGGTCTTTGTGTATCTGCAAGTGTAAAAGCAACATCTCCCTTTGCACTTACATCAAAACTTCCGCCAGAGTAAGGTCGCCCAAAGGACTCACTGCCCACTTTCTTCGTAATGACTTTAGCATCGCCTTTGAGTGGTTGGTGTGCGACAACTGTTTGACCTTGAGAATCGTAACTGTAATAAAGACCACGGCTTTGTGCGTCCCACTGAATATGGCTCACGCTTCGGTCAAGCTTTTGAGTCAGCACACGCGTTTCATCGCTGTGTAAATCCAGTACATAGATATCGGCATTTTCGTAGTTGGTACGTTTATCGTTATATCCCAAATAAGCTAGGAAACGTCCATTTGGAGAAATCGTTGGCGATCTATCTGGACCAACGCGCTCTGTGATAGCTGCAACCTCCAATGAGCTCATATCTAAAGCATACACCTCAGTATTTGTCGGTTTTAATCTATAGTCGGCATGTCGGTTAGCAGAAAAATAGAGCGTTTTACCATCAGCACTAAAGCTTACTCTACCGCCATGATTAAACTCTCCTGTCGTCAACTGTTGTGCATTACCACCATTGGCATCAATACTAAACAAATGAGTAAAGCCCGCTTTTTTATAGCCAGCACCATCTACACGGTAGTAAACATCATCAATATAAACGGGGGGCTTTGCCCAGTCAGCGCCTTTTGGTTTGCCAGCTAAACTAACAGGTGTTTTCGCCGAAGCACTCACAAACTGGCTAAAAACAATGTGCTTGCCATCAGGTGTCTAGGTAAGGTTGCGTGGTGATTGCGTCAAGTTGCTAATTTTCGCTACGGCTCCTGTACTCAGCCATTTAACATATATTTGACTACTACCATCTCGAGTTGAGATAAATGCTAAGCGATCTCCTTGAGGAGAAAGGATTGGCGCATAATCGATATGGACACCACTGGTGACAGGTTGCAGTTGCTTAGTCTTTACATCGACTGACCAAATATTACTGATTTTTTTATCGGTTTTAATGTCCATGCGATTGCGCACAAAATACACTAGTTTGCCATCATCACTGAACTCAATTTGGTTAGCATACTCAAGGTCAAAAACGTCTATCAACTCAAGGGGCTTTTCAACAGCCAATGCGCTATTCATAACAAGGCTTACGCCCAAAGCAATTACACAGTGTTTCATTGTCGCTTCATTCCTTTTTTAAAATCAGAGCTTAATATCTACCCAGCAAGTAGAAGAGGTCAATTATTTGCGATCAATGCAAGCTTTTGGTCATGAATCCACTTTCCCGCGATTTTGAAGTTATCTTTCAACGTGCCTTCATGCACAAACCCTAACGCTGTTAGCAAACCAAATGAAGCTTCGTTTCCTTCAGAAACAGTCGCTATGAGTTTGTGAAAACCGCATTCAATGAGAGTAAAATCAATCACCGCTGCTGTTGACTCCTTCGCATATCCTACCCCTTGAAATTCAGGCAGTATCATAAATCCCAATTCTGCTTGCTGATATGGATGCCACATCGCTAAAAATCCGTGCAACCCAACTAACTCGCAGGTTTCTTTGCATTCGATCACTAACGTCAACCACTGTGACCGTTCTTTATGCCAAGATTCATTTTCTTCACATCGCTGTTGAAACTTTGCGTGAATCTCGGCCTCCGACATGGTATCCGAGACCCATTCAAGAACCCGCTCATTGGTGTGTAGCTTAACAAACAATGGCCAATCATGTTCTCTCATCAGCCTTAGCCGAAGCCTAGGTGTTTCTATCATTACAGCTTTTCTCTTCTCTTCTGTTACCTAAATCGTAAAGGGGCTTTACAACTATTTCAATCGTCAATACTAAGAATAAAATACGGTGATTTCCTTACCTTGGTCGCCTGTTCAAATGCATAGCCCAGCTCCAGTAGTTTTCCTTCTTGATTGGCTCCACTAAAGAAGGAGAGTCCTAAGGGAAGAGCGCGATGTTCAGACATAGGCACCGTTATTATTGGATACCCAGCAATAGCAGAAGGGCTAGAACTTAACCCAGTGTAGCTGTCACCATTTACTGTATCTATTACCCAAGCAGGACCATTAGTGGGCGCGACTAATGCGTCTAATTGATGCTCAGTTAACAGTTGATCGATACCTTTGTGCTGCGCTTTTTCTGTCACCACTCGTTTGGCAGCAAGATAAGCTTCACTGTTTAAGCCACCTTTTTTCCCAGTCATTTCCAATAAGCCTTGATTAAATCTTTGTTCAGACAAAGTGGCATTAAAGGCTATCAACTGAGCGAGTGACTTAACAGCGACCGTATCTGGCGTCTTAGCTAAGTATCGGTTAACACCTTCATTAAATTCATAAAGTAAAATATCAAACTCAGCCTGACCCAACTCTTCTTGATAGTCCAAAGTTAAGTTATCGACGATAGTCGCGCCCTGACTCTTTAATACTTCAATGGCTCGTTTAAATGCAGTGCTGGCCACCTCATTAAAGTCGCTGATATTGCGGGCAATACCGATGCGCTTGCCGTTCAAACCATTTGCCTTTAAGTGCTTTTGATAATACCCCTCAGGCTTTGCTGTCAGCACCTCTAACATCACCGCTGCGTCTGCAACTGTTCTGGTCATTGGGCCGGGGGAATCTTGAGAATGAGATAATGGTATAACGCCTTCAGTAGAGACTAATCCTACTGTAGGCTTTAACCCTACGGTGGCTGTGTGGGCAGCAGGGCAGGTGATAGAACCATCCGTCTCTGTTCCAACCGCGCCCGCTGTTAGGTTGGCTGCCACAGCCACCGCCGAGCCCGAACTTGAGCCACAAGGGGTACGATTCAAAACATAAGGGTTTTTGGTTTGTCCGCCAACATCACTCCAACCACTAGCACTTTGTGTTGATTTGAAATTAGCCCATTCACTTAAATTGGCTTTACCTAAAATTATCGCCCCAGCGGCTTTAATTCGGCTAACAAGCTGCGCATCTTGCCTAGCGTGATTGTGTTGTAGTGCAATGGCACCTGCTGTAGTTGGCATATTCCCCTCAGTTTCAATGTTATCTTTAATAATGATGGGCATGCCAAACAAGAGGCCATGCTCTTGTATCGTTGAGTGTGCGCGGTCTTTTTCTTTGGCAATCTCAATGGCACGTTGGTTAACCCTCATGATTGCATTTAATTTGGGGCCATCTTCATCAAGCAGTGCGATACGTGTCAGGTAGTACTGAGTAATTTGTTGGTATGTGAGCTGCTGTTCATCAACTAATCTCTGCAATTGCGCAAAGCTATGCTCTTGTAAGTCTAAATTTGGCTGCTGAGCCAACGCCTTTGCATTCACCAGGCTCAACAAAGAGAGTAAACTTATAAAAGTAAAAGATTTTTTCAACAACATAGGCTTTCTACGGTTAAGAAATTTATTACCCATAGTTATTGAACAAGATATATTTGGCAAGCACTTTTGACCCTACAAAAGAAACAGCCCAGTATAAACGGGGCTGTTTCTTTATTCGTCAATGTTACTTTTGAGTCTGCGCTTTATACTTCAGTCTGTACGCATGTAGCAGGGGTTCGGTGTACCCATTGGGTTGTTGTGCTCCCTTAAACACCAACTCTTGTGCAGCTTGAAAAGCTAAATTAGTTGCTAAAGACTGTTCATCCACGGCCATTGGACGGTAATTCGTATCATGTTGGTTTTGACTATCAACAACGTGGGCCATACGCGCAAATGTTTGCTTCACTTGTTCCACACTACAGATCTCATGCTTTAGCCAATTTGCTATATGCTGACTTGAAATCCGCAATGTTGCTCGGTCTTCCATTAAGCCTACATGATTAATATCGGGCACTTTAGAACAACCTATACCCTGATCTATCCAGCGTACAACATATCCCAAAATACCCTGAATATTGTTATCCAACTCGGCTTGAATATCCTCTTTGCTCAGTGCTCTATCTAACAATAGAGGTGGCGTTAATAAATCATCCAACGAAGCCTGTTGGCGAGTCATTAGTTCACGTTGCTTTTCAAACACATCCACAAAGTGATAGTGCATCGCATGTAAGGTCGCAGCGGTGGGCGAGGGCACCCATGCGGTGTTTGCGCCCGCTTCAAGGTGAGCCTGCTTTTGCTGCATCATCAATGCCATTTTATCAGGCATGGGCCACATCCCCTTACCTATTTGTGCTTTGCCACTGAATCCACACGCCAGCCCAATATCGACGTTGCGATCTTCATATGATGCAATCCAAGGTTGAGATTTTATCTGTGCTTTTGGTAACACAGGACCTGCAAACATTGAGGTATGAATTTCATCGCCCGTGCGGTCCAAAAACCCTGTATTGATAAACACAACTCTGGATTTTGCTTGTGCGATACATGCTTTTAGGTTCACTGATGTTCTGCGTTCTTCGTCCATTACCCCCAACTTTATAGTATTGGTCGGTAGTCGTAACAATGCTTCAACTTCACTAAATAATTGCTCTGTGAAAGCGACTTCTTCAGGGCCATGCATTTTCGGCTTAACAATATTGATGCTTTGCGCACTTGAATTATGAACTGAGCTGCAGCCTTGGAGGTCATGCAACGCACACAGTGCGGTGATCACCGCATCCATGATCCCTTCGAATACTTGCTCACCATGCTTATCAACTATTGCGGGGTTGCGCATCAAGTGCCCAACATTTCGCACAAACATCATACTGCGGCCTTTTAGCGTGATTGGCTCGCCATGCTTGCTGATATAGTGTCGATCGTCATTCAATCGACGTGTGATCGTCTGTCCTTGTTTTGAAAATGACTCAGACAATGTACCTTGCATCAGCCCCAGCCAATTTTGGTACACCAGAACCTTGTCTTGCGCATCAACAGCCGCAACCGAATCCTCACAATCCATAATGGTTGTCAGCGCAGACTCAAGTAACACGTCTTTTATTCCAGCTTTGTCGGCCTGCCCGATTGTGCTGTGTGGATCAATTTGAATTTCAATATGTAGATCATGGTGTTTTAACAAGATCGCGGTGGGATTTTGTGGCTGTCCCTGATAACCAACGAATTGCTCTTCAAACGCCAATGCAACCTGTGTCGAATCGTTTAATGTGACAACCAACTTGCCACCTAACACCGCATAACCGCTACTTTCGATGTGTGAGCCATGGGCAAGTGGCAACGCTTGGTCTAGAAACTGACGTACATACGCCATTACTTTAAAGCCACGAACAGGGTTATAAGCCGATGTCTTTTCTGCACCATCGTCTTCAGGCAGTAAGTCTGTGCCATACAAAGCATCGTACAGGGACCCCCAACGAGCATTAGCAGCATTCAATGCAAATCGCGCGTTACTTACCGGTACTACCAACTGAGGTGCCGCAGCAAGGGCTATTTCAGGTTCAACATTGAGAGTATCAATGCAAACTCCTTCAGGTTCGCTATGTAAATAACCAATATCTTCTAAAAATGTCCGATACTGTAGCGCATCCCACTTAGGGTGTTGTTGATGGAACGCGTCTATTTGCTGTTGCAATAAGTCTCTCTTGCTAAGCAATGCCTTATTCAAGGGTGAGAGGGTATCGATGATACAGGCAAAGCCTTGCCAAAAAGCTTCCTGAGTAAGCCCTGTGCCAGGCAAAGCCTGTTGATTTACAAAGTCATATAGGCATTGATCGATAGTCAATCCTGCCTCTTGTACGCTTGCATGCATAACGGTGATCCTAAGTCGATTTTGAACGGGTTTAAAATAACCATATCGCATTTGAGCACAAAACAAACCCCAAAATACATTCACGAAAAATATACTCACAATAACAACTATAAATTTAAAAAATCTACATTTCGGGCCTAGTGTGTAATTAAGCGTCAGTGGCTAGACCAGTGCGCAACTCTCACAACTTAAAATATTTAACCCGTTCGAAGGAATTTAATTATGACTCGTTATCAATCACAGCTAGATAAGTTCACTACCCTTTGTCAAACACAAGGTAAAACTTGGCAATCAATCAGTCCAGAATTTGCCAGCAGAATGAACTTGCAAAACCGCTTTAAAACGGGTTTGGACATTGCCAAGTATACCGCTAAAGTTATGCGCGAAGACATGAATGCTTATGATCTTGATAGCAGTCAATACACTCAATCATTAGGCTGCTGGCATGGTTTTACTGCTCAGCAGATGATGATGGCAATCAAGAGGCACCAAAAAACAACCAAACGCTCATATGTCTATTTAAGCGGCTGGATGGTGGCTGCATTGCGCTCAGAGTTTGGCCCGCTACCAGACCAAAGTATGCACGAGAAGACAGCAGTTCCAAGCTTGATTGAAGAGATTTACACATTTTTAAAGCAAGCGGACGCTCGCGAGTTAGATCACCTTTACCGTGAGTTGGACGAGGCCAATGCTAAAGGCTTGGATAGCAGCGCACTTGTCGAAAAAATTGATAACTTTGAAACGCATATTGTTCCTATCATCGCCGATATTGACGCCGGTTTTGGTAACGAAGAAGCAACCTACCTGCTGGCAAAAAAAATGATAGAAGCGGGCGCGTGTGCGATTCAAATCGAAAACCAAGTTTCTGATGCAAAACAGTGTGGTCACCAAGCAGGCAAAGTAACCGTTCCGCATGAAGATTTCTTAGCTAAAATCAACGCAGTGCGCTACGCATTCCTTGAGCTAGGCGTAGAAGATGGCATTATCGTGGCACGTACAGACTCGCTAGGCGCTAGCCTGACGCAAAAGATACCCGTATCAAAAGCGCCTGGCGATTTAGCTAGTCAATACAACGCATTTTTAGACACCACACCAGTTAATAATGCAGACGATCTTCAAGATGGGGAAATGGCCATTAAGCTTGACGGAGAACTGCGCAAACCTGTTCGCTTAGACAATGGCTTATATCAATTCAGAGCTGGCACGGAAAAAGACCGAGTAGTGCTGGACTGTGTTACAAGCCTTCAGTCAGGAGCAGACCTCCTTTGGATCGAAACAGAAAAGCCTAATGTTCAACAAATCGCTGAACTGGTCAATCGAGTTAAAGAGCAAGTTCCAAACGCAAAGCTTGTATACAACAACTCACCGTCATTTAACTGGACGCTGAAATTCCGCGAACAAGTATATACACAGTGGCAAGAAGAGGGGAGGGACCTTTCTCAGTACCCAGACCCAAGTCAAGATGCAAAAGCGCTTATGGACCCTCAGTTGGATAACTCAGAACTGGCAGCGGCTGCGGACATATTGGTACAAAACTTCCAACGCGATGGTGCGCGTGAGGCAGGGATTTTCCATCACCTAATCACTTTACCAACATACCACACCGCGGCATTAAGCACGGATATTTTGGCTGAAGGTTACTTTGGTGACTTGGGTATGCTTGCATACGTGCGAGATGTACAGCGACAAGAAATTCGTCGTGAGCAAGCATCCGTTAAGCACCAAGATTTAGCCGGTTCTAACATTGGTGATACACATAAAGAGTACTTCTCTGGAGAAAACGCTCTCAAAGCGGGGGGAGAAGCAAACACCATGAACCAATTCTAATACCAATCAAGGTTGTTCCTTAACTCAGGGGCCGATAGGCCCCTTTTTTAATGGCGCTATAAGTAATGGATCAGAATTTTACCAAATCATCATGGCAATGCCATATATAGAGTAATCTCAGCCTTTTAGGCACTAAAACAAGGGAAAAAGCGGCACATTATCAACCATCTGAAAATACTCACTATCATTTGGCCACGCTACAAAGCAAAATTTTACTAACCTACATTGTGCTGGAACACTATTTTACTAACTTGCAGAGTAAATAAATCAAAATTTTACCAACTCACAAGCAGGTAAACCGAAATTTTACTAACTCGTTGATTAATAATGTTAGTAGGCCTCATTGTTGCCAAATACTCAATTTGTAAACCCCCTTTACATTTTTCCATAACCTTCTATTAGAACACGATATATAGAGCCTGTTCAGAAAAAACAGTACAAAAAACACCAAATTACATGCAGCTTTATTGTAATACAGATGGCTTACCCTACTTTGTATATAACGAGCGCTTGTCATAATAACGTCAGTAAACGAATTAGTATATATTCCTTTATCAATCAATAACATGGCTTTTCCCAGTTTATTAAGCACACAAAAAATTTACATGTCTTTGAATTTAAAAGAATAGAAGAAGTAAGGGGTTACACAAAACTACAAATCATGCTTCAAAGGAATTTTAGTTAGTAAATTTGTGATCTGGGCTTTAAAGGCTGGATTTAATGACCTTCATCCAAATGGTGTACTCCAAATGTTCAGCTATTTGCAGACGATAGCAGTGAATATCTAAAACAGATAAGGTAACACATGCAGATCAGATTATTACTAACTTGGCTACACACTAGTATGCTGATTGATTGCAGCAGATCTTAGTTGGCCTGCACGCAGTATCTTTTTGCTCTAAAAGCAATCTTTTAACTTTCTCCTTATTTGTTCAGGAACACTAAAGCTTCTCACTTCCATAATCTTTTGACTGATTCCTTAATAGCTCCATTTTTCTTACACATTTTTTGCTTCTAATAGCAATCACAGACGGAGGACAAATGAATGACACAACGCACCATGAAACATGGAGACTGGGCCAAAATTGTAGAATCGCGCTCTAAAAAGCAACAAGCGCCAGCGAAAAAAAATGGACAAAGTGCAACGATCATTTTTACCCTACTTATTGGTTTTGCCATTTTTGCAATGCTTTGGGCAAAGTTGTTAGAAACATCCCACGGGCGTGATATACCAGTGCTTGAAAAAGAGCAAAAACAAAGGATTTCTCGTTATTTCTCAAAACAGTTCATTATGGGGAACTGGCAGTTCTACGATGCGGAATTTACAAATTCAGACATCAATATTTTGATTGAAATGCCGAATCGATTGGCGATGAGTGAGCAACAGTTAACACAATACATAAAAGGGTCACTATGTCCTTCGACCAACAGTCGAATATGGCGAGATGTAAACCACTATAACCTCAACATAAACCTGTTTGTTGGCAAACCCCGCAACGGTACATATGCGCAATGTAGCAACCCGAATAACCGTTACACTGGCTAATTTGCCAGTGTAAAGGGGGTTAACATTACTCCAGCTCTAGGCGAGCCTTTTCAGTCATTTCAGAAGGCAAAGATTTATTTACCGATACGCCCAGCTCTTTAAATTCAGAAGCCTGCTTTATTAAATTACCCTTACCGCTATATAGTTGAGCGAAAGCTTTATCATAGCTTTCTTTTGCCTTGTCTAATTGTTTGCCAACACCATCCATACTATTTAAGAAAGCATTAAGCTTGTTGTAAAACTTTTCAGCTCTTTGTGCAAGTTCTCTACTGTGCTTGCTTTGTTCTTCAAACTTCCATAATTGTTTAACAATGTTGAGGCTCGTCAATAAAGTAGTTGGTGTAGCAACTAATACATTCATGTCTAACGCTTGCTGATAAAGCCCAGGGTTATGCTTTATCGCCTCCACAAAAGCAGACTCTACAGGGATAAACATGATCACGACCTCGGGAGAGTTCAACCCAGGTAACCGCTCGTAGGATTTGTCTCCCAGCTCCTTTATTCTGGCCTGAATAGCCTGGCAATGCTCAACCAAAGCGCGTTGCGCTTGTTCATTACTATCCGCGTTAACATAACGAGTATAGGCATTGAGTGATGTTTTAGCGTCTATCACTAGATGCCGTTGCTGCGGCAAATACACAATCACATCTGGACGAAACTTTCCTTGCTCAGTGGTAAATGACACTTCTCGTTTGTAATCAAAGCCAGCTCTTAGCCCAGCGCTATCCAGTACATTTTCAAGCATTAACTCTCCCCAATTACCTTGGGTTTTCTTCTGACCCTGTAACGCAGTAGTCAGCCTATCAGCTTGCTCTGTAATTGACTTATTATTCGCCTGTAAATGCATCAGTTCAGTTTTTAGCGATGCTCTTTGCTTTAATTCTTCACTATGAATGGCTTCCATTTTATCTCGAAAGCCCTTCAACTCACCTTGTACTGGTTGCAGTATCTGGCTCAACCGTTCTTGGCTTTGAATATTAAAGCGCGCAGTTTTTTCTTCAAATATCTGATTTGCTATGTTTTCAAACTCTTGCTTTAGCAGTGCTTTGGACTTTTCTAACTGAGCGATTTGGGCATCAAAAGCTTGTTGTTTTTGTTCAAGAGTGGTTTTCAAATCTGTCAGTTCAATTTCCAGTCCGTGAGATTGCTCTCGGCTTTGTGCCAGTGACTGTTCACATTGCTGCCATAACCGTTGATATTGCTCAGCCTGCTGTTGCTTCTCAGATAATCGAGCTTGATATTGCTGACAATGGCCATGCAACTGCAGTTTATCATCTTGTAGCTGAGCAAGTTGTTGCTCAAGTATGGAACTTTGTGATCCCTGCTGCGCTAGATTTTGTTCTAGGGTAGATAATTGTGAAGAAAGTCGCTGTCGCTGTATCAAATACCAGGGAAGGGCAAGCAGCGTACCAACGCCCACAGACACAACATGGAACCAACTTATTTGTGATATAACGGCATCAAGCATACTTTATCTCAAAGATATTTCTCTTATAGCTGATGATACCTTAGTGAGTCGTTACAAGCACTTAATTAACCTCAGCTGTAAATAAGAGTTTTGATAAAATGAGTAGTTAACTCTTTGCTATTTTAGCATCCAATGATGATATTTCGCCCATTACCATGGCATTTTGAGTAATAGCAAGTTATTAAAAATGAAAGTAACGAAAAGAGGCATATTAGCTTTATTGGAAAAACTTGCTTACGTGCAGCAGAGGTTAACTAGTGCCATCTTCCAGTTGTTGCGCGTCATAACGGTAACCGGCACCATACACCGAGCCAATGAGTTTGGCTGAAAAACCTAATTGTTTAACCTTTTTACGGATATTTTTAATATGGCTATCAATGACACGGTCCGAGATATCAAAGTTATCCGGCTGAATAAAGTCTAAGATTTGTTGGCGAGAGAATACTCTACTCGGGGCATTGTACAACAAGGCAAACACGTCAAATTCAACTTTCGTCAGCGAAAGTGATTTGTTGCAAATAGCGACACTCAATTGTGACTCGTCCACAATCACCTTCTGCTGAGTCTCTGCTGTGGGTAAACAGCGCCTTAAAATAGCTTTGATGCGCATCACCAACTCTGCAGCACTAAATGGCTTACACACATAATCATCAGCGCCGAATTCTAACCCTTTGAGCCTGTCAGCTTCTGCAACCTTCGCTGTCATCATCACAATCGGAACCATAGAGAACAGTCTAATTTGCTTCATGCACTCCACACCATCTTGATTGGGCAGCATTATATCCATCACGATTGCATCGGGCTGGTTGTCTTGCACCCAAGGCACGACCTGTGCACCATCAGCAATATGAGTAGTTTGAAAGCCAGAGGCTTTAAAGAACAACATAACTTGCTCTGCAATATCAAAGTCATCCTCAACAATTAAAATATGGTGCATAGTTCCTCTTTGGACGTTTTATATTCTACTTAGCCCTCAATTGCTTGAGCGCCTTTCGACGTAATGAATCAGATAAAGTGTCGTCTAATAATAACATGGTTAGAATACTATTGAGATCCTCGCTTTTAGCTACTTCATCTAATAGATCGTAATCATATTGTGATTGTGGTTCTATAAATTTCAGTTGGGTAGAAGCCGTTTCACCACACATGTTTGTGTATCCTTTCATTTTGATTAACCGGACACCTGCTAGCAGGGTTAAATTATCAGTGTTGATATTTCAACCTAACAATGTGGAGTAAATATGGAATTTAGAACCGTACAAGAAAAAATGCTAGAAACAAAAAAGCCAGCTTTCGCTGGCTTTATTACAAATGGTAATCAAGGGGGGAAATCAACAAATGCTCATCGCTACCAACAAGCATAATTATAGACTGCCCACATTGAGATTTAGTTCAAAATTAAATTCAAACTTTATCAATTAATTGCATCAGCGCAATAAAGACAACATTTGCTCTTCATCAAACTTATTTAAATTCATAGACTTATCCTCAAACAATGCATCAACCAACGCTTGTTTTTGAACCTGCATATTGAAGACCTTCTGCTCTATTGAATTTGCCATTATCAGCTTGTAAACAAACACAGGTTTGTCTTGGCCAATGCGATATGCTCTATCAGTTGCTTGGTTCTCGACAGCGGGGTTCCACCAGGGATCAAAATGGATCACCGTATCAGCCTGAGTTAAGTTCAGCCCCGTACCACCGGCTTTGAGACTGATCAAAAATACGTTACATTCACCACTTGTAAAGGCTTGTATGGCTTTATCTCTATGCCTAGTTTGTCCTGTTAACATGGTGTAGGGTAAATCAAGCTCAGTGCACTGTTGGGCGATTAAATCCAATACCGTGGTAAACTGGCTAAAAATAATGACCCGGCGTCCTTGTTCTAACATAATGGGTAAATGTTGACTCAGCCAATCCAGCTTTGCGCTTGAAGCATCGCTTTGTTTGTCAACTAACTGAGAATGACAACAGATCTGCCGCAACTTAAGCAATGCATCCAAAAACATTAACTTACTGCGCTGCACACCTTGTTCTTTAAATAGGTTTAATAGGTTGCTCTCAACTTGTTGCTGCACACTTGCATATAGCTGCGCTTGTTTCGGTGAAAATTCTAACTCTTTAACTAATTCAGTTTTGGCAGGAAGCTCTTGTACCACTTGCGCCTTGGTGCGACGTAAAATAAAAGGTGCAATGACACTGTGTAGCTCCTTCGCTCGCGCTGTATCTTGTTCTTTTTCAATAGGATATTGAAAATACTGTTTGAATTGTTGTCGAGTACCTAAGATATCGGGCATAACAAAGTCTAGCAATGACTTAAGCTCCAACAAATTGTTTTCCACCGGAGTACCACTTAAGCAGAGTTTAAACTGTGCCTTTAGCTGCTTTACACACTTTGAAATTTGCGCTGATTCATTTTTAATGTACTGCGCTTCATCCAGTACAATTGAATCAAAATCTAACGCCTTGTAGTACGCTAAATCACGCTTTAGAAGCGGGTAGGTCGTTAGAATAAATTTAGCTTTATGCACTGTCTCTAACTGCATTTCGCGATTACTACCATGCACCGTGGTCAGCGTTAAATGAGGCGCAAAACGTGCGAACTCGGCCTGCCAGTTACCAACTAAGCTAGTTGGACAAACGATCAGGCTCGGCATATTAACCAAGGTATTATGCTGATTTATAAAATAAGCGATAACTTGCAATGTTTTACCAAGGCCCATATCGTCAGCCAATATACCACCTAGCTGATGCCGATTAAGAAACCTGAGCCAGTTCACCCCTTGCTCTTGATAATCCCTCAGTGTAAACGTCTGATTTGTACTCGCTGGTATGAGATTGCTTGTTTCTTTGGGATGATTCAGTTCATCTAGATATTCCAGTAATCGCTTATCTTCGCAACTAACCGCAACATCTTTCAAATTGAATAGATCTTTAGCGAAATATAAAGGGAACTTAAATTGGCTATTAGAAAGATAGTAGCTAAAACGTTCTTTTAATTTAATCAGCAGTTCATAACTTGCACTAGGAACAGCATATGATTGCTCCGCTATTTTCACATATTGATATTGGCTTGCCAGTTCATTTATCTCCAGACACGGCTTCACATCCCAATCTAGCAAAACGGTCTTATCATCAAATTGTACTTTGCCAAGAATATGGTGATGCCTATCACGCCTTATCGATAACGAAACTTTAGGCTCAGTGACTAAGCTCGTTTCATTGAGCTCTTCGACTATCCAACCTTTGCTAAGCAATTGCAAGCGAATTTCATTGTTAAACCAATGCTCCGCTTGTTCACTTTCAACAGGCAATGAAAACAACCCATCTTTATTATTCAAGCCCAAACCAGTAAGCAACTGCTCACTTCTTTTTCTCTGCTTTGCAACTTCATTTCTAGACAATTTCTTTGAATTGTCTAAGGTAAGTTTAAGGCGGACACCATCGCTAGAAGAGCTGACACTCAAGCGACTTGTTAGATGACCATTCGGAGATAGATTCGATACACCTGCCTGAGTCATTCCAGCTGGCGCTTGAATTAAATCATCAGAATATAGCTCAGCAAATCGTGTAGCAACCTGAATCAGCTGTTCAATAGGAACTGATGGCATCGTCAATAGGTGTGCAATTTCTTCGCTACTAAGCTCTGAGCTAATTCGGCCAACCAACATACGCTCTGTATCCAAATAATAAGGAGGATCTGTTTTTAGCAGCAGCCAGTGCTCAGTATTAGATAGTTGTGCTTTAAGTTGCGCGTATTGACTATCTTGCTGCCAAACAAACTTTAAGTTTTGTTGATGAGCAGAAGATAAGGGAGTGCGATCATTTTGAAAATATAAGCGGTTGGTATGTAAGAGTTGTTGAAGCGCGGCATATCCCCATGCACCACTTAATTCGAAGTGGCCAGGAGAGTTTTGGGAGCGGATCCAAGTGAACAATCTAAAGTCTTCATCCGATACGCCAGGTGGTGGCAGCTGACTGTTAATCTGTTGCTCTGTAAGTGGCCGTCCCAGAGGATAATGACCATCAGGTCTAAAAGCACTCAGCTTTGGCATCACCTGCAGTTCACCGCCATGTAGCTCTAAAGAAAATAATAAAACATTGTTGATATCTGAGGGCTTGGTTAACTGTAACTGCTCTAATTCATTAAACCAATCATTGATTAGATACGCCTCACCAAACCCGCCAGAGTGTTCAATTTTTAGCTTGAGTAATACAGCTGCAATATGGCGACATTTGGCATTACTTGAACACGTGCACTGGGCTTCAACGCGAACCCCACGTGTATTGTGCTCTATAGTAATGTGCTGAGAGAAAGTATTCCCATAGTTGCCAATAATTTGCGCGTCGATCTTTGAAAAATCATCGCTGTGTTCGAGAAAGCTAATTTGCGAGTCTTTGAGATACTCTTTAGCTTTACTCAGCATTTGAGCATTAAAATACTGCTTCAAAAAGCGCTCTGAAAGTGGAAATTGATTTGCTTGTTCTTGCTTGATTTCTTCAAACAAGGCAAGCAATTGTTCTTTAGACAACTGCGTAGACATCAGCACGACACAAAACTTTACCAATCCGCCCAGTATATGGGATCCAAGCACTAAGCAAAAGGGCTATACGCAGATTTAACGCGGGTATTTTACTGGTTGGAGCAGAGAATCGTCAGTTTAAACGTAAGCCAAACAATCATTCAGTATTGCTTGGCTTATTTATGAGCTAATTATAGCTAGACAAGATTTTTTGCAGATGCTCTAAACGCTTTCCTGTAAGAACACGATTATCAATTTTTATGGTGATATCGCCTGTTTTTAAGCTCCTTTGTACTTTCACAAAATCGCTCTCCAGCAGAGATTCATTACGATGCGCTTTATCCTCAAAGGTGGTTAGATATTTTGTTATCATTAACGCACGCTTTTCGTCGGTCATCTCTTCGAACATAAAGGGCTGAGTGCTCACCTCTTGGATCATGTTGTTAAACATCTCAGGATCTAAGCTAATGGCTTCAATTATTTTTTTAGCTGCCTCACGACCAACATGGTTGGCTGTGGGATACAAATTTAAAACATGCTTCGGAATATGCTCATAGGCTTTGATAGCGTCCGCAATCGCTGTATGTGAAACCCCCTCAATGGCGGCGATTTCTCTAAATGAACCTTTTTTACCTTGTTCTTGTAACTTAAGCTTAGTACCTGCGTAAGCTTGGCCCAGCTCCCAAAGGCTGGGAGCGATATATTGATCAGACGAAACAGCAAGCAATTTAGCGTCATCATCATTAAAATCATTCGATGATAAGACCACATAATCAGCACCAGCAAAGATACATGCTTTACGTCTACGAGACCCAGATAAAACCCATTGGATATTGTCTTTTTGCCAGCACAGTGCTGGGTGCAAATTGCGTTTGTCACTTTTAATGGCAGGTAGTATGTCAGCAACAGAGCGCTCATTAAGCAATGACTGCTCTCGTCTATTCTGCCCATAAACCTTTGTTTTTAGTTCGATATCTTTATGTCTGATAACGTGACATGTCAAAGTGATGGTTCGATTAGGATCGCTTGGTGCCGGCATGGTGATCACATCGCCGACTTTCGCCTGATCGAGTAAGTCATCAAGACTGCTTCCTTCAACAGGAGACGCAAAAGGGTCTAATCGAGTATCATTCTTACGTTTTTTTGCCATGGGAAACCTTTATTCTTATTGCGTCAATGTTGATTGAGTTGAAGGCCAATTTGAACGGATTAACATTTCTAACTCATCCACTACATCTTTGATATTTTCTTGTGCTTTTAACAACGACTCCCGACTTGCTAGGCTATCTGATGTTTTTTGATCAAAGATCGTATTAAACGATGATGAACTAGCGGTAATCGCTGAGCTGTGGTTAATTGGATAACTCATAACTTGTCTACCAAATGCGCTACGGACATCCTTGACGATATCACGCTGGGAATGATTACCTTTGACATAATTGGTGACTAAGAATTGCATAAAATCCCAACCATCGTGCCCAAGCGCAGCTACGGTGTGGTATATCTCGCCTAATCGCTTCAGATATTTATTATTTGCATCAAAATCAACCGCTTCAGGGTGTACTGGTATTAGCATTGCTGTAGATGCCATTAACGCATTATAAAACATAAAGTTAAGTGAAGGCGCGGTATCAATTAAAATAATGTCAAATTCATCTTCTACTGGTTCAATCACTTTTTCATAAAGTTTGTGGTAATGCCGCGTTTGCTCATATCCTGAGCTCTCTTTGAGCTCAGTTGCTGTTTCATGTTCAAAATAAAAATCATCCATACCTGATGGCAATACGCGAATATTAGGTATATGAGTACATTGAAAGGCACTAGAGACGACACTACGCCAAGTTTCATTTTCTTCAAGTTCAATACAATCACGCATAAGGTCACCTACAGTTATAGGCTCTGGGTCACTTGACGGGAAGAAACTTGAAGATGAACCTTGAGGATCTAAATCGATTATCCCTATTCGGTATCGTTTAATATTGGTTGTAGCTAGGGCTGCTGCAATATTTACTAAGGATGTTGTTTTGCCACAGCCTCCTTTAAGGGAGTTGATAACAATAACTTGCAACTTATCGCCTTCTTTACGCTGATCAGCGTTAACTCCCATGATTTCAGCCATTGCAAAGATATTGGCCAAAGTATATGCGTAATGTCCATTTGCACCTTTTTGAATGTTCAAGTGATCAAAATCACCTTGATCATGTCTTCTCTTGAGAGTTCTATTATTGCAACCCAGTAAATCAGCAGCAGCTTTTTGGGTATAAGTTCTTAGCTCTTTTTCATCGGTTTTAAGATGCGCTCTGTAATGCTGAATACGGCCTTCTAGCGATTGCTCTGCGACTTCAGCAGTTGCTTTTAATAAGCTATATGTTGAGAGTGCTTTGTTATTAATTGACATACGCGATATCCTTTACTTGATAGTAAACATTATAATGTCCATCAAATAAGGAGTAAACAATAAAATACCAAGACATCCAAAAAAATACTTATAAATTCTTTTACTTAAGTATAAGTAAGTAAAGTTTAGATATGGTTAGAATATAGGTATTAAAGACTAGAGCTATAAAAAAGTACCTTAACTATATAATTAATAAAGAAAAGATTATAAAATACAGATCATAAATTTACGAAGTAAAGATCTGATCTTTATCAACTGCCAGATCACGAAATAACTAAGGTAAAATCAGATAGTTAGCTTACGAACAGTTTATCAACAAGGTTATTCACAAATTTAATGCTAGAGATCAAGTTTATACTAAGTTAAATCAGTTAGTTATGAACATTGAATAGCAAAAACGGACTATTTTGTTAGTACAGATCGGATCTTTTCTTAGTTCAGATCGGATCTGTACTAAGTAAGGGTTGAGTTATACACAGTTATTAATGATCTTACCTGTTATAAATGCTTATTTGACCTTTTTTTAAGTAACTAACGCTATAAGTTGGGCCAAGTTAGTAAAAAGGTGATCTTGAAATTTCTAGAGTTAGTAAAAATCAGATCTCATACAAAAAATAGTGATTGGATCAGTTTTTTACTAACATTAGTCATTAACTTTTTTGAACGAATATGTTGTTATAAGCTGTCATAAAATTTTGGAAGTAGAAAAATGAGCCGAAAGGTGAACATCTCAGTAGATAACTTGCCTGATTCGTTACGAGGCCAGATCCATGGTGTGGAAAGTGCGATTGATAATGAAAGTCTAGCATTATTTACTGACAATAAAGATGTTCGGATATCGATAGAAAATGCCGCCCATGGTTTAAGAGCTTATTCGAATACCTTCAATCATTATGATCTTTGGGGCCGCTTTGTTCGCTCTGGTCATAAAAAATTGCCTTTGGAAGATGCGCCTAAAAAGACCATCATTACCCGACGTATTTCTGAGAAAGTTGATGGCATTCTTTATGAAGGCGAAATCAAAATTACTCCAGCTGTGGTCAGCGCGAAAAAAGATGGCGACGATATGGAGTATTTGGTTTGGCCATCGGATCGTGAAGAGAAAGTTGAACGAGCGTTAATTCGTTTAGCATCTAAAGGCAAAATCGTAAAAATTAATTTTAAATCTGGTATCCAGTATGCCGTGATTTTCTCAATGAATGAATTGGCCCAAGAGCTAAAAGCTGTTGGTCAGTCAATGCCTTATCCGCAGATAAAAGAATCACTCGAAGCATTGCAAGGTTCAAAGCTATCATTTAAATATTCTGCCACAGATACCCGAAATTCAGATATCGATGATTCGTTCTACGAGTCGAATATGAACTTTCTATCATCACTACACTTTAGTGGTAAAAAGGGGCAGGGCGGAAACATTAAATGTGTAGCCTGTTTAAATGCTTTTGTGCACAACATGATTGATAACTTAGAGTACAAAGGATACTACTTTAATAGTGCACAAGAATTAAAACGTGGTTTATCGCGTTGGATGATGCTTAGGTTATATCACCTATGGCGCTATGCGGCCCCTGGTAAAACCTATCATTTTAGATTGTTATCTATTATGGAAAAATATGGTTCAATTTATTCAACAGATGATATTTCTGAAAATAAATTAAAGGCGCTTCGTCGTGACATGACAACTACAATGAAAGATCTCATAGAGAAGGGCGCTATCTCAGAATATAACATTACCAATGTAAAAGATGATAAAACGGGTCAAATCATAGACTATGTTTATGAAATGCATCCATCAGCGCAGTTTTGTGAAGAAATTCTTGCACTGAATAAGCATCACAAACGCATCGAAATTCAAGGCGGTAAAAGAATTGTAGAAAATGCTGAGGTGATAGATGAAGACACATTGGAAGAAATAGTTAAAAAATAAACTTAAGAAAGCGCCACAAGGCGCTTTTTTTAATCCACTTTTTCTAAGTAAATTCGATCTACCAAAAAATTGTACGCGCGTTTTCTCGGATGATTATCAACTTTTTCGTAATTTGATAAGTCTCCTAATTTTGTTTCAGGGTGTGGATTAAATAATATAAATGGAAGTGCAGCACTAACGTGATAACGTTTTTGCGCAGTAAAGCGTACATTAACTTCTGGCGATACTCTCGTTGGTCTTCTAATTCTCAACTTACTGTTAGCACCTAAACTATTGACGCGAATTTTTTCTTGCTCAACTAGAGACTGCCATGATTGCTGATCAATCATTCTAGGATTTGAGTAGTTCGATGAACGAGAAAGCATATCTAAAGCGGCTTCTTTTGAGAGTGTACGCGTAGCGTGTTTGGTCATCCATGTGAATCTAACAGAATAAGGTATGGCTGTTTCACTATGGATCTTTCTATAACCAGCTATGGTGATCAATGATGGAACCGCACTATGTACGGCGTCAAATCGAGCATCATTGTTTGGAATTTCAAGAATAAGCTCTTTAAATTTCTGCTTCGCTTCATTTACTGCTTTAAGTCGTGCTTGCAAATTACCTTTGGGGTCATTGATAGAAATGATTCCAGGATGTCGTTGAACGACCTTGCCGCTGACCTTATGATTTATAAATAAATCTTTGTAAGCACTTACAATCATTTTTGTCGCTTCTTGCCCAGAAACCTTATTAACTTCAATAGTCAGTGGGGCTTTCTCTTCCTGCTCTTTTTCAATTTTTGGCAATTCAAAATATGTCGATTTGATAATATCGGACTGCTGTAACTCTTCGCAGAATAAAGACAATTGTTCGTGAAGTAAGTCAAATTGTGAGCGAATTGAAAATTTAGGTGTCATTGTAGAACACATCATCCTTTAAGTTTGTTAGATGCTGAGATGGTTTCATAAGTAACACGATGTATGATGTGTTCTCTATTCATAGGATAGCAGATATTCTTTAATTTATAAATATTAGCTTGTTCGCCATTTAATCTAAGGTGATAGTGAAAGTCACGATTTATTGATTGGCTGGTCGAATAAAAAAACACATGCTCAGAGTAACTACACGAATTAAGTGTAGGAATTGAGAGATGTAAGTTGGTACTAACATACAGCTATGTGGAGGTCAGGATTTTCGTGCTTCTAAGATAATGAGCTATTGACGAGACAGATGTTCTAGTATGATGTGTTCCTTGTAAAGTATGGCAGCTACACAGACTTAGTTGTAACTTTCATTGACGACAAAGGAGAGGGTTAATCATTACCAACTAAGCATTCCCTAGTAAGAAAGGGTTATACGTTATTACTTTTCCATACAGAGCAAGCCATGTATGACTGCAATGCAAAGACTAAATACTGACATTATTTTTCGATTCTCAATGAAAGAACAGGACTATAACCATATCAAGATATTATGTTAAATCTATTGTATCTGCCGTTTACACCTCTAATATTATTGAATTATCAAGTTTTTTGCAGAGGCCTAGAAGGTAGGGGAAATTGGCTCGCTGTATTGAGATAAGTTAAGGGTTGTTTTCCTCAGATTTATTTCGATGACCCATGCGCCAACTGCTTTAGCAGATAAAGATTACCCACTTTAAACACTCGTCATTTAGTAATCGTTCGGGGCGTTGTGTTATGTGCCTTTTGGAGGTTAGTGGGGGACTCCCTCAAATATACGCACCGAATATACGAGTTTTACAGTTGCAATTATACAGACCAGCATTAAGCAAGATGAAGCCTAGTACTAACGATACACTTTCGGGGTGTAGTTCATCAATGTAATTTCAACATATAACGCCTCAATTGCAGACTACTCCCAGCGCGTACATATAAAACCTTTGCAAGCATGGTACGCAGTTTTGTCTCGTGTTCAAGGCATCACTGAATGTTGATGTCTATCGCAAACAAGAGATTTAACATAACTCAATAGAAGCTCATAGTATGTCATTCGATTTATAGACTACTCGCTTAGTGCCGACTTAGTCCTGAATAAAAATAGTGAGTTGTAGAAGCGGAAAACTAGACCTTGTTAGTTTATTGACAATTGTTCACTGCAATTATGTAGGATGCTGACCTTTTCGGAAATATAATAATAAGTATGATGTGTTCTTATTGTGAAAGAATGTCAAATTTTCCTTGATGCCAAGACGTCTATACGTTACTTTCAGTTTTGAGTAATACTACTTGGAATGAGGAAATAGAATGAAACCATGGAGTCCTGACAGTTGGAGAGATCATCCAATTGTTCAGCAACCTGAATACCCCGATCAATCAGCATTAAAAGAAGTCGAAAAACAGCTTAACAGCGCACCTCCATTAGTGTTTGCCGAAGAGACTCGCAGTTTGTATAAACAACTAGCGGATGTCTGTGAAGGTAAAGCGTTTTTGCTACAAGGCGGTGATTGCGCGGAGTCATTCTCAGACTTTAACGCGGCTAATATTAGAGACACGTTTAAGACATTGCTACAAATGGCAGTGGTATTAACTTATGGTGGTAAATGCCCCGTTGTGAAAATTGCGCGAATGGCAGGCCAATATGCAAAACCGCGTTCATCAGACTTCGAGACCATTGACGGCATCGCCTTGCCTTCGTATCGCGGTGACATCATCAACAATTTTGAATTTACTGAAGCGGCAAGAATCCCAGATCCTAATCGCTTAATGACCGCTTATCATCACAGCGCCGCCACCCTTAACTTACTCAGAGCGTTTGCTCAGGGTGGACTTGCAGATTTACATCAAGTTAATCGCTGGAATATGAGCTTTGTTGCCGCCAATCCACTAAAAGAAAAGTTTCAACAACTCGCAGACCGCATCCAAGATGCACTAGAGTTTATGGAAGTCTGCGGTATCGTCTCTGCGGTTGCTCCTAGTTTAAAAGAAACAGACCTTTATACTTCGCATGAAGCACTGCTGCTTGGATATGAAGAAGCACTGACTCGACGTGACCATTTAAGCGGAGACTGGTACGACTGTTCGGCGCATTTCGTGTGGATTGGTGAGCGTACTCGCCAGCTAGATCATGCTCACATCGAATTTTTCCGTGGGATTAAAAACCCAATCGGTGTTAAAGTCGGCCCAGGTATGAAACCTGACGAGCTGATCGAGCTTATCGATGCACTCAACCCTGACAATATTCCTGGCCGCTTAACGCTTATCACACGAATGGGGGCTGATGTACTACCAGAGAAGTTACCGGCACTAGTCAGAAAAGTTCAAGAAGAAGGCCGCAAGGTAATTTGGTCATCTGACCCGATGCATGGTAATACTGAAAAAGCAAGCACCGGCTATAAAACTCGTAGCTTCAATAATATTCTACGTGAAATAAGCCAGTTCTTTGCAGTACATAAGGCCGAAGGCTCATACCCAGGTGGTGTGCATCTAGAAATGACTGGTCAGCATGTTACTGAATGTACTGGCGGTGCTTATGGTCTATCTGATGAAGACCTAGCTCAGAGATACCGTACTCAGTGCGATCCAAGGCTTAATGCAGACCAAGTATTAGAATTAGGATTCTTGGTGGCAGACTTACTAAAAGATGCCCGCACTAAAGCATAACTGAAAAGGCCGCATAAGCGGCCTTTTTAATACTTACGTCTTGTTAATCCCGTCTCGGAAATAATCTTGGCGGAGATCTCTTCGACTGAATGGCTTGTTGAGTTAAGGTAAGGCGTTTTATGTCGCTTGAATAACATTTCGACCTCACGCACTTCAATACGACATTGACGTAATGAAGCGTACTTTGAATTGGCCATGCGTCCTTCGCGAATCGCCGCCAGTCTCTCTGGATTTATCGTTAAGCCAAATAGTTTGTGTTTATACGGTAGTAGGCAGCTAGGGTAGTTACCTTTTTCTAAATCATCTTCGGTCATCGGATAATTAGCCGCTTTTATGCCGTATTGTAGAGCAAGGTATAAACTCGTTGGTGTTTTACCACTGCGGCTAACGCCCACAAGTATTATGTCAGCTTGTTCATAATCTTTTATATTTGCGCCATCGTCATTGGCCAGTGCATAGTTAACCGCGTCAATTCGAAAGTCATAACTTGCTTCATGTATTGAGTGGGTACGGTGAATCTTAGGCACTGGGTCAACATTGAGCTCTTTTTTAACTACTTTGCTGGCAAGGGCTAAAAAGTCATAACATACACCTTGCGATGAAAGAATAATTTCAGACAACTCTGGATTTACAAAAGTAAAAAATACCAGTGGGCGCTCACCACAGCTCTGTGCCGTTGAGTCGATAAGCCTTTTAATTTCCGTTGCTTTTTTCTTGGTTTCTACAAATGGAATGGTTTGATGGTTAAACTCCACTGGAAACATAGAAAGCGTGGCGTGGCCAAATACTTCGGATGTGATAGCGGTTCCGTCTGAAATATAAAATGCCGTTCTCATGATAACCTTATTGTTTCAAATTAGCTGAATTTTCCCTATCGCGGTTTACGTAGGTGTGCTTACCAGTGTAGAATGCCTGCGACCCCTACAAAAGGTCAAACAATCTCTCACATTTATTACAATTTGTTTTTGGAGACAGTTCCGTGCAAGACTACGTTCTCTGGTATCAAGAGTTAGGTATGCAAGACGTACCTCGAGTTGGTGGTAAAAATGCTTCACTTGGGGAAATGATATCTAATTTATCAAACGCTGGTGTACAAGTTCCAGGAGGATTCGCGACTACCGCAGAAGCCTTCAATGAATTCCTAGACCAATCAGGTCTCAACGAAAAGATCCACACCATACTAGATACCCTTGATGTCGATGACGTCAACACCCTCGCCAAGGTTGGCGCCCAAATTAGACAATGGATCATAGATACCCCCTTCCAACCATCTCTAGACCAAGCAATCCGCGACGCTTACACCACTCTTCATGGTGATACAAATTCAGACGTTTCATTTGCCGTTCGTTCATCAGCAACTGCTGAGGATATGCCAGATGCATCATTTGCAGGCCAGCAAGAAACATTTTTGAACGTTCGTGGTATTGACGCTGTGATGGTTGCGATTAAGCACGTATTCGCTTCGTTATTTAACGATCGCGCAATTTCTTATCGTGTTCACCAAGGCTATGATCACCGTGGAGTTGCTTTATCTGCTGGTATCCAACGCATGGTTCGTTCAGACAAAGCATCTTCAGGCGTTATGTTTAGTATCGATACTGAATCTGGTTTTGAAGACGTGGTATTTGTAACCTCAAGTTACGGTCTTGGTGAGATGGTTGTTCAGGGTGCAGTAAACCCAGATGAATTCTATGTCCATAAACCTACACTAAACAAAGGCTTGCCAGCTGTTGTACGTCGTAATATCGGCTCTAAAGCAATTCAAATGATTTACTCAAGTGACGAGTCACACGGTAAGCAAGTTGAAATTGTTGATATGGACCCAGCAAAGTCAGCTCAGTTTTCTATTACTGATGAAGAAGTACAAGAGCTAGCAAAACAAGCTGTTATCATTGAGAAGCATTATGGCCGACCAATGGATATTGAGTGGGCGAAAGATGGTAATGATGGTAAACTTTACATCGTTCAGGCCCGCCCTGAAACCGTTCGCTCAAATGAAGACGCTAATGTTATGGAGCGCTTCCAACTTAAGGCACAATCAACGGTTATCGCAGAAGGTCGCGCAATCGGCCATAAAATTGGTTCTGGTGTTGTTCGTGTACTTAACTCAATTGATGAAATGGACAAAGTACAACAAGGTGACGTGCTCGTTACTGACATGACTGACCCAGACTGGGAACCAATCATGAAACGCGCTGCTGCAATCGTTACTAACCGTGGTGGCCGTACATGTCACGCAGCAATTATTGCCCGCGAATTAGGTATCCCAGCAGTTGTAGGTTGTGGCAATGCAACAGATCTCATCACCAATAACCAACACGTAACAGTATCATGTGCCGAAGGCGACACTGGCTACATCTACGAAGGTGAATTGGAATATGAAGTAATTTCGTCACGTGTTGATGAAATGCCAGAATTACCAATGAAGATAATGATGAACGTGGGCAACCCAGACCGCGCATTTGACTTTGCTCGTTTACCACATGCTGGTATCGGCTTAGCCCGTTTAGAATTTATCATTAACCGTATGATTGGTGTTCACCCTAAAGCGCTTATTAATTTCGATAGCCAAGACGCTGACCTACAAGCAGAAATCAATGATATCATTGCAGGTTATGAGTCGCCGGTTGAGTTCTACATTGCTAAATTAGTTGAAGGTATCTCCACTCTAGGCTGTGCATTTGCGCCTGAACGTGTAATCGTTCGTATGTCTGACTTTAAATCTAATGAGTATGCAAACTTAGTAGGTGGCCAGCAATACGAACCGGAAGAAGAAAACCCAATGATCGGTTTCCGTGGCGCATCGCGATATATTTCTGAAGATTTCCGCGAATGTTTTGCACTTGAATGTGAAGCTATCAAGCGTGTACGTAATGGTATGGGCCTGACCAATGTCGAGATCATGATCCCATTTGTTCGTACACTTGAAGAAGCAGCTCAAGTTATCGAACTATTGGAAGCGCATGGCCTCAAGCGCGGCGAGAATGGTCTTAAAGTGATCATGATGTGTGAATTGCCATCAAATGCATTACTTGCAGAAGAATTCTTAGAGTACTTCGATGGTTTCTCTATCGGTTCTAACGACTTAACTCAGCTGACACTCGGTCTTGACCGTGATTCAGGATTAATCGCTCACTTATTTGATGAACGTAATCCTGCAATTAAAAAACTACTTTCTATGGCAATCAAAACAGCCAAAGATAAAGGGAAGTATGTAGGTATTTGTGGTCAGGGTCCTTCAGATCATGAAGACTTTGCAGCTTGGTTGGTAGAGCAGGGTATTGACTCTGTTTCACTAAACCCTGATACAGTACTAGAAACTTGGTTATACCTAGCTGATAAGCTTAAAGACTAACCAAACATATGCAAAAGGCCGGTAATCACCGGCCTTTTTGATTTATTACTTTAGCCCATCTAATTTATAACATGCCTTAGTAAATATTGACTGCACTTTCTTTAACCAAGTGCGAGCCTTTGGGTAGTACATTGCAAAACACACCAACGCCGCCAACAAAAATATAATTGATGGACCAGGCACAATCACAAAAACTAGCGCTAGCAGTATAAACAAACTACCTAGAGCCAAAATACATAGTTTTTTCATTGGCCACCTCCTAAAGTTACTTTCTCAATATAAGACATGGGATGTGTCAAAGTTTTCTTAATATGTAACAAAGATTAAATTTCTCAATTTTTTAAATCTAACTCCATGATACAATGTGTCAAAAGCAATAATTTATTACCATCATGATCGCCAATATAAGTCAGCAAGATACAGCAAACGAACTACTAAACGACTATTTGCACACGATAAAAAGTGCAGGGTTTGCAGGAGAAACTGATTGTAGCTATGGAACAAGGCTTATAAATTCAACTGACAACAGCATTTATCAAAATGTTCCTCAAGCTGTTATTTTCCCTAAAAACAATAAAGATATCCAAACGGCATTGCAGTGCGCCGCGCAAGACCCTTTTTTATCGCTTACTTTTGGACCTCGTGGTGGCGGCACCGGCACAAATGGACAATCCCTTACACCTGGTATCGTCATAGACCTTTCCCGTCATATGCGCGAGATAATAGAGATCAATGTTGAAGAACGCTGGGTTAGGGTACAAGCAGGTGTTATTAAAGATCAGCTCAATGACTTCTTGAAGCCTTATGGATTCTTCTTTGCCCCTGACTTATCGACCAGCAACCGCGCAACTGTAGGCGGCATGGTGAACACAGATGCGTCAGGGCAAGGGTCTTTGGTATATGGTAAAACAAGCGACCATGTTTTAGGGCTAAAAACCTATCTTGTTGATGGCACGGAACTAAACACTAGTAAAATAGCCATTGAAAAAGCAAAGATTATTGCCGAGCAAGACAACCGTATCGCACAAATTTATTCGCAAGTGCTCGAATCTTGCGAACCAAATCGAGATCTTATCTTATCGAAATTTCCTCGGTTGAATCGGTTTTTAACCGGTTATGATTTAGAAAATGTTTTCAACGAGGACCTTAGCACCTTCGACCTTTCACGTATTATTACTGGTTCGGAAGGTTCACTGGGCGTGGTGAGCGAAGCGAAACTGAACATAACACCAATTGCGCCGTACAAGACATTAATCAATATCAAATATGATAGTTTTGACTCAGCACTTAGAAACTCACCGTTTCTCGTAGAAGCTCAGGCTACATCTGTCGAAACAGTCGACAGTAAAGTTTTAAATCTTGCTAAGGAAGACATTATCTGGCATTCAGTATCGGACTTAATTACTGATGTACCAGGCATAGATATGCACGGTTTAAACATGGTCGAATTCAACGGTGAAACAGCTGATGAAATGGACGATAAAATATCAGAGTTATGTCGCAAATTGGATGTGCTCATTGCGAACAAGCAAGCGGGTGTTATTGGGTATCAACTCACTAATAATAAAGAAGATATTTTAAAAATATACGCAATGCGTAAAAAGTCCGTGGGTCTGCTAGGTAATACCAAAGGCAAACAAAAGCCACTGGCATTTGCAGAAGATACCGCTGTTCCACCGGAGAATTTGGCTGACTTTATTTCTGAGTTTAGAGCACTTTTAGACTCTCATAATCTTCAATATGGTATGTTTGGCCACGTTGATGCTGGTGTTCTTCATGTTCGCCCAGCGCTTGATATGTGTGATCCAGAGCAAGAAAAGCTACTGCGCACAATTTCAGATCAAGTGGTTGCCCTTACCGCCAAATATGGTGGCTTAATGTGGGGGGAGCACGGGAAAGGTTATCGCAGTGAATATGGACCCGAATTTTTTGGCGAGCAATTATTTAATGAGCTACGAAAAATCAAATCTGCTTTTGACAGAGACAACCGTCTAAACCCAGGAAAAATATGTACACCTATTGAAAGTGAAGACTCACTAGTTAGTGTTGATGATAAAAAACGAGCCTGGTTTGATAAACGCATTGATATCGACGTACGCAACAGTTATGAAAATGCCATGAACTGTAATGGTAACGGTTTGTGCTTCAACTATGACGAAGCTTCACCCATGTGCCCATCTTATAAAGTTACAAAAGATAGACGCCATTCACCTAAAGGCCGCGCCAGCTTAATTCGTGAGTGGTTGCGACTGCAAAAAGAAGCAAATGTCGACGTACTTAGCGTTGAAAAGCAACTCATTCATAAAGAAAATGATACCACGTGGTGGGAACGTTACAGAAATAGTAGCGCGAAGAAGCAGGGGGCTTACGATTTTTCTCATGAAGTTAAAGAATCAATGGACGAATGCTTGGCTTGTAAAGCCTGTACCACGGCTTGCCCAATTAAAGTTGATGTCCCCAGTTTTAGAGCGCGCTTTTTAAATCTTTATCACAGCAAATACAACCGTCCTCTAAAAGATTACTTAGTTGGAAACATTGAAACTATGGCACCCATTCTTTCCAAGTTTGCGTCCTTTGTTAATCCTATCGTTTCAAGTGATCTTGTATCAGCTTCAATAAAACGTATGTTTGGCTACGTTGATACACCTATGCTCAGCACACCTTCACTTCAAAGGCGCGTTGAAGACAAGTACCATTATAATGAAACTTTGCTTGAAAATATGAGCGAGCAAGAGAAACTAAATTCTGTTTTTATCGTACAAGATCCATTTACTAGTTATTATGAAGCAGAACTTGTTGCATCCTGTGTTGATGTTGTAGAAGCGTTAGGTAAAACTCCTATTCTTTTACCTTTCGTACCCAATGGTAAGGCACAACATGTAAAAGGTTTCTTAAAAGCATTTAGTAAAACCGCGAATAAAGCCGCCGAGTTTTTACATCAACTTGCACAACATAACATTCCCATGATCGGCCTCGATGCGTCTTTGGTTATGGTCTACCGAGATGAATACAAACAGTTTGTAACTGACGATAAGTTAGACTTTTCAGTTCGCCTTGCCCACGAGTGGTTAAAAGATCAGGACTGGTCTAAGCTAGTTTTAAATGTTGAGCCCGCAAGTCAGTACACTTTGTTGACTCATTGTACGGAAACCACTGCATTGCCGAGCACTTCCAAAGTGTGGCAGGATATCTTTTCCCAGCTTGGCCTTAAACTTGTAACTCCGAATACAGGTTGTTGTGGTATGGCCGGCACCTATGGTCATGAGTTACAAAACCAGAAAAATAGTCGAACACTTTATGAAATGTCTTGGCAAAGTCATGTTCAAGCAGTGTCACCTGATAATTTACTCGCAACGGGCTTTTCATGTAGAAGCCAGGTGAAGCGCTACGAAAAGCAAAAGCCATTGCACCCGATTGAGTTTATCGCTCGTGCTATAACTTAGCGTCGACTGAAACTTTCTTTAACTTGGATTGGCCCTTAAAAACAAAAATGAGGGTCAATTTAACATAATTACAATTTGCGTTTTACGCCTGACTTTGCACGGTCTTTTATGTTTGTTTGAATATAGATTTGGTCAGTGGTAGCTATCTTCGCGTGTCCCAAATCTTCTGATAGATGTTTCAACGGTCGATGCTGTGCATCATGCGTAGCACCAGTATGGCGCAACCAATGAGCAGTAGCCGCTTTTAACTGTTCAGCTTCATCAGTAAACCCATCTTTGTTAAGAGATTCTACTGCTAAATCAAAGCTTTGCTGTACAATACGACGTATTTGTCGCACGTTCATTCCACCCTGACCACGTAATTTATGGATTATCGGGTAGGGTTCGTCAACTCGGGGGAGGGGAGCTAAACCTCGATATGCACGATAGCGTTTTAAGTGTTCTATAAAATCATTACTTAACGTTACATCTCGTAATTTATTGCCTTTACCCATGATCCGCAAGTACCAAAACCCATCTGGGTCCTGCCAAAAGTGACTCATAACCGGAGACCACTGCGCACGCTCTGATAATTCAGAAATTCTCAGATAAAGCCCCTTTAAACAGGCAAGAGTAAATAAATTACGCTCAAGTTCTGGGTGTTCTTCGCACATATCTTTTGTGACACCTAACACATATTCCCATTGTAAGTTGCTTAGCGTATCAGGTAATTTTATCTGCGACTGTACTACAAGATATGGACTATTTTTTTTGACCACGGGTACAAAGTTGGTATTTGACTTTTCTTCTAAAATGGCGAATTTGTAAAACACGTTTAATGCTGTAAACATCGCCGCTAATGTTTGCTGACTAACAGAGTTTTCTTTGGCAACAAAAGGGCGCCAGTTATCATTGACTTGGCGAATCCCTTTTTGATCTTTGTAACGCCACTGGACTGAATCTGCACACCATGAACTCTCAGGCTCAACCATAAAATCTACATACTCTTCAACATCATCACGCTTTAGGGAGAACACTGACTGCTTTTTTTTGAGCCATGCCCAAAGGTAGTATCGTTCAAGTTCATTGCGAAAACGGTTGAAAGTAGCCTCGGACTTTCTGCCGTATACATAAAGAAACTGATATAAAAAAGCTACGTCTTCCCAAACATCCTCAACATTTGAGGACAGATGGGTTAAGAACACATCAAGTTGCGGGTATTCATGGGACAACGTTTTATCTTCTATATGTGCAATTTGGTAACGAAGTTGCTTGAGTGTGTCGACCAATGGTATCAACATTCTTTAAATGTCCGATATTGACTAGTATTGGACATTTTATAGAATCGATAATTTAAATCAAGCTTAGCAATATTGGAATGGCGCAGATAGAGCTCAAACATAACAGACCAGTCGCTGGCAGTCTAGCGAGTAACTACCAGAGCAAGTCGAAGCGAGTACATTTAATCATTAGGCTGGTGCATTTCTGTTGGCAAACTTTAATAGAATTTCAGCATCAGTAGCGTCTCGTCCATTATCATCACTGTAGAAAAAACTTAAGTTCCAATCTTCTTCGAAATTGGCATACAAAGTGGCTCGTAAAAGCCTTGTTTTATTGTCATTATCTCTCGTAAGTAATTGATTTGGAGTTATGATGAAGTTATTGGGCATTTTATTTAATTTAACATAACGTAAATTATGGGATATATAGCATCATTTTTAGGCTATCGTATAGAGCCGTTTTCAATCATCGCTTGACCGCATTATTGCGTATTCTATAATTAACTCAATGTTGTTCCTTGTTCGGATTGTCTAGTTGTTCAAATCATTTCTGTGTCTTATCGCCTTAGCTGTTGCTTTTAATTGCTTCCCAAGTTCAGCTACGAATAAAGATTATGAATATCAACTCACTCGAGCTCAATATTTTTTGCGTTCGGACCCTGAGCAAGCACTAAATATTTTGGGTAGTATTGAGGATGTTACAAAATTAACAGACGAACAACAGATTTCTTATTACGTACTTAAAATGCGTTTATCGCTTATTCTAAACAAGTTAGATGACGTTGAGCCAAATATCGAACAGCTTTTTGTTCATGATGGACAGCCGGAGTTTGTAAATCGGCTCGTGAGCATTTTAAGTGGTACTGGAATTTGGTTGAGGAAGCTTGACTATCTTGATGCAGCGCAGCACACTTTTTCTTGTGCGTTAAAACACGCCAGTAAGTCTTCTCAACGGATTTCCCTTTTAATCAGCAGCGCTATCGTTGCACGATACCAGCACCAGTTTGAATTGGCTAAAGCACTTTATAAGGAAGCTGCAGACATTGCCAAACGCCGAGATGATCAAAGAGGTTTAGCGACCATTGAAAATAACCTAGGCGCTATATCACTAGATCAAAAAGACTTTGCTAAGGCAAATGAACATTTTCGTAATGCGTTGGCTGGATTCCAAGTGGTACACAATCACTCAGGTCACATAAACTCAGGGATAAACTTATTGTTAACCTTTGTGCTTCAGGAGCAATACCTTAACTATCAAAGATTATACTCGCGTATAGCGCAACTCTCTGATGAATACCCAGATGATTCTAAGAAAGCTTATTTACTTTGGGTCAATACAGCCTATTACCATCGACAAGGCGTGAGCCCAGATCTAATGACAAAGAAAAAGCTTATGGAAGCGTTCGAGCAGTTGGCTGGCGTCCAATTACAGCGACTCATTGACAAACACTTAGCTAGGCCAATGGGAATCGAATTGGTGCTAGCTCCACCAGCCGAGGCTAAAGCACTAACGAATAAGCCTTGGTTTGATAAGGTGGCACGTTGTAATTGGTAATATAGGCTCACTCATCGCGCTAATAATTCTGATAACACAATATTGTTGTTGTTGTCTCGACTGCTTCTGATGATTTCATCATGATTAAACTTCAAGCCAGATTTTAGAAGTCGGTCATACAGTATCACATTAACCGTCGCTGCCAAGTTCATACACCCTTGAGTCGGAACATAGATCACATCTTGGCATAGCTTAAGCGTTTCTTTGTCTAAAGAGCCATCCTCTGGTCCGAACATATAAAAAGCGCTTTTAGGATGCTTATATTCAGTGAGCGGTTTGGCCCCTTCAATCAGTTCAATAGCGACAGGCGTTGCACCCAATGGCAAAACAGAACTAAGGGAATCCGTACCAATCAAAGGAATGTTTTGGTAGACCTTTTTTGTGTCAGTCGTAAATTTTCGCGCGTTTTCAAAACGTTTCCCAGTATAAAATACAGAATTCACACCATAACACCCCGCTGCTCGCATAACAGCACCAACATTGCTAGGGCTCTTCGGGTTAGTCAACCCTATACACGCAAATCCACTATCAAACATTTTTTATCTCGCCACACCGATTACTGCAACGCGAATCTACAGCAATAAAGCCAAAAGATCTAGGGGAATACGCTTGCTTATAAAGCTATGCTAAAATAGCGGCAATATACCAAATGCGAAGTACAGCTAAATAAATTTATGAATAATGACACTTTTTGGCAGATTATCGAGTCGGTGCACCATGAAAACGATGTCAACCAAGCACTCAGAACAGCCCTGTCACCTCTGCAAACAAAAGACATCGCTCAGTTCGATGAGTTATACACACAAAATCTAAGAAAGCTTTGGCACTGGGATAACTGGACATTTGCCTATGTAATTTGTGGCTGTAACAGTGAATATGACTTTTTAGATTTTTGTAACTGGTTAATATTACAAGGTAAAAATAATCTTGAATTGTTTGTTAAAGACCCAGAAGCGCTGGCAGAATACCCACATATGCCATACCAAGACAACCTCCCTGCTCCTTACTGCGACGAGCTAGATTTAGTCGCGGGCTTACTTTATGAAGATCTCTCTGGCGAAGAGTTACCCTATCATAACGTCGTTAATTTTCAGCCACAGGGGAAAAAATTTAAAAATAAGCCCAAATTATTAAAGGCCCAATTTCCAAAACTGTTTGAAAAATTCTGGCAACAAAAGTAAAAATGGCGCCGTTTGCGCCATATTCAATGAATCTACTAATTAGTACTCGATGATAGCGCGTAAAGCATTACCGCTTTCGCCATCGTGACATTTTCTGTTTCCGCCATCACGATTTTCTACAACTAAGGTGTATTTTGTTTTATTCTCATCAAATTGACGGATGGCTTCTAATACTTGGCCCAGCAAATAAGTTTGTTCTGGGTAAATAATTACAGGCTCAAGCTCAAAGCCACCATCATGATCGAATAGACATATTTTACATAGCCTGAGCAAGTAAATGCAGCAGTTACCTGTGCTTATGCAGCAAACATGAATACGCCTGCTGTAACCATTTTGATATAGTTTCTCATCTCTTTGCCTTAGCGCTACTATTACCAGTCTGGCACCAATTCAGTGCCAGACAAATCTGCGATAAAGAGATGAACTATTTCTTCATGTAATAGTACAGAGTAATTAATGTTCGAGGATAATACGCAACATACGACGTAGCGGTTCAGCTGCTCCCCATAATAGCTGATCGCCTACCGTAAAGGCGCTAATGTATTCTGGGCCCATACTTAGTTTTCTAATACGCCCAACAGGAATTGACAAGGTGCCGGTAACATTCACTGGTGTCAGCTCCTGTGCTGTTTGCTCTCTATCATTTGGAATGACCTTAACCCACTCATTATGAGACGCCAAAATACGTTCGATCTCATCAACCGGTAAGTCAGCTTTAAGTTTGATTGTCATCGCCTGAGAGTGACAGCGCATCGCACCAATTCTCACACAAAGGCCATCGATAGGAATAGGAGACTTTAATGAACCTAAAATTTTGTTGGCTTCCACTTGAGCCTTCCATTCTTCTTTTGACTGACCCGACTCCATTGGCACGTCAATCCATGGGATCAAACTACCCGCCAGTGGTACACCAAATTGATCGGTCGGTAAGTCCTCAGACTTAATTTTGTTCGCCACGATTTTATCAATTTCAAGAATGGCAGAACCTGGGTCTGCTAGCTGCTGTGCAACAGATGCGTGAATTTCCCCCATTTGCGTGATCAATTCTCGCATATTGCGCGCACCAGCACCCGATGCGGCTTGGTAAGTCATGGGGCTTACCCATTCAATCAAGTCTTTTTCGAACAACCCACCTAATGCCAGTAACATCAAAGAGACTGTACAGTTGCCACCTACAAAGGTTTTAACCCCCTGCTCTAACCCTTGTGTGATTACATCATTATTTACCGGGTCCAAAATAATGATACTTTCTTGCGCCATGCGTAGCGCTGATGCGGCGTCTATCCAATAACCGTTCCAACCTGACTCACGCAATGCTGGATAAACAGACTTAGTGTAATCGCCCCCCTGACATGAAATTATAATCTCCATTTCAGATAAGGCGTTTACATCATTGGCATCTAGCAAAGGTTTTGCATCGCCGGCAAAATCAGGGCCTAGTTGCCCCGTTTGTGATGTTGTAAAGAAATATGAATCAACTTTTGAAAAGTCATTTTCTTCTAACATTCTGTGCATTAACACAGAGCCAACCATACCACGCCAACCAACGAGTCCCACTTTCTTCATATTTTGTTTACCTTACTTTAAAAATTAATAGACATTGCGTGAGTCTAGACGTCCAAAATAACAAATAAGTTGAGTTTCGACTAGCCATAATTTGCGAATATTTTGCCACTATTTGACTTTCAGAATTGATGAGTACTTAAGATGAACGACTAGGTCGCTCAGAGCAAAGTAGCATCAGGATTCAAATCATAAAATCGGCTATCTATTGGAATTATCTTGTTAGGAAGACTAATGCAGGGACAATCTAATTGACTTTCATCTTATTATTCATAATAAGCTGATATCTATTAATATATTCTTAAATGGAATGGTCTGACATAAAAAACCCCGCAAAGCGGGGTTTGGATACAACATGTAAAGGTTGTCCTAATCTGATGTTCACAACATCAATTCAGAACTCGGTTCCAGGTTGTTTTATAATTATTTGTTATAACCTTTTAGATTCGGTGCACTTTAAAGCATAAAGATGACAGATTTATTAAACAACTGACATTTATACTTAAATTTTTATGTTAAGCGCTAGTTCACTTAACGTTATGACATTATTCTACGTCACATGTCATATTTTGGCAATGTAATCTAATTATTTTTTATGAGGGATAAAAAAAGCCAAGGTGTGAACCTTGGCTTCAAATTTACAGTAACAAGTTCGTTTGATTAGAATTCGTAGCTGTAGTTTATACTCACAGACGTACCGACTTCTTTTTGACGAACAATGATGTCTGACTGAGTTACCTCTTGTTCTTCATCTAGTAAGTTTTTGATTTTAAACTTAACTTTTGAGTTGAAATCGGGGTACCACGTATACACTAAATCCAGTGAATGGAATGGCTGTTCAAATGCATCTTCACGGCCACCAATACCCGATGCGAGAATACGCTCACCAAATACGTTGTAAACTAATGAGCCACTGTGTTGGCCATCCGCAGAATCATAACCAAGCTGTAAGTTTACTACATACTTAGAATGACCTGTCATGCGTTTGGTTGGGTTTGTTAAGTTACCCGCAAAGGCAGGATCAATAGACACTTCTGAGTCACTTAAGGTAATGTTACCCGACGTAAAAATACCGCTCACAACACTCGAAAGGTCAAATAGCCACTCTGTTTCTATACCATAGACTTCACCTTCAATACCGTTAACGAATGATGCGGTGTAATCTTCATCTCCTACGCGAAGTACAGTTTCAATCGGATTTGTAATGTCCTTATAGAACGCACCAACCGAGAAGTTATCGCCGTTGTCCATGTAGTATTCAAAGCGTGCATCGTAATTTTCTAAGTCGCTACTTTTAAGCCCAGGTGTACCAAACGTTTTAATATCTGTTAGCGGGTCAAAGTAAGCAACAGCAACCAACTCTCGTAAGTCTGGGCGCACCACAGTTTCACCGTAACTAAATCGAACTTGATAGTTATTTTCAGCCAAATAAGTCAGAGCAAGCGATCTAAATATATCGTCCTGATTTACAGTTCCTTCCTGAATTTTTTCTTCTGAATAATAGATGCCTTGTGTTACTCGGTCGAAAATCAAACTAGAGGTACCAATAGAAACCTGTTTGAAATCTTCGTATCGTAGACCACCGCTTAGACGCCATGTGTTATCGAAGAACATATCAAATTCAAAATACCCAGCATCTATTTTCTGTGCGGCGATATAATCATCTGCACTTGGCGCTGTCGGCTCGTTAAACGACAAGAAGAAATCGTTGTTACCGATAAACTCGTCGGTTAGGTAGGAAGATAAACCCAATATACTGTTTTCGTCACCATTAACAGGGATTGGAATGCCAGTTTCATTGTTTATTGCAAAGCTTGATGTGTTATAAACACGGGCTCGATCGAGAAAGTCATAACCCGCTTTTAAAGTGACCTCGATACCTTCAAATGTAAGAGGTAGCGTTAAGTTGCCACTTGCCGATTTAACGTTATCTACCATGTTCGTGAATGAGTAAACCGCTCGGTTATCATCACCCGTCACGATAGAATTTTTGTAATTACCATTATCAAAGGTATCAATAAACTTATAATCAATATTGGTTGGTATACGCGTTTCTGCTTCTGATTCCGTGTACTGCCAATCTGCACCAAGCCCCATCCAATCCAAGAAGGTATGCTGGCCAATAAATTGGTCTACATCAAGTACGCGCTCTTCATAATTAAAACTATGGAAACGCTGTGCTTGGTCTGAACCCACTATCGTTCTTACAGTACTACCGTTTGGACTTTGTAAAATTGCTAAGCTAAGTTCATCTTCGTTGTCTTCAAGGTATATTTTTGAGTAATTTACGCTGTGCTGATCGAGTTTATAGCCTAAGCTGAATATTCCGCTAATACGCTCATTTTCAGTCGTGACTTTAGAATCTTTTACAGTGATATAACAACTATTGTTAACGTCATCTTCCGTTACCAACTCTGTGCTACAACCGTCGGATATTTCATCATCAACCACAGCTGTCTTACGCTCAGAATACGACCAATCATTGTCATATGATACAGCTAGCATCACACCGATATCGCCGCCAAAGTAACCTTCTTCAAAGCTATTACCAATCGTCGCTTTGATGTCGTAATTAGGGTCCAACGACTCTTTAGTTACGACTAAATCACGAGGTAATGACAAAGTGAAAGATTTATTGATAGCTGCGGCTTGTTCGGCTCGGTTCATCGTATCTGTATCGACAATGTTATCTTTGTCAACGATAGAGCTTAGACTAAAGTCACCTCTATAACGTAATACCGCGGCGTGAAGCGCATCGGGTTGTCCGTTGCTTGGTCGTGAATATGTATACCCTTCATCCGCATTGGAATTCATGCCAACACCAACTTCTATATTAGCGACAAACTCTGTAGGTACCGACTTGGTCCGAATGTCGATATTACCGCCACCAAACGCTGCTGGCATTGAAGGTGAATACGCCTTTTGAACCGCCAGACTTTCAATGATACTAGACGGGAAAATATCCAAAGGCACAACGTTACGCGTCAAATCGGGACTGGGTACTGACGCCCCGTTGAGTCTGGCACTTGAGTATCGCTCACCCAAACCACGTACATATACAAATTTACCATCTACCAAGGTCAAACCTGTCACACGTCGAAGCGCTGAAGCGGCATCACTATCACCTGTGCGGGATAGCTGCTCCGCGCCCATAATGTCGGCAACAAACGCTTGGTTTTTGCGCTCTTCGATGACCGCTGCTGCACTGCCTTGTAAACGTGTGCCAACCGCAACGACTTCTTCGATTGCTTGATCTTCAACCGCTAAACTTGGCACTGATGCACCTACAACGATTGCGGCGCTCACTGCCAAAGCAATTCTTTTTAATTTCATTTGAGTATTCATTTGCAATCCTGCCAAAAATCATAAAAAAGGCGCAATAGCTGCGCCTACTTCGTGATAAACAATTTAAATCACAAAAGATTACTGGTTTTTAGTCGCAGCGATTGCTTTTTGTACCCACTTATACCAGTCACTAGTTGTATCTTTATCAGATACAGCACCGATATAGTCTACTTGGTCAAAGAAGCTCAAATCTAAGCCGCTTAAGTTGTTTGCCTGAATCGTGATTTCAGTTGACGCTGTGTTTGTAGAGAAACCGTCAGCAGCCAATACACCTTCAGCACTGTTTAGTATCTGGCTAGACGCATTGTTAACAAACCACTCAGACTTAGAACCGCCACTTTTGAACTGCTCGCCATTTTTGTAGTGGTTCACACAAGCAAGTACTGAGTTATTGAAATTAAGCGTGTCGTTCTTTGCAGCTTCTTCCGCGTCATCTTTGAACTCAACACACGCAGTATTGTTATCAGCAACCGCTTTAACTAATAGCGCATTGTAGTACTGACCTTGGATGGCATCATCAAATTTAACAGCTTGAGATGCGCCGTTGTCACGGATAGACTTACCATCAGTGGTAACAACCGTTACGTTAGCAATTGTTGGGTTCGATGCTGGCGCTTCGCTGTACTCTTCTCCGCCATTTTTCTCACCATCGGTTTCAAAACCGTTGTTACCCATGAAACCTTCTGAACCTGCAGGAATGGTTACTAATTCATCATCATCGTTGGTATATGTAACATCTTTCTTCGTTTTAACAGTACCGTGTTGTACATAAATAAACTGTGCGTTGCCTTGCCACCCTGCATCGATGTCGATTGAGTCATCCTGAGTATCAGTTACAACGATATGCTTGATGTTTGCAGCACCACCAAAGAACTCGATGCCATCATCAAAGCCTTGGTGAATATGAAGGTAGTCAAAGGTAGAGCCAGAACCTACAGCATTTAAAGTCAGCGAGTTTAAGTCGTCGCCATCACCGCCTTCACGTGGGCCTGAACCTGCATACCAAATGTTGGCAAATTTGATAGTACCACTGCTGTCTGCATTGTTTTTACCACCAAAGTGGCTAGTGATACCTTCTGATGTTGCATTACAAGTATTTGCCGCACGTTCTGCGTTTGTACACTGGTTAGTTAAACCAAAGCCGTTGATGATGATACCACCCCAGTCAGCAAATTGAGGGCCAGTCTCGGCAATATCAAATTCTGAGAAAACGTTTGCTGAAGTAAATGTAATTGGCGCGTCAGCTGTACCAACGGCGTTAATTTTGGCACCACGACCGATACGAATAATAGCTTCACCAGATCTAAAAGCTAGCGTAGCGCCAGCTTCAACGTTAAGCGTTGGGCCATTAGTATCGATGGTACAGTTTTGGGTGGTATTACAGTCTTTACCCATTTGGATTGCGCCATCAAATACGTGCGCGCCACCATTTTCTAATGCGGCAAAAGTAATATCTTCTTCGATCTCTAACGTTTTACCCGCAAAGTCAGTACCGTATACACAGTGCGGTGCTACAAATTCACCTTGTACTTCATTACCTGCAACAGTACGTTTTGTACATGGATTGTCTTTACCGCCTGGATCTGGTGTAGGGTCAGTAGGATTACCTGAATTGTTCGTTGTGTTATTTGAATTATTTACGCTGTTATCATTAACCGTTGGCGTCACTTTAATATCACCACCACAACCAGCCAATACTAATGCTGAAGCAACAAGGCTTACCTTGAATAACCCAGAAAGTTTCATCTTTATCTCCAAAAAATATAATAATTATAAGCGCATAAAAAGCTTGGATATAAAGTAACTAGTTTGTATTACAGATGGGTTACACTTTATAGAAACAAAAGTGACAATTTAATAAATTGAAATAAAAAAACCGCCCGAAGGCGGCTTTGGTGTTGCGATTATAAAATCATAATAAGGCTTGTTTTAAAGTTTCACTGTGAAGCTTTTCTTTTTTCACATATTTGATCCATTGCTTAGCGATATTTTCAGACTTTTTATGTTTTTCAGCCTGCTCAAATGCCAATATTGATGCATCAAAGTTTTGCAAGTTATACTGTGCCATACCAAGAGCTACGTAAGCATTTGATTCGAAGGTTAACCCTCCTTTATCTAATGCTAAACGCGCAGCGTCTGCGGCTTCATCATACATTTCAAGCGTGATGTAGACCTCCGCAAGCCTTTGCTCATAGTTTCCGTGCTCTACTTGCTCGCTTGCTTTTTCAAAGTAGCTGATTGCTTTGTTATTTTCTTTGGCCTGGACTAAAGACTCAGCTATAAAAACTTGATTTTTCGGGTTATCTTCTACAACGCCTGACAGCAACCCCTGCTCCATAAGCTTGGCAGCTTTATAAGACAAGCCGTTATACATGTAAACTTGTGCTAGCTGCATAATGTGAGACCGAGTTTTAACAAAGCCTTGCTGTTTTGCAGCTTCAAAAATTGCCAGCTGCTTTTTCTCTTCACCTATTTCGCCATACATCCCTGCAAGCTGAACCCAATAGTCTGGTTTATTAAAAAGCTTAACCATTTTTTCAAGCGTCTTTGTCACTTCGATTGGTTGATTAAGAGAGTAATATAATGCACGTTGCAATACTAACCAATTCTCTTTTGGGATACCGTTATCAGCTTCAGTAACATTAATCACTGTATTTATGTATTTTAATGCTTCTTGGTAATTCTTTAATTGATAATTAGCTTGAGATCTTAACACATAATAATTATCAGGTATGGTTTTAGTATTTATAGAATCCCACTGCTCTAAATACTTTATAACCTTGTTATATTCAGAATTAGCCATCGCAAGCTGGGCTAAGCTAAAGGTTGTAGATAATCTTAATGATTCAGGAATTTCTTCCTCAGCAACCACGCTCTCAAATGCAGCGATTGCTTTATCAAGCTGGTTTTCGTTGTAATATATAAAACCATAAAAGTTATACATCATCGCAATTTCATAAGAGTTCATGCTAGATGATCGGTCTTTGATGCTATCTAACGCCTCTAAGCCTGCTTTGACGTCACCGTCATCAGCTAACTTCTGAGCTCTAGCAAGCTGGCTGTATACCTTTTCTCTAAGCGCTGGTACACGCTTTGTTTTGGTTTCTGCATATGCAGTACTTACACTGACGTACGGCGTAAGCGAGACGATTGATGGCGCAACAGCTACCGCCACGAACAGCGCACTATTTATCGTAATTCGTTTTATATTAATCATAATCGCACCTATACCTTTCCATTAACCGTTTATCTGGAAGGAAATCTTGTTCTGAACACCAGCGACTTCAACCGCTTCGCCGTTAACCACTCGAGGCTTGTATTTAAATTTAAGTGCAGCATCAAGCGCAGCTCTATCAAAAATAGCTTCAGGTTCGGCCGTCACTACTTTTGGATCTCTCACTGTGCCTTGCTTGGTTACCACAAATTCAACGATGACATACCCTTCTATGCCTCGGGATAAAGCGCGACGCGGATATACAGGTGCAACTTTAACGATTGGCAAATATTCACCATCACTAGATTCAAGCGCTAAACCCCCTGCTAAGTCGACTTCGGCTTCAACATTTGCACTAAAGTCAAAGTCTCCACCTGCAGCATCTAAGTCATTGCTTTGCATTTGCGGTGAGTCCATCGGTGGTGGCGGCTCTTTAGGTGTGGGTGGTTTTTGTGGCTTACGTTCTTTCTTTTGCACCGTTTCTTCTTTTTTCAAACGGACAAAATCCAGCACGTTACCTTTTACTGGTTCTGTCATAGCTCCTTCTCCACCTTGAATTAGCGCCTGCATACCCAAGAACAAGAAGAAAGTAACAACGCCAGCAATTATCAGTGCTATCAAATAACGCATATTGCTACCTATGATTCCTGTGCTGCAATTGAAACATCAAATGCACCTGCTGCCCTCGACGCATCCATCACCTTGATAAGCATTTCTGTGGTTGCCTTTTTGTCTGCTTGGATAACAACACTGCCTTGCGGGTTTTCAGCCTTCAAACGCTCAATATTTGCCTGCACTGCTCGAACATCTACCTGACGCTTGTTGATCCAAATTTCACCTTTATCAGAAATCGCAACCAAGATATTTGCGCGCTGCTTCTTTACAGCAGTTGCTGCTTCTGGTCGGTTAACATCTATTCCCGCTTCTTTGACGAAAGATGCGGTAACGATAAAGAATATCAGCATGATAAAAACCACGTCCAACATAGGCGTCATATTGATTTCTTCTGCTTCTTCTTCTTGAAAAACTTTCGCTAATGGAGCTCTCATAATTCTTTCCTCTGCTCATTCGACCTAGTGGTCAAGTAACATTTTGTCTTCTAACAGTTCTACTTCACGCTTCGTTTTACGCTGTAAATAGGTCGATGCGAACACCCCAGACAGAGCGCCAACCATGCCAGCCATTGTTGGGATTGTGGCCTTTGACACCCCTGATGCCATAGAGCGCGCGCTTCCTGTTCCAGTAATCGCCATCACATCAAATACTTCAATCATGCCAGTTACCGTTCCTAATAAGCCCAGTAAAGGGCACAATGCAACCATTACGTTTATGTATGGTAGATTCGCGTTGAGACGAATACCTGCGCGAGAGATCTGGGCTTGGCGAATTTGCTCAGCGTTCCAACTGTTTCTTTCGTCTCTTGCTTTCCAAAGTGTCAGCAACTCATTTTTGTACGTCTTATATCGTCCGAAAACGAACATAAACCTTTCGAGGATCAGCAACCACATCGCAAAGATGATTAGGCCGATGACCAGCAGAACCTGGCCACCTGTGTCTAAAAACTCTCGTAGCGCATTGATTGCTTCAATCAATAGCACCACGATTACGCTCCTTTTTCACTGCGCTCTGCGATAATACCCGCGCTTTGCTCTTGTAAAATCAACAGTAAATTGCGTGAACGTGTATTCAAGATTGTGTATAGAAATACGGTAGGGATAGCGACCACAAGACCTAACACAGTGGTTACCAGTGCTTGAGAAATACCACCTGCCATTAGTTTCGGGTCACCCGTACCAAACAAGGTGATTGCTTGGAAGGTATTAATCATACCCGTTACTGTACCAAGTAGACCTAGCAATGGGGCAACCACTGAAATTATCTTAATTAATGTCAGGTTGCGAGTAATCTTTGGCATTTCACGTAAGATAGCTTCACTTAGTTTTAATTCCAACGTGTCATACGCCACATCAGGATACTGATCTTTTACTTTCATAACGCGGCCCAATGGATTGTCATCACGTGCCGTGGTGTCTTTAAGCTGGCGATTAATTTTCGCGCCCATAAGCATCAGGGAAATAAAGCGTTCAAGGGCGATTAATAGCGCCAACACACCGACACCTAGAATCACGTAACCAACCGCACCACCTTGATGAACCTGTTCTTCTGTATTTGGTGCTTGAACAAGTAGGCCAAGAATTGAACCGCCCGTTGGGTCAAGGGCAAAGTCAACAACACCATTGCTTGCATTTTGTAGATCAGTAGCCGTGGCGGTGAAACGAGACACTGGCTGACGAGTTAGTTCAGACAATGTGTTGGTCGTTGGGTTGTATGATAAGTATTTACCATCTGAGATCAGGTTAAAAGCGCCCACTCTTAACACTTCTTTATTGACCTTTTCGCCACCAGCAACGATAACTTCTGTGTTGAATCGCGAAACTTTACCCTGCTCTGTCATTTCACGTTGCAGTTCATACCACACTTTTTCGATGTCTTCGATTGACGCCAGACGAGAAGTTGAGCCCATTTTCTGTGCCATTTCATCCATAAAGTCGCTACGGCCAGGGATTTGTGCCGACACTACTGACGTTTGAAACTTCGTGCTTGAATCTCCTGCAACCTGTTGTAGCACACCAAAAAGCTCTTTGAGTGAGCCCATACGCTTAGACAGGGTATCGGTTAGGTTTTGTAATTTGATTTCATTTTCTTCAAATTGTGTTTCTAAACGCTCAGAACGGGCTAACTCACCATTACGCTTTTGTGTAAGTGCGTTTAACATGGCAATTTGTTGATCCTGCTTGGCTTTAAACTCAGCTTCTCGTACTTGGTTTTGTTGAGTTTGAGCTACTTGACCTTGTTCAAGAGTTTTTAGCAGCGAATCTAAATCCAATGCTTGTTCAGCCATTGCTGAAGTAGACAATGCGAATGTTGCAGCCAAGATGGCCTTTTGACTAAATTGCTTAATAAATTTCATCTTGAACCTCTTACTCTGAAGCGTGTACTGGAAGCGTTAACATGTCTGGGGCTAGTTGCTTGCGTGCTATACGAAGCCCTTTGTTGATTTGGCTGATACTGGTGTCATCAAGCGCAACAAATTTCTTGCTTTCTTGGTTCCAGCTACCGGCTTGCGAGCCATCTCTTGTTACGTACAGTAATTCCATACGGCCGATGCGAAGAAAATCGACCTCTCGTTCTTTACCATCTATGTCGAGTAAAGCGGTATAAGCTTCAATAGTACGGCCATAGTCAACTTCAACTTGATATGCTTCAAGTACACGACGAAACTTTTCACTTGATGTAACATCCGCACGTTCCATCATTTCCTTTATTGATGCGATACGCGCTTGGCGTTCTTTTGGTAAAAATGGGATGTCCAGCGCCACAAACTGCTCGAGGCCGGTGATCATTCTTAGCATTAAAGGTGTGATTTGGCGTTCAATAACCGAAACCTGATCCATAGAAGCATTAATTGCGTTCATCTCATCAAGCTGATTACTGATTTGCTTGTCTAATTGCGCGTTGTAAACCGCCAGACCATCAATTTCTTTGTTGAGAGTTTTGAACTTTTGTAAACGCGACTGCATTGAGTCAGCTATCGAATCGATCTTTGTTTGAGTTTTCTGTGCAGATTCATTAATTGCACTACTTTTATCGATGACCTGGTTTAAGTCATTGGCTTGAACGCTGGTCGCTGTTGCAAGTAAACCTGCTAATAACAGGGGGTTAACGCACTTCATCGCATACACCTTAAGTTTTGCTAGTAATTAAATTGGGTGCAGTTTAAGGGGGTTTAATTACAAACGTGTTGCGCAAAAAATACAGAAAAATGACAACTGTAATAATTTATACTTCTTGAGAGGTAAAAATGTTTTATTACCACACTCGCAATAATGTATGAAGTTATAAAACGAAAAAGCCGAAGTCTCGCTGACTTCGGCTTATATGAACTTTAAGCAATAATGTTCATGAAATTTAAACTTTGAACTTCATGACCATCTTTTCCAGCTCATCAAATTGCGTTTGTAGCTGTCTGCACTCTCCTAGTGTTGCTTGAAGATTTTGTGACCCCTGTACCGACAAATCGCTGATATGATGAATATCGCTGTCTAATGATTGGATCACCGTATTTTGCTCCTGAGTAGCACTTGCAACTGCGTGGTTTACGCCGTCAATGGAATCAATAGCATGGCTCACTTCATGCATCTTTTCACCGGCTTGCGTTGCCTGAGATGCGCTTTTAGCTGAGTCTTCTAGCGATGATTTCATTACCGCAACAGCAGAAGCCGAACCTTGCTGCAATTCGATTATGGTGTTTTCTATTTCTTGTGTAGACTCTTGTGTACGCTGTGCCAATTGTCTTACTTCATCGGCAACAACCGCAAACCCACGACCCGCTTCACCAGCTCGAGCCGCTTCTATCGCAGCGTTCAGGGCCAGTAAGTTAGTTTGTTCACTTACTCCTTTTATCACTTCTAACACTTGTCCGATACTCGCCGAATGCTTATCAAGGCTATCAACCGTCGATTGCGCTTGTGCCATTTTGTCACTCAATGATGCTATTTCTGATATGTTGGCATTAAGTGCGGTTTGACTATCCACGCTCAATTTATTTGCTTCTGTTGCCAACTCAGAAGCATGGCTAGCATTGTTAGAGATCTCAACCGCACTGGAAGATAATTCGTTAATGGCCGTTGCAACATTATCAGTACGCTTAGTCTGGTCGCTGTACATGCTTAAGGTTGATTGGGTTTGGGCAATCAAGCTCTCGACAGAATGCTCAAGCGATATCGTTGAGTCTTTCACCTGTGATATGGAGTCATGGATCTTTTCTATGAAAAGATTGAAATAATTTGACAGTTCACCAAATTCATCATCGTTTTCAACAGCTAGCCTACGTGTTAAATCGCCTTCACCTTGAGCAATATCTTTAATTGCGTCGTTCAAGTGCACAACTGGTTTCATTAAATACTTGAGCAGCAGTTGTAGCATAACAATAATGACCACTACACCGAGCAGCATGTATATCGCAGCCATATTTCTAAATGACGACACAGATGAGTAAGCTATCTCCTTGTTGATCACAACACCTAAATACCAATCAACGTTTTTGATGCCTTTCATTTTTACGAAGGAGATCAGTCGCTCAGTACCGTCAATTTCTTCTTCTGTAAATGTTTCTTGTAAGGGCAGTGATTTACCAAACAAATCTGACATATGCTTGTCATTTAGCTTGGTATTGGGATGGGATAAAATACGCCCTTGAGAGTCCAATAAGAACCCGTAGCCGAAGCCCAAAAAGTCAATCTCATTGATGATATCGGTAATTGTTGCCATATCAATGTCACCACCAGCAACACCTAGAAGTTGGCTGCCACTACTAATGGGCACAACCGCTGAAATAGTCAATTCATTGGTTGTAACGTCAATATAAGGATTTGTAAATGCAGTGCCATTTTTTTCTTTTGCAAGCTGATACCAAGGGCGTGTCGTCGCGTCGTAGTCAGGTGGTAGTACGATACTTGGATCATCTAAAATAAACTCACCATCTCGCATTCCGATGTATACGTTCTTAAAATCCCCTGCGTTATCTGCCGTTCTCAAACGCCTCAATATTTGGTCGCGAGAGTCTGATGAGCGATGTCCACTGGCAACTGACCCCACAATATCCAATCTGTCATTGAGCCAATTTGCAATGTTCTGAGAGACCGATTGAGAAATTTCTTGTAATACCAGCGTGAGTTGTTGCTGAGTTTGGTTACGCATCACAATAAAATTGTTGATGGTAAACAGCCCTAATACCAACACCAAAATCAGCGAGGCCGCGATGGTGACTTTAGTGGTAAACTTTAACGATTTAAACATTCTGAGCCTATTATTATAAATTGTACGCCTAAACCCGTTGCTATTATCTATGTACAACGTCTGAGAATCACTCGAGCCTAGTCTCGCTTGCCCGAATTACTTCTGATCAAATCAGCTTGTGTTCATATTTAACAAAATTAAACTGGTTTGTCTTATCGTATCGGTCAGTATCTGAGATTATTTAGCAAATTTAGCCAAACAGTAAACAACCGATGAAAAATCCAACAACTTGTTCTGTGTTTTAGGATCGAACCGTAAGAGTATAGACGTAAAAGAAAACCTCAGCGTGACCTACTGCGCTTTACTTTAACAACTTTGAATACTACAAACAGACTCATATGCTGAATACCTAATGTTTGCAGCTAGCTGTTTTTACAACTGAGGCGTGTTTTTTGGCACTGAGATTGGTGAGCACAGGGTCGTGACTCGATTATATTTAAGGCATTTATAACTGCAACAATTAGAACGTTCCAATACATCAAACGACACTCTTGATATGAATACGTATTCATCAAACTTTCAAAGATATGTTTTTTGACAATAAAAAAGGCAAGCGAATGCTTGCCTTAGTTAGGGAGGTATTTTGTAATTAATTAACTTTAGTCTTCCACTGCTGCGCCCACTTCACAACATTTAAACCATACCAAGCGATGTACAAATAACACACTAGAGGAACGATAAAGCTGACTTGAATATTAATTGAATCTGCGAACATTCCTTGAAGTAGTGGCACAATTGCGCCGCCTACGATAGCAAGACATAGCCAACCTGAGCCTTTACTGGTCAATGAACCTAGCTCTTCAATCGCCACGGAGAAAATCGTGGGAAACATAATGGAGTTGAACAAGCCAATAGCAAGTACTGCCCACATTGCTAAATGCCCTTCAGTTAACATTGTGGTGCTCAGTAACGCTACAATACACAACGCATTAAACATCAGTGCCTTAGAGGGTGCTACTTTTTGTAATGCTGCTGAGCCGATAAACCTACCAACCATTGCACCACCCCAGTAATAGCTGATTAGCTTAGCAGCTGCATGCTCTTCAAGACCTGCAATATGCGGCTGTGCAAAGTAGTTGACTAGAAAGCTACCAATCGCAACTTCTGCACCTACATAACAAAAAATGGCACCAACACCCATAACTAAATGCGGTGCATCAAATAGGCTATGATCTTTAGCCTTGCAGCTTTGCTCTTGAGTATGGGCTTCAATGGTCGGTAATTTTAGAAAAGCAAATACGATTGCGATAGTTAACAAAGCGCCAGCAAGCATCAAATAAGGTACTTTGACAGACTCAGCGCCAGCTTCTGCCGCCATAGTACCTGCGGCTCCAAAAAACAATAACCCACCTACATAAGGTCCGACTGTGGTGCCCAAAGAGTTAAGCGCTTGTGCCAAGTTTAAACGGCTAGATGCGGTTTTAGCTGGCCCAAGTGCTGCCACATAAGGGTTTGCTGACACTTGTAATACAGTTATCCCTGACGCCAGTACAAATAGTGCACCTAGGAATAGCCAATATTCATGAACAGCTACAGCGGGGTAGAACAACATACACCCAACTGAGGCAACGACTAAACCCGTTAACACGCCGTTTTTATAGCCCAGCTTTTTGACCAATGCGCCAGCTGGTAAAGATACGATGAAGTAGGCACTGAAAAAGCAAAACTGGATCATCATAGCTTCGGTGTAGTTTAGGTCGAATACACTTTTTAATCTCGGGATCAAAACATCATTGAGTACGGTTATAAAACCCCATAGAAAAAATAATGTGGTCATTGCACTTAACGGTAACAAATAGTTTTTGTTTTCGTCATTACCTTGTGCAACAAAGCTTTGATTTGTGTTTATATCACTCACAAGAAAAACTCCAATAAAAGGGATAAATCGATTTTACACACTGTAACAACAAAATCACAAATGTTTTTCTGGACCGTTCCAATTTCAAAGTAGCTACATTCACGCCAATTTTATCCTTACCACTTTAAATTTTTGAACCGTGATCTGATGCAGCATTCCCTCTTAGCGAATAAAGCAAAGTGCTTTTTTGTCACATACAGTATGATAGAATCTCCAAATACTGTTGGTTTTATGACATTTTTCCTCGAATCGACTCGGTGTTCCTGAACAAAAGTATTTGTTATTGTCCATATACAGCGCTTTACCATAGCGTATGCTATCAAGCGCTGTGCATCGTCCTTTTATAAGAGCAATAAATATGAGTGTTATCTGTTTTGGTGAAGCCCTAATAGATTTACTGTCTGATGACAAAGCCCCTGAATCATTCACAAAATACGCAGGTGGTGCTCCGGCAAATGTCGCTGTTGCAGTGGCAAAACAGGGAATTAAGGCCAGTTTTTGTGGCATGTTTTCTAACGACAGCTTCGCAGAGTTTTTACTCTCTGAGCTTCACAATTATGGTGTCGATACTCAATATAGCCACCGTACAGATAAAGCAAAAACAGCGTTAGCATTTGTGTCTTTAGATGAGCGTGGTGAACGCAGCTTTAGCTTTTATCGCTCACCTTCAGCTGACTTGCTTTTTAGAGCACAAGACTTCACGCCCGAGGTTTTTATCAACCATCGCATCTTACATGTTTGTAGTAATAGCTTGAGCGAAGCCAATATTTATAAGGCAACCATCTATGCTCTTAGCCAAGCTAAAAGCCACAGTATGGTGTGTAGTTTTGATATAAACCTAAGACTTAACTTATGGCCATCGCAAAGATATATCATTGACCGCCTATGGCATGTCATTGCTTTATCGGACATTGTGAAATTATCGCAACAAGAGTTGGACTTTTTGCACCAACATAGCCACACAGAGCATGGGCAAAATAAGACTATTGACGCAATACTCGCTACCAACACCAAGTGTATCATCGTTACAGATGGTGCCAAACCAATCAAATGCTATACCAACTCATGTCAGTTTCAGGTTTTACCGCCCAAAGTGGAAGCAATCGATACAACCGCAGTTGGTGACGCTTTTGTTGGTGGTTTTCTAAGTCAACTTAGCAAACACGAAAGCCCCTCAATGGCACTGACTTGCGAACCCTTCTTAACCAGTGCGATTAACTATGCAAGTCGATGTGGCGCATACGCCGCAACTATAAAGGGCGCGTTTAGTTCAATACCAAGTGGTGAACAAATACTCGATGAGAGAACACCGTAATACTTGCTCTCGCAGACGTAATTATTTTAAGGGCAGCTTGTTAAGTTCAATCGCAGTCAAATGTGGGCCAATCGGCCACATAATCCTCAAACTCATGTTCCATATCAACTGTGTTGTCTTTAGTAACGCGGCCTCTTACGCTAATACCCTGTTCGTGCATTTTATCTTTACTGCCATTGTTGAGCAGTGGATGCCAGCTTGCAAGGCCCCTGCCCTCATGCAAGCGTCGGTAACTGCAACTTTGTGGCATAAAAAATATATCTTTTAAATTTTCTTTGGTAAGTTTTACACATGAGGGAACAAGCTGTTGGCGTTCACTATAGCGTGTACAACCACACGTGTTTTCATCAATGTATTGGCAAACGAGGCTGGTATAAATCAGGCTCTCACCTTCACGTAAAAAGTCGGTGCTCGCAAACGCTTCATCATCTTCGTGATCGCTATCAATGAAGGTATTTAGACAACATTTTCCGCACCCATCACAAATGGCTTCCCACTCCTGCTGGTTCATTTGCGCTAACGGTTTGGCCTGCCAAAATGGTTGGTTGTTCATACTAAATACTTCATCATTACAAGATCAATGCAAAGTTTACTTAAATCGTCGCTAATTAGCAAAGATCACGCAAATTCATAGGCAAATGATTTAGGCAATTTGAACTCTATCGTCACGCCTCCAAGTGCGCTGTTGTAAGATGTAATTTCGCCATGATGCGCGTCTATCAACTTTTTACATATAGCCAGACCCATTCCCTTACCACCTAGCGTACTGTTACGGGATGGTTCTTGACGGAACAAAGGCTCAAACAATAACTGGTGTGCATCAAAAGTGAGCGGCTCGCCTGAATTTTCAATACGTACAATTAGGTTTTTCTCAGTCTCTATAAAGCTCAATTGTATTTGTACTGAACTACCACCAAACTTTAGTGCGTTAGCAATGGCTTCATCGATCACTTGCTTAATTGCTTTTGTATCCATACTGATAGTGCTGTGGCCATTGAGTTCACTGTGTACGCTAAAACAGTGATGATGGCTGTCTATCGTTCTGCTACAACTGTCCGTAACTTGTTGAATAAAAGGCTCCAACTGAATAGGTTCAATGTTCAATCCATAGTGCAAATCTTTTGAGTCACTGACCAGCATCAAAGTATTAATAAACTCATTCAACTCATCGATTTTATCGTGTAGCTTTTTATATGACTCATGTACATTATCCACAATATTATGTTGTAAGGACTCAACTTGAATCTTCATTACCGTTAACGGTGTTCTCAGTTCATGGGATAAATCAGTAAACAGGCGCAGCTCATTTTTCTTACTTTGCTCGGAATTTTGTAATGACACCTGTTGCTCTTGCAATACAGTTTCATTAAGTGAACTCACTTGCTTTTGCAGGTGATAAACTAGTTGGTATTGTACTGACTTATGCTGCACCGCCATGGCAACCGTAAACAGACAGACCTCTATTAGATAGCCAACTTTGATATACGTCGATATATCAAAGTTGGCGAAAATATTACCAAAGCTCGCACCTAAGATAGCTAAAATATTCACAAACAGTACATGATTGAACAAGCTCACCGCAAAAATTTTGATGCCCGGCGCATGTTGCTTCATACACCAGTAACAAGTGTATAAAAATACCGGAATGATCAATGAACTAGCAAGAAGATTGTAGAAAACTGACTGTAGCCACAACGCAACAGGAACTAGGGCGCAGTAAATCAGCAATGATCCGATGTAAATTTTATCCAATGTCGGATGATGATACTTAAGCTGCAAAAAGCTACGTACAAAAAGAATATGGAGTATTGGTACTAACACCATCAAAACAATGGAAAACATGTTAGAGAACTGCCCAACTTCAGGCCAAAAGTACTGATATGTAAACCCAGCCATATCAATCACAATAAACAAAAACATACTGGTCCAAATCGCATAAAATACATTTGTTAAATTACGATTGAAGAACAGGTTTACAATAACAATCAATAGAATTGCTAAAACTATTCCTACGATTATGGCGTTGTTTAACACGCTCATTTGCATAGTCTGGATAAAGTTTTTGGGGCTATGAATGCGGATGTTTGCAGGTGCGTTTGCAAAGGTCTGGTACTTAATATAAAGCGTTTTGCTCTGCTTAGGGGAAATTTCTATTGGAATATACAGTTGTGGGTGCTTAAATGGCCTGTCAGTAAATTTACTTGATTCATTTAGACTTATTATCTCACCGTTTTGTGATTGCCAATACATTTCCAGCACCGGTAAACGGGCAAAGCCAAATGACACATACCAAGTTGGCTCCTGAGTATGATTAGTTATATCTACCTTAGCCCACTTCCAGTAACCTTTTGGGTTCGGCTTTTGTATCTCATACGGCTTTAGTAAATGAGATAGAGGCTGTAATTGCTCTACACTTCTAATTTGCTTGTTATAGTCATGAAAAAACAACCCATACTTTTTCAGCTCATACTCGCTTTGACTTGGGGACAGCTCTAACGCATCAGCCATGACCAAAAAACTGGTAAAGCAGTTGAGTAAAAGCAAAATAATATAACGTAGTTTCATACACTAAAGTAGATTAACTTGATTAAGCACAGCCTAACGAAAGAAAATGTAGTAAATATGGAGAGATATGTATTACTGATTAATATTTTACAAAACAAGTAATACTAAAGGACTATCCACGAACGAAATCTTGCTATTGTTATATACAAAAAAGGCGCGTATTTCACGCGCCTTGAGACAAACTTCATAATAACCGTTATTCCAATGTTACGCTTGCTGAGTCTGTTGGCATGATTGCTTGAGAGCCATCATCATCTACAACCGTAGCAGTCACGTTATTCACGTGAGGCGAGCTGGTCACAACTGCAGTGAATTCACAGCTATAGGTGTCTCCGGTTTGTGTAGCAGGTTGCATAACTTGTGGCACTGAACAGGTTGTTGACTGAATGCTACCTGCGACAACGGTAATATCACCAAACATATCATCTGTTAGTTGCGTTACCGTCAGTGCTTCTGAGTCAGAATCATTCGATACGCTAACCTGATATGTCACAACCGCTTGAGTTGCTGTTTTTACAAGGCTAGCCGCTGGCGGTGTATTGAGGATATTTACCGTTGCATCATCCACTGCAGATACAACTTCTCCATCGTCATCTAGGCCGGAAACAGAGACTACATTGGTAACAGATGTGTTGCCATTTCCAGCAACATAAGTGGTCAAGTTACACGAATATGAACCGCTTGGTGCAATAACTTGCGGTAAGCTACAAGTACCTTGACCTGCAATTGAGCCAAGCTTGTCATCATCAGCTACATCGATTGTTACTGAATCAACTAATGAAGTATTGTTGATAGTGTAAGTGTAAGTAACATTCGCCCCAGGTTCATCGAATGACGATGGAGAAGCCGTTTTAATCACTTCAATGCTAGATGGCGTATTGAGAATAATCACGGTTGCTGAATCACTCGCACTCACCGCATTACCTTCGTCATCTGCGCCAATTGCTGTGATCGTATCGGTTTCTGAGTCACCTGCATTACCGCTTACTTGAGCTGAGAATGTACAGCTGTATTGAGCCCCCACATTTATCACTTGCGGTACAGCACAGTCACCTTGACCATTTAAGTCACCATGAATGTTATCTACCAAAGATGTGATAGTGATTGGATCCGAACTTGCTGCACTGGTATTATCAATCACCGTTGTGAAGCTAACCAACCCTCCTGGTTCTGGTAATTGAGTAGGTGACGCAGTTTTTACTAATGTAATACTTGGTGCAGAATCAATAATAGCGACTTGCGCGGTATCGTCACCACTTAATGCATTACCGTTGTCGTCAACACCACTTGCTGTAACAACATCTATTTCCACATCGCCCGCGTTACCCACAATACTGGTTGTGAATTGACAAGTATACGTATCAATACCACCAGGGTTACGGTCATCCGATGGGATCACTTGAGGCACACTACATGTGGTACTCAAAATGTCATCGTGGCCTGCCGTCGTAATATCACCATAAATGCTATCCGTTAATACGTTTAGTGTTACATTATTTTGTGGGTCAATACCGACATTGGTTACAGATACAGTGAATGTAGCGTTACCGCCTGGCTCGAGCAAGGTTTCAGGGGTCACTGATTTGTTGACTAACAACTCTGCCGGTGGCACTGCGATTGGAATATTAAAGGTATTATCACACTTACATTTTGATGGAGAACCTGGATATGCGTCGCTTGGATTAACACACAGCTCGTTTGCACCAGACTGACGCCAACTCGTACAATAAGGCAGATTTAACTGACCATCATTATCTGGGTCCACACAGGTAGCTGTCAGCGTAAATGTCGGTGACAGTGGGTTGAAATCTGGCTTGCTGATATCGCCACACTCATCTTGTACACCCGATGGACCAGTGGTTCCCGGGAATGGATCATTCGTACCATCTAAATCAAGCCAAGGTGGAGTTGGTGCAAATGGCAAAGTTGAAATACTACATTGACCACTTTGTGCGCCGTCATTGTTTGGATCGCCGTCAGTTACAAAGTAAATACCTATGTCATGACGCTCTTTTGAAGTTGTTTCGATATCAAATGTTGCTGTGAATTGCACTGTATCTCCTTGATACGCACAGCCATCATCTAATATTTCCAACATCGGAGTACCATCTGGATTACTCGACACCCCAGCCACTTTTACGTCATTTGCTGTACATTGCACTGCAAAACCTGCGGTCTCTTCCATACAACCTGCAAACTCAGTACCTAAAGCATGCGCGCTATTAAAAGAAATAGCACTTATCAAAGCAAATGTACTTAATGCGACACTTTTCAGGCATGACCCCGATGTTGTCCACTTAGGCTTGCTCACAAAACAATTTATACCTTTAAACATTTCATATACTCCTTCACTAAACCATTTGTATACCAGACCTTTACCTCTGGTAGGGATCTTTAATGACCATTAAGCGGGATAGCTCAACAGCATCAAATATTCCCCACGCTCATAGACTCGACCACCAAACGCGCAGGAAACAATACTTTATTACTAACTGAGTGATTCTCTATGCTTTAACCCTCACATGCGAATAAAGAATTAGATAGCTTTGCTAACGCATTAGGTAAAAACAAAATATTCAGTTAGCGTTCATCTATATAAAGCATAGATCAACACACTATAAATACATTTTTTTTACATTTGGCACACAAAAATGAACAGAACTGCTGATAAACAAACAGAAATTTGAGATTAAAATGCTGTAAACTGAATAATGCTGCACTTTTTGCAACTCAATGTGCATAACTCAACACTTTGTTTTATCGCAGCAAACAACTTAATATTTACAATAAATTTATTTCGATAAACGATACGCTTGAAGACGCCTCTATGTGGTAACGCCCTATTTAGGGACAATGAAAATATTTATGTTTTTTTTGATTTAAAACAAAAATAACACTAAAGGATTAGAATTGATTATTAAAAAGGTACACCCAAGTACAAGCGCAAACCTTAGCCAACGCTTTTCATCAAATTAAAATAAGTCAAACGACTTTGGCGTTTCCGTACTTTGAGTACCTACTTCATTGAAAAAAACGCATAAGTGAAATATTTCTGTAACAATCTCATGTTTAAATCCGCGTCCTTGAAATAAAAACATCATCAAATTGTCATATTTGATGCAGGACAATGAGAAAATCTATGCGAAACTCCGCACACTCTGGCTTATATAAGTTCTTAAACTGGGCAGCTATCGTTTTATTGGTTTACGCCGTTTTGGTAGCCGTTGGTACAGTCAGCGGTGGCTTTAAGCTTGCCTCTGGTGGCAGCGATGGCGCCAAAGAAATCTTTGCATTTGCAACAAACCCATTTGTCGCACTACTGCTCGGAGCGCTTGCTACAGCTTTAGTACAGTCTTCATCGACTGTGACCTCTGTCATCGTTGGTTTAGTCGCAGGCGGCCTACCTATCGCTATCGCAATTCCTATGGTCATGGGTGCAAACATAGGCACAACCATCACAAACACGTTGGTTTCGATTGGTCACATCAGATCTAAAGATGAGTTTCAACGTGCTTTTGCAGCATCGACTGTTCACGACTTTTTTAACCTGATTGCTGTCGCTATCTTCCTACCGCTAGAAATCATGTTCGGCATACTACAAAAACTAGCCGCTAGCTTGTCTCATATGTTTGTTGGTGACGCGGACCTGTCGTTGAAAAGCTATAACTTTATCAAGCCTCTAGTTAAGCCGACTGTAGGTGTAATCAAAGATGCCCTGAGCTTTCTAGATGGTAAATTACTGGGTGTAGCGATGGTAATTGCAGGTATCGGCCTTATTTTATTCGCTGTAACTGCGCTTGGTAAACTGCTTAAAAAGGCGTTAGTAGGCCGTGCAAAAGACATACTTCATAGCGCATTAGGACGTGGGCCTCTTGCTGGTATTGGTTCAGGTGCAGCAGTTACAATAATGGTGCAATCGTCATCAACAACCACCAGCTTAATGATCCCGCTTGCTGGCAGTGGTGTATTCACTACGCGTCAAATTTACCCATTCACTTTGGGCGCTAATATTGGTACAACTATCACAGCTCTACTTGCAGCTACGTCAATCACAGGACCTGCAGCTGAAGTTGCATTAACTATCGCTTTAGTCCACGTGATGTTTAATGTGCTGGCAGTTGCGCTTATTTATGGCATTCCAGTGCTAAGAGAGCTGCCACTAACATGCGCAGAAAAACTTGCCCAAATTGGCGCTAATAACAAAAGTGCAGCGCTGGGTTATGTACTTGGGTCTTTCTTTATCTTACCTGGCATCATCATGATCGCCGTAAGATAACGCCAATTTAGCCAACTAACGCCGCGCTCTAGCGGCGTTTTTTAATCTTTCCTTACCTAATCTATATCCAGTTTTTATTTGTTCAAAAACAAAACCATGGTACTTTAGCCAGCCCGAATAATGGGACAATAAAATCATCGAAAAGGAAAAAAGAATGAACAAACACAAAGCCTTTGGATTTGGGCTAGTAGCCGTATGTGCATCGGTATGTAGCGCTAGTTTTGCACAAAGTTTGACGGAGCAATACCCTGTAAGTGAACACATCCAGCTAAGCGACGGTACGCTTGTGTCAATGCCTTTCCATGTGTCTGGCAATCTAACCACTGCATTTTTATCAATTATCAACACCAAACAATCAGCTAAATTTATAGCTAATAAAGCGTTCGAACCCATTGAGATAGAGTGCGATGGTAAGGGCACTAATCAAAGTATTGGTGTGCTATATTTCCAAGATATTACATCCAGCCCTGTTGGTGCATACGCTGAAACCGTCAATACAATTGCCGTAAAACGTAAATCAGCGCCTGAACTTGAGCTACCATGTTTACCTGTTTACGCCAGCAATCAAGAGAAGATGTCGTATTTATTGGCTGCACAACAGATCATGGCACAGGCAAATTCGGTCAATATGCAACAGAATTTACCCTCTGACTATGCAATGTATAATCAGGATCTAGAGCTCAATAACCCCTCGGCTATTCGTGCTGGTATCGAAATTTGGGGCTACCCCAAATCACTAGCCGATTTTAGTTATCGCATAAGCGAACATTATGTTGATCTACAAGTGACCAATATTCCTGATTACACTCCTGTCATCGAGTTAAGTTACTTGAGAAAGGTGGGCATGCAAACCCCACTTTATAGTGTTGGCGATAACGTTTTACCACAGCGTTTTCAACCAAGCAGTGATAAACATGCTCAATTGCCTGGTATTTTGAGTTCGGAATCTGGTTGGGTACAACCTTTCATTGGTTATTTCTGGGCAGGCCACTCTAGTAGTAAAACAGCCAAAGCACTCAGAAAAACTGAGTTTTATCCTGTCGCAGTCGTTGAATATACCCAAGTAAAAGGCACAGCTTTGCCGCTTTACACAAAATAATGATGCATTGGGACTTAAAACTTTAAGTCCCTTCTTTAAATATCCCGTTCGCCCATTCTTACAACTCTACCTCTTTTGCCTTGAATACTTTCCATAGCGCAAAAAATACTACTTGATCTCAATCAACGCTCTCTATATATTAAAGTTTCAATAATTACTGAAACTTTAGAAATATGATTTTATCTCCGAAAATTGAAAACTTTGTACTTCATTGCGGCGAGATGGGAAGTCGCTGGGGCTTTAACCGCACCATAGGACAAATGGTAGGCCTACTAGTCATTCACGAACAACCTTTGACCGCTAATGAGATAGCCGAGTCACTAAAAATCAGTCGAGGCAATGTCAGCATGGGTATCAAAGAATTGCAGTCTTGGCAGCTAGTCAAAGTGACACATATTCCCGGCGATAGGAAAGAATACTATGCGCCCAGTGGCAGTATCTGGGACCTTGCTAATCGTGTTTTTGAAGAACGCAGGAAACGCGAGATTGACCCAACACTTTCACTTTTACGCGATCAGATCCTTGATGGCCCCAACTCTGCGGAGGAGGAATACGCACAAAACCAAATCCAAGCTATTCATGACCTATTAGAGACCGTTACAAAATGGTCAGCAGAGTTACAACGTCTATCCCCAGAGCAATTGCAGACACTAATGAAGCTAGGTTCTTCTGTTGGAAAAGTGATTGATTTAAAGGATAAGTTACTTAAGAAATCTTAATCGCCGAGGTGCGTCATGCTTGATACCTTGCTGTTGTCGCGAATTCAGTTTGCTGCAAACATTAGTTTTCACATTTTATTTCCCACCATTACCATCGCGTTAGCATGGTTTTTAGTTTATTTTAAAATTAGATACGACCAGACCCAACACCCTGTATGGCTCCGCGCTTATCGCTTTTGGGTTAAAATTTTTGCCCTTACCTTCGCCCTTGGTGTTGTCAGTGGTATCACCATGTCATTTCAATTCGGCACAAACTGGCCAGGCTTCATGGAAAAGGTGGGTAATATTGCTGGCCCGTTGCTTGGCTATGAGGTGTTAACGGCGTTTTTTATGGAAGCCACATTTCTTGGCGTCATGCTATTTGGAATGAAACGTGTTTCTGCAAGAGTTCATACACTATCAACGGTAATCGTTGCAATAGGCACCAGTCTCTCAGCATTTTGGATTCTATCTCTAAATTCTTGGATGCAAACACCATCTGGGTTTGAGGTACGCGATGGTGTAGTATTCCCAACCGACTGGTTTTTGGTCATATTTAACCCTTCATTCCCCTACAGGCTTTCACATACGCTGCTAGCCAGTGGCTTAACCGCCGCATTTCTGATTGCAGGTGTTAGCAGTTATAGACTGTTAAAAGGTGATGATAAAAAAGCGCCTCAGCTGACCCTAAAAGTGTCATTAACTGTTGCTGCACTGCTTGCACCGCTACAAATGTTTGTCGGCGATTTACATGGTTTGAATACCTTTGAGCATCAGCCACAAAAAGTAGCTGCAATGGAAGGCGTTTGGGAAACTGAAAAAGGCGCCCCCCTCCTCCTGTTTGCTATTCCTAACGAACAAACCAAATCTAACAATTTTGAAATCGCTATTCCCAATATGGCGAGCATTATTTTAACTCATGATAAAAATGGTGAAATCAAAGGACTAAATGAATTTCCTGATGCGACTCCACCTGTAAAGCCTGTCTTTTTTGGTTTTAGAATTATGGTGGGCATGGGTATGTTAATGATTGTCGTTGCACTATATTTTCGCTTTACGCTGTGGCGTAATAATACGCTTGCGCCTTGGCAGCTTAAGACACTCATCGCCATGACCTTTTCTGGATGGATAGCCACACTGTCTGGGTGGTATGTAACAGAAATTGGTCGCCAACCCTACCTCGTATCTGGTGTGCTACGCATTGAAGAGGCCGTCACTCAAGTGGCCAGCGATAATGTGCTTATCTCCCTCATAGCTTATTTAACTGTGTATGTGCTGCTACTTATCGCCTACGTTCGAACGCTTTTCTACACTGCTGACAAATCTGTTGAAGTTGAAGAATACCAAAAACCCTCCATTGAGGAGAATGTTTATGCTTGATGCACAAATGCTGTCTTTCGTTTATGCCTCGCTGATGGCGCTGGCTATTTTACTCTACGCTGTATTAGATGGTTACGACTTAGGCGTTGGGATCTTACTGCCAACGGATAATGAGCACCATGCTGACTCAATGATTGCGTCTATTGGTCCATTTTGGGATGCCAATGAGACTTGGTTAGTGTTGGCAGTTGGCTTGGCACTTATCGCCTTTCCCGCTGCCCATAGCATGATACTGCAAGCGCTTTATTTGCCTATCACGGTTATGCTTATAGGTCTTATTATTCGTGGGGTTGCCTTTGACTTTAGAGCCAAAGCAAAAATTAAACGTAAGTCTATGTGGAACAAACTTTTTAAAATCGGCTCTATCATCAGCGCTTTCACACAGGGTTATATGCTAGGTTTGTACGTTATGTCATTTGAACAAAGCGTGCTTGCCTTTATATTCGCATGTCTCAGCGGTATTGGTGTAGTGGCTGCCTATGCTTTAATTGGCGCTGCGTGGCTCGTTTTAAAAACACAAGACGAATTACAACTAAAAGCCATCGCTTGGTGCCAGCTTGCAACACGTATGGCCTTTTTTGGTGTCATGGCAGTATCTGCAATCAATCCTATTATCAACCACAGTGTTTACGTACGTTGGTTTGAGTCAGAGATCCTACTGCTATTACTTCCTATGCCCATAGTCTGCCTTGTAATGTTTGTATTGCTTGACCGCGTATTATGGAAATTAAAGCACCAGCCTAGCGTTGGTAGTTGGCTGCCGTTTCTGATCTCTTGCGTGATCTTTATTTTATGTTTCTTTGGCTTACTTTACAGCTTCTACCCTTATGTTGTGCCGGGAAAGCTCACTATTTTTGAAGCCCTTGCGGCACCTGAATCTCTACGATTCTTATTCTATGGCGTTGTAGTAGTCGTTCCGACCATTTTGGCTTATACAGCGTTTTCGTACCGAGTTTTTTGGGGAAAAGTTCAACCACTTTCATATTACTGACATCGAAGCTTAGTAAAAGAACATATAGGAATTCATTACACACTTGTAGGCATTTAAGCCGTAACAAAAAGGCAGCATGTTGGAATGCTGCCTTTTTTATGTCAAGTGAGCGTACGAACAGGCCATACCGCGCCTGTGAGTTTTATAACTTCGGATACGCTATTCTGTCTGATAAGTATCCAACGCTTGTGGCGAAGTAGTATGAACGGTTCCAGTGCATTAATGCCTTGTAATTATCATACGCTAGATACATTCGACCATTGATATCATCAGGCATTACAAGTGCGGCTGTCACGTCGACTTTCGGTAAATCCGTGCCATCAGCGCGACGTAAACCCAATGCTTGCCAATCAGCCAAGTTACGCTCTGACTCTTTCCAGTAATCAAGCCACTCTTTGCGGGTTTTTGTACCACGTTTAAGAATATATTTATTATCAAAATCATCTGGAAGCTTAACCTGTCTACCCCAAGTCAGATTGTCGTCCCAACCAGCCTGTTTTAGGTAGTTTGCGATTGAAGCAAACGCGTCAACCTCAGTTGTCCAAATATCCTTTCTACCATCTTTATCGTAATCAACCGCATATGAATTGAAAGAGGTTGGCATAAATTGAGTTTGCCCCATTGCCCCGGCCCAAGAGCCTTTAAAATCTTCAAGAGTAATATGACCGGCTTTTAAAATGTCTAGCGCAGCCCATAATTGGCGCTTATACATAGCTTCACGACGGCCATCAAACGCCAACGTCACCAGCGCGCTGATAACAGGGTATCCACCTTGGATACGGCCGAAATTACTTTCCAGTCCCCATAGAGCAACAATAAAACGAGCTTGTACTCCATATTCGTTGGCAATTTTTTCTAGAATTTCTTGATGTTCTTTATATAGCTTACGCGCTTGATTTATTTTCCATTTTGGAACGCGTTTAGGTAGATAGGTTTCTAATGTTTCAACAACTTCAGGCTGGTTTTTATCATTGGTAATGACCTTCTTCTTAAACTTTGCTGTCGAAAATGCTTCGTCTATCAAAGCTTGATCATATCCTTTGGCTTGCGCTTCTACTTTTAACTCAGCGACGTATTTATCGAACTTCTCTTGTGTATTCGCCCAAACAGAGCTAGATAAGCACAATGCACTCACTAGCACAGTTAACTTTTTAATCACTGGACACTCCATTTTGTTTTTTAAATTGATCTAGAAGATTGTCTTCTGGTGGAGGAAGTTGTAAGTAAAATCCTTCACTACTTAACTTGTCCTTAACCAAGGCAATATCTGCGATGCCTAGCTTATCTCTTTTTGATAAATCAAACATCATAACAAACTGTGGACGGCCAAACATGTCCATTAATGGTTCTGGCACTTTAGTAAAATCATCGCGCTTTTCTACATAAAGGTAGGTATCAGCTTTTTTTGAGCTTTTATATACAGCAGTGAGCATTATAACCCTATAAATTCTTGCTTATGTCTAAACGGCACTATACCATGACACTCATTGTATTTGGAAAGTTTTGCGACTTACAAACGTTTATAATACGGGGCCAAAATAACAATTACGCCCTAACAGACTCATTTTTTATTCCACATAAAAAGAATTGATCAGAGACTGTTTAAAGTATTAAGTATGCATTTTATAGAGCGCTTATGTCAGAACAAACATTTGAGTTAAAAGGGAACCTTTTTACCCTGTCTGTGTTGCACTTGTTCTCGGTTGACATCCAACAACTTAGCAAGGCACTAGACGAAAAAATATCTCAGGCACCCAAGTTTTTTATCGGTGCACCGATAGTCATTAACCTCGCCAAATTACAGGATGCCGACGTTGACTTTGTAACGTTGAAACAAACACTGATTGACTTACAGCTCAATCCCGTGGGTATCTGCAACGGAACCGAACAGCACAATGAAGCAGCTAAAGCCGCCACATTATCAGTTTTAAATTACAGTAAAGATAATGCTAAGCCTATCGCTGACAAAACGAGCAACGCTGAAGTGGTAAAAGTTGAAAAAGAAGTTTATTTACCGCCACAAACCGTTCACGCCACCGTTCGTTCAGGTCAACAAATATATGCTAAAAACAGAGACTTGATAGTTATGGGTGCGGTAAGTCACGGTGCAGAAGTAATAGCGGATGGAAATATTCATATTTATGGTACTTTGAGAGGCCGAGCAATTGCAGGAGCTCAAGGATACGATGACGCAACAATTTATTGTCAGCGTCTTGAAGCAGAATTGGTTTCTGTAAATGGTAGCTACTGGATCAGTGATTCTTTACAAGGAGAACATTGGGGACAGGCAGCACAAGTAAAACAAAAAAATGATTCATTAGAAATAACAGCTTTGGTCAAAGGATAAATCACATGGCAAAAATTATTGTCGTAACTTCAGGTAAAGGCGGTGTAGGCAAAACTACGTCTAGCGCAGCTATTGGTACTGGCCTTGCACTTAAAGGCTACAAAACAGCCATCATCGATTTTGATATTGGCCTTCGTAATCTTGACCTGATAATGGGGTGTGAACGCCGAGTCGTTTATGATTTTGTAAACGTTATCAATGGTGAAGCAAATTTAAATCAGGCGCTGATCAAAGATAAGCGCGTTGAGAAGCTATACATACTTCCCGCATCGCAAACGCGAGATAAAGACGCACTGACCAAAGAAGGTGTTGAACGTGTTCTAGGCGAAATGAAAGACAACTTTGACTTTATCATCTGTGACTCGCCAGCAGGTATCGAAGCCGGTGCAATGATGGCGCTTTACTTCGCGGATGAAGCGATTGTAACCACCAACCCTGAGGTGTCATCTGTTCGAGATTCAGACCGAATTTTAGGTATTTTGCAAAGTAAGTCAAAACGCGCTGAGATGGGGTTAGATCCGGTTAAAGAGCATCTACTCCTTACCCGTTATAATCCTGAGCGTGTTGCAAATGGTGAAATGCTATCTGTAGAAGACGTGCAAGAGATCCTGGCAATCGACTTACTCGGTGTTATTCCAGAGTCAAAAGCGGTATTAAACGCCTCTAACTCGGGCCAGCCTGTTGTGCTTGATGGCGAATCAGATGCAGGTCAGGCATATAGCGATGCCATTAATCGTTTATTGGGTGAAATTATCGATTTTCGTTTTCTTGATGTCGAGAAAAAAGGTTTACTAAAACGGATTTTTGGAGGTTAACGTGTCTTTACTTGACTATTTTCGTTCGGAGAAGAAAAGTAGCGCATCGCTTGCCAAGGAGCGTTTGCAGATCATCGTTGCCCATGAGCGTTCAAAAAGAGGCACACCAGATTACTTGCCACAACTCAAGCAAGACATTCTTGATGTGATCCGTAAATATGTAAAAGTTGACTCTGATGCAGTAAACGTACAGTTTGAGCAAAATGAAGATGATTTAGCTGTTTTGGAGCTTAACGTCACATTACCTGATGACGATAAAGAATCGAAATAACCAGATGGTCATTTACAAAATCTACCTGCCGATGCGTTCGTCGTTATCAGCAGGTAGATATTAGGTCTGACGGATTGTTCAATTAAACATCCCAATCTTTGAGTTCTTCCTTAACTAATTCATAGCGCCAAGGCTGCAACAAATCAGGTTTTAGCAAGCAAGCTCGCTCTTCTGCTGTTTTTTTCCAGTTCCAGCTGATCAATTGATTGATTTGCTTTTTGGAAGCTAATACATCGGCTGGTATAGCATTATTCTGAGCAATGTGTTTAATCTTAGTACTTAGCTCTTTTGCCGCTTTTTTATAGTTTGGATAATCGATTAAACGTAATAATTTTTGCGGACACTGTGGCTCTGATATCGATTTTCCTCTTTCTATACACGCTAAGATTTCTTTTCCTGAGCGGTTTACTTCCATCGCTTCGATACCTGGAACATTGCGCAAACCATTAAGCGAAGTTGGGCGACGTTTTGCAACCTCCACCATATTATGTTCTTTAAGCACAAAACTCAGTGCTAAGTTTTTCCTCTCTGCCTTGTTACGTCTCCAAGCTGCTAACTCTTTTAGTACCGCTAAATCTCTCGGTTTCAACTGCCAAGCATTTTTTACATCTAGGTAGACTTGATCATCAGGTACCATAAAAGCACGTTTCTTGGCGACCAATTCACTTTCAGCTATCACAACGTCAATCAAGCCGCTTTCACTCACTTGCTTGTAGATGAATTCAAAACATGGCATCAAATAAAATACATCTGATGCAGCATAGTCCAATTGCTTTTGAGTCAAAGGCCTTTGCAACCAATTGGTGCGAGACTCACTTTTGTCTATTTCAACTTCCAAAATAGTGTTAACCATATTGGCAAACCCAACACAATTGCCCTTCCCTAACACTTGAAGCGCAAACTGAGTATCAAAAATTGGGGATGGCACAAATCCGGCAAACTTTTGAAATACTTCAATATCTTCGGAAGGTGAATGCAATACTTTTAGTATATTTGGGTTTTTGAACACCTCCCACAAAGCTCCTAAGTCCAACTCCAAAAGAGGGTCAATCAAAGCCAAGTGGTTTTGGGAAAATACCTGGATCAATGCAACTTCAGGGTACAAAGTTCGACGACGCATAAACTCCGTATCTAAAGCGACAACCTGGGCATTGGAGATACTATCGACAAACTTGTTTAGCTCATTTTGGGATTGAATAACTTGGTACTGCACTGCGTCTCCTAGACATATTTTTGTTATAAAAAAAGCCGGCTAATGCCGGCTATTCTTTATTCTTTTAAGGCCCTGCGTAGGATTTTACCAACGTTAGTTTTTGGTAGCTCATCTTTGAACTCCACCAACTTGGGTACCTTATAATTAGTCAGATTATCACGACAATGTTTAATTATATCCTTTTCCGTCAAAGAAGGGTCTTTTTTCACGACAAATACTTTAACTTGCTCACCACTGACATCGTGAGGAACGCCAACCGCAGCCACTTCCAACACACCATCATGCATAGCAACAACTTCTTCCACCTCATTTGGGAAGACGTTAAAGCCTGAAACGATGATCATATCCTTTTTACGATCAACGATATAGAAGAACCCTTCTTCGTCATAGGTCGCAATATCACCCGTTGCGAACCAGCCGTCTTTCAAACATTCGGCAGTCGCATCTGGGCGATTATAATAGCCAGCCATAACTTGTGGACCCTTTACGCACAGCTCGCCCGCTTCACCTAACGCAGCTTCCTCGCCATTTTCCAACACGATTTTTAGTTCCGTGCTTGGTGCTGGCAATCCAATCGAGCCATTGTAACCATCTAAATCATAAGGGCAAATCGTAACCAATGGCGCGCACTCAGTTAGTCCATAGCCTTCCATTAGTTTGCTACGTGTAACTTTTTGCCAACGCTCTGCAACTGGGCGCTGAACCGCCATGCCACCACCTAGTGACATTTTAAGGTGTGAAAAGTCTAGCTGGTCGAAACCTGGGGTGTTTAGTAGTCCATTAAATAATGTATTTACACCAGTGATTGCGGTAAACGGGTACTTAGCCAGTTCCTTAACAAATGCAGGCATATCACGTGGGTTAGTGATCAGGATATTGTGTCCACCGTACTTCATAAAGGTTAAGCAGTTCGCAGTTAGTGCAAAAATATGATACAGCGGAAGCGCCGTGATGACGATTTCTTTACCGTTATCCAACACTTTATCTAAACAGCCTGATACTTGCTCAAGATTGCCGACCATATTGCCATGAGTAAGCATTGCGCCTTTTGATACACCGGTTGTACCACCAGTATATTGCAAAAAAGCCAGATCATTTAAATTCACATCTGGTACTTGATATGCGTTAGGATCTGCATTAACAACATCTTTAAATGGAATCACCTGCGGTAAAGAAAACTCTGGCACCATCTTCTTAATGTGTTTAACAACAAAATTAACAAGGTGCTTTTTAACTCCCCCCATCATATCGCCTATCTCAGTTAACACAATGTGCTTAACTTGAGTTTTGGGCAATGCTTTTTCCAGCGTTTGTGCAAAATTAGCAAGGATGAAAATAGCTTTGGTTTCTGAGTCGTTAAGTTGATGTTCTAGCTCGCGTACCGTGTATAGTGGGTTAACATTAACAACCGTACATCCAGCACGTAAAATGCCTAAAATTGCTAGTGGTGTTTGCAGTAAGTTTGGCATCATTACTGCAACTTTATCTCCTTTGCCTAGTTTCAGTGTGTTCTGAAGATAGCTTGCTACAGCTTTAGTTTTTTCATCAACTTGTTTATATGTGAGTGTCTTTCCCATGTTGCTGTATGCGGGTAAAGATGCGAACTCGGTAAAACTTTTGTCAAACAATTCAAGCAATGAGTTGTAATGCTCTGGGTCAATAGTTTCAGGCATACCCTCTGGGTAGCGCTTTAGCCAGATTTTCTCCACTCTTAGCTCCTGTGTTTTAGTTATTTTTTTGATACGTTACCTTAATCTATATAAGGCGCTTTAACAATTGAGCAAATACTCTAATCCGGTGATATTCCCACATTTAGTCGAAATATACAATTATGTTAATGTATTTCTATTCAGATGCTGTTCAATCAAACTAATACATTCTTGGGGATTGTCCATATGGCAATGATGTCCCCCTGAAACTTCTTCAACCCTTATCTGTTTGAACCCATCCATGAATTGCCCACAATTATCTTTAACAAAATCATAGCCCTTCTCACTGACAATCAATAGGCTAGGGGTAACCACTTCTTCTAGCACCGCTTTGGCATGCGCCAAAGAAAATCGCATTGCCGAAGCAGTCTTAAGTCTAGGATCAATCGTTAAGTAAAACCCACCTTCCACTTGTTGTGAGTTTCTTTGCATGAGAAGCGCAGCATCTTTTTGATTAAGGCCCCCTGCTTTACTTCTGGCATTGACCAGTGTTGCAAAGTTTGCATAAAGCCGTTTTTTAAATTTATCACTTGCTTGGCGCTGCTCAAAGGCCTGCAAAATTTGCTGTTTGACTTCTTGTTCTGGTGTACACACCAGCCCAAAGCCTTCTATCATAGTTAAACTTTTAACCCGTTGTGGATACAAAGATGAAAACAATCCACAGATCATTGCTCCCATAGAATGCCCAACCAAGTGGCAACGCTCTAACTCTAAAACATCAAGTATATTCAATAAGTCATAAACATAGTCTACGAAATAATAATGTGCATCAGCAGAGCGCCATTGCGACTTCCCATGCCCTTTTAGATCAATTGAAACCCATTGATATGAATCACTCGCTTTATCAAGCATGGGTGTAAAACTGTTGCTGTTATCAAGCCACCCATGAATACAAAGGACAACTTCACCTTTGTTGTTTGTGGTTTGAGCCGCCATCCCTATTCTGTGTAAGGCATCTATCGCATTTTTCATCCGAGTCACATAAATCTAATATTGTATTGCATACAAATACTTTATCATTACAACTTATAATACGTACAACATTGAGATAAAGATATCTACTTCCATGTATCGATTAGTCAGCCATGCTCTGATGTGGCTGTCATTTTATCTCATTTGTGAATTTTTGAATTAGATCGTTGTATGATATTCAAGATAAACACGGGAATACAAAGGATATTTAAATGAAAAGATCACTCAGTGTGCTTGCCACAAGTATTGTTTTGAGTACCAATGCGTTTGCTGCATCAATGCCAAAGAATATCATTTATATGATCGGTGATGGTATGGGCCCAACCTACACTACGGCATATCGCTATTATATGGATGATAAGAAAACCAAAGAGGTTGAGCCAACCGTATTTGATTCGATATTAGTAGGCATGGCTCACACATATCCAGATGATGATACGGTTGTGACAGACAGCGCAGCCGGCGCAACAGCGCTAAGTACTGGTACAAAAAGTTACAACGGTGCTATAGCGGTAAATACTGAAAAAAAACCTTTAAAAACCATGCTAGAACTGGCAAAAAGTCAAGGTATGACAACGGCGCTTGTAGCAACTTCGCAAATTAATCACGCAACCCCAGCGAGTTTTGCTGCACATAACGAATCTCGTCGCAACTATGATGACATCGCTAATGATTATATTGATAACAAAATCTCCGGTAAGCTACCCGTCGACTTGATGCTAGGTGGCGGAACTAAGTATTTTATTCGTGAAGATAGAAACTTAGTTGAGGAATTTAAAGCCGCAGGTTACGCCTATAGCGACAATATTGATGAGCTTGCCAATATACAGTCCATTCCAGCTCTTGGGCTTTTCGCGCCTGTGGGTATGCCATTTGCGATTGACCAGCACCCTGACCGCTTAGAAAAAATGACTAGTAAAGCTCTGTCTTTGCTGAACAATAAAAACAAGCAAGGCTTTTTTGTCATGGTAGAAGGCAGTCAAATCGATTGGTGTGGCCACGCTAACGATATAGCCTGTGCTATGCACGAAATGCACGATTTTGCCAATGCTATAAAAGTCGCAAAGCGCTACGTTGACGAAAACCCTGATACATTACTCATCGTTACCGCCGACCATTCAACAGGTGGTTTGACGCTGGGTGCTAACGGTCAATATCGCTGGGAAAGTGATGTAATTAAAGGTGTAAGTGCTTCCGCAGAAACCATTGCGAAGCAAATGTTAGCCAGTGATGATATTGCGCCAATTTGGAATACGTCAACAAAGTTACCTTTTGATAATCAAAACAAACTATTGCTTGAACAAGCTAAATCTCAAGGGGAAAAAGAGCTCGCGCAAGCCATAAAGACTATTATTAGCAAAGCGAGTTTCACAGGTTGGACAACCAGTGGGCACACGGCAATCGACGTGCAAGTATTTGCTTATGGTAAAGGTGCAAGCCAGTTCATTGGCTCTCAAAATAACACCCATATTGCGGACAAATTAATTTCATTTATTGAAAAGTAACCAATGATTAGAGGCGGTTACTCAAATCGTCTCTGATTTTGCTAACAGCTCAATTGCCTCATCGATTGGCATTGCTTGGTGGTATAAGAACCCCTGAACACAATCGATATTGGCAGCTTTTACTACTCGTTCTTCTTCCCTTGTTTCAACGCCTTCTGCAACAGTTTTAAAACCTAGCTGAGTACATAGCTGAGCTAAATGTTTATACAAGGTTTCTGATTTAAGGTTATTAGACTCAGGTAATAAACTTCTATCTAGTTTGATGGTGTCAATATTGAGCTTTGACAGTACTGACAAACAAGAATAGCCTGTGCCAAAGTCATCCATTGCACAGCGAATATGATGCCGCTTTAAGTGATTAACTACCTCTATAGTTGTAGCGAAATCCTCAATATAGCTAGACTCCAAGAGTTCAACTTCAACTTGTTCTTCAAAACGAGAAAATGCTTTCACAATCCGTTTATATCCGCCGTTTAGTAGGTTGTCGGGGGATATGTTAAAACTAACCTTTGGCGCGTATCCGGCACTTGCAAACCGTTCAAGGTCAACTTCAAGCTGATCTATCACATAGTTATCGATGACATCTAGTAAATTATGCTTTGCTAACGTGTCTAAAAACCACGGGCCTTGCACTGAGCCATCGCTATAGGTTAGTCTTAACAGTGCTTCAAACCCTATGACTTTATTCGTTTTTAGTGCTATTTTTGGCTGGTAGTAAAGTGTTAACGCACCTTTATTCAACGCGTCCGTCACCTGTTTTAAGCTGTGATGTTCTAGCTGCTTTTCACTATGGTGAATGGCAAACATACTTTCTGCTTTGTCTTCGATTTGGCGTCCAGCCGAATAGCGTTTTACCAGCATATCCAATGCCTTCCCTGACATGCTTTGACGTTGATAGATTTTAAGAAAAGGATAATATATAGCGGCATTCGCAAGCACTAACACCAACTGTAATAACAATGCGCTATAGCTTTGCGTTAATAACCACGCGTTGATAAAAATGGGCGTAAACCAAGGAACTGATTGGTCTGGTATTACTGTAATCACTCCCAATGACAAACAGTAGTAAGCAACAATAGCGTTCAACATAGGTGCCAATAAAAATGGCAATAGTATATATGGGTTAAATACAATAGGCAGCGCGTAGATCATAACCTCACTGATATTGAATACCGCCAGTGGCAAAGATATTTTTGCAATATGCTGCTCATGACGAGCTTCTTTTAATAAAAAACTCGCAATGATAATCCCCCACACGCAGCCAGTGCCGCCAAGTAGAACAAAAACAGAGAAAAAATGATAGTTTTCGACCGATGACCCCAAAAGGTAATGCGTAAAATGAGTAGGAGCTAAAATTTGATAGGTATTATCTCCATGTACGCCTAAAAACCATAACATATGTGAGCTTAGCAGCTGCATAAACAGCTTACCCAGAGCGCTCAACTCTACTTGCGCATTTGATAGGGTTTGCGCAAACCACGTGGCAGTATTGTCAATATATGGATATAACATCAGCGTGATAGTGGTGACTGCCATATAGGGAAAGATTAAATTAATATGTTTTCTTAGGAATAAACTAATAGAACTGACATTAACGATTCTAAATAATTTTATTTGCATTAAATAAGACAATAAATAATTGCAAAATATTGGCATAAACAAGGAATATAATACACCTTGTGTATGGTCAATATGAATACTGTTATTCTCAATATACATGTAACCCGTTGTCGCGGTAAAACAAGTTATTACCAAAATAGGCGCTGCAATAGTATGAACTTTCAAGTTTTTAGCTAAATGGTAAGAGAATGAGATCAAACTAAGTAAAGGAAACAGCCCCCACACAAGTTGATTAAACTGGTTCAAGTATTGGTGTTCAAAACCTTTTGCCGCTATATCAAGCCATTGATTTAAAAGTGTGATTAAAGAGGCAACAATAAAGAAAGGGATGAGTGCAATATACCCCTCTCGTAACGACAATATCATGGTGTTAGCAGATATCTTTACTGCTAGGCGGTTAAACTTGTTTAGTATTGAAGTAGACAAATACAAGACTCGTTTTTTTCTTTAAACAATACCTAGTTTTTTAAAGAATACAAATAGAAGATTTCAATAAGCCTTGAATAATTTTCATTCGTTCAGGCGTATACATTTACGCCTATTAAGCTTTCAATATCGCTGCGACGCTGCTGATTATTGATTGCCATATATGTGCCTATTGCCTTACTGGTCTTAAAATTTGGTTGGTCATATATCGTTGAGGTAAATTCATTTTGCAGTTTCTTTGCAAGCTCAATACCTTTCTCAGATGTTTTGACAAAGCTTACATTTTCGACTGGGTTCGGTACAGACTCAGCCTGCTCACGGGCTTTTTTTATTGCCGGCTTAAGCTGATACGTGTGCTGATTTTGTAAAATTAGTTGCGTCTTCATTGTCTGCACCGAATTAACGACTACTTTAAAAATATAAGATTATTCGCGACCTGGCAACTTTTTCCAAGTTACAGTATCTCTTACATAGTGCGGTTGTGCATCGGCAGCCTTTACGGTCAAGCCATGACTAAACGCAATATCACCAAGTTCAAGCATATAAAAGGCATCTGGTAACCTAATGTCATTGCTAACGACAAGGTTGCAAGGCCCTGCAATTTCAGGATACGCCTGCCAAGCAGTACCCACGGCATTGATAGCGGTCTCGTAATGTTTCACATCCTCTGGGGAGCATACAACTTCGTCCCCAAGTAAATTGATACAACCATCGCTTGCGAGTTCGTACTGAGCAAGATATATCTCCCCCATCCGAGCATCAATACCACTTATAACCTGTTCGACTTTCAACTCACGCACAGCCTGTAGCGCCATTGCTTCTAGTGTTGACACACCCACTAGCGGTAAATCACACGAATAGGCCAATCCCTGCGCTATCGCTACGCTTATGCGAACGCCAGTAAAACTGCCTGGGCCGCGGCCGAATACAATGCCATCTAGGTCTTTTAATTGGCAGTTTGCTTTATCTAGCATCTGTTCAATCTGTGGGAGAATTTTTTGGCTATGCTGCTGCGGACATTCCTCAAAATAGCGATAGGTCTGTCCATTAAAGTACAGAGCCAAGCTCAAAGCTTCGGTTGATGCATCAATTGCTAACAAATTATGTTTCATATTATTTTATATTCTCAAGAAATGTCGTTGCGGTTTCCAGACTGCGTGTACGTTTCATCGCTGGTAAACTCTTTAAAAATGTCTGCCCGTATTTTCGCGTAACTAGCCTATTATCGCAAATGATCAGCACACCTTTGTCAGATTTATCACGGATCAGGCGACCAACACCTTGCTTTAAACTTATCACCGCTTGCGGCAGTTGGATGGTTGTAAAGGGCTCTTTGCCCTGCATTTCTGCATCAGCCATACGAGCTTGCAATAACGGATCATCTGGTGACGTAAAAGGCAACTTATCGATCATCACGCAACTGAGCGCATCGCCTCGTACATCAACACCCTCCCAAAATGACGCAGTGCCTAGCAACACCGCGTTACCATGTCTAACAAATTGCTCTAAGATAATGCGCTTTGACGACTGTCCTTGCATAAAGATAGGATACTCAAGTGCGGTACTGAGCCCTTCGTAAACCAGGTGCATCACGCGATAACTGGTAAAAAGCAAAAAAGTCCTGCCTTTTGCGGCATCAATAACTTGCTTAGCTATTTTCACCAGAGTGTGGGGCATCAAATCATCACCACTTTCGGGCAGATAACGGGGCAAACACAATATGGCTTGATTTTGATAATCAAACGGGCTGGCGACAATACTTTGATGTTGAGGCTTTAAACCCAAACTCGCGTTGAAATGCGCAAGTGAATCATCTACTGATAGAGTCGCTGAGGTAAACACAAAGCTTGCTTTGGTTTTTGCAACAATTTCTTTAAACTTAGCCGAAACATCAAGGGGCGTTATGTGAATCGCAATGTACCTGCGAGACGTTTCGTACCAATAGCTATAGCCTGTTTGCGACACATCAAAAGCGCGCTCCATCTGTCCTTTAAACTTCAATACACGCTCAAAAGGGTGTTCTATTTTATCACTGCGATCTAAGCAAGTTTTCAAGACCTGATATAAAAAATCGAGATCACTTATCACTCGATGCAACGCATCGCATACCGGCTTATTTGCTAAAGCCGCTCGCCAATCGCCTCGACCACCATCAGCTCCAAACGATATCCGCAGGTCTGCAACACTGGTTTCTAACTTGTTTAGTGTTTTACCAAGTTGCAGCATATCAGGTATATCTGATCTGTAAATGAGACGAATGTCATTGATAAGGTCACCAAGTTGTTTTGTACTAAATGACTCTCCGAAGTAATCGCTGGCTATCTGTGGCAACTGATGCGCTTCATCAAACACATAGTTATCCGCCGTTGGCATCAGCTCAGCAAAACCCGAGTCCTTGACCGCCATGTCAGCAAAAAATAGATGGTGATTTATCACCACCAAATCGGCTTCCATCGCTTTTATTCGCGCTTTTCGAATATAACAACTGTCAAAATCTGGGCATTCTTTGCCCAAACAGTTATCCGCTGTAGAATTGACATACGGCAGAACTTTCGCATCTTCCTCGATGCCAACACAATCAGCTAAATCCCCACTGTCAGTTTCAGTAGCAAACTTAGCGACCATTGCTAGCTGATGCATGATGTCTGGGTCGTCACTTGGCACATGCGCCACATGCTGAGATAACCGGTAGGTACATAGATAATTCGCTCGCCCTTTGAGCAAAGCCGTTGTCTTTGCAACTTTCAACGCTTTTTGTAAGGTAGGTAGGTCACGGTGATAAAGTTGCTCTTGCAGTGCTTTTGACCCTGTCGAAATGATTGATTTTTGTTTGCTTAACAGTAAAGGCGCTAAATAAGCAAACGTTTTGCCCGTACCTGTTCCAGCTTCAACAACACATTGACCATTGTCCGCAATGGTTTTTTCTATTGCCTGAGCCATTTCAATTTGCGGTTGCCTTGGCGTGTAGCCACTGAACTGCTGAGCAAGTGGACCTTGTTCAGAAAAAACGTGTTGAATAGACAAGATTAAGATTAATTATTGAATTTGCCACGATTGTAAAGAGTAAACACACTAAGGGCAAGCCACCAAGCTTTTTCAATGTTTGTAACTCATGCCCAAGTGTCTAAATGCTTCTCGTCATCGTCTTCTTGCTCATTCTTTTTGGCGCTTTTGCCTTTTTCAGCCAATTCTTGCTCTTTTTGCTTTTTGCGTTGCTCTTGCAGAGCAGCTTTGCGCAATTTGACTTTTTCGATCGCGCCATCTTTCACGCCCGCAATATAAAACATTGGCTTATGATCTACTTCTAAGCGAACGATGTTCCTTAGAAACGGTGTAAATACATCCATAACAAGTTACCTCGTCATCTAAAATCTACCTATATTATCGGCAGTTATAAGATATGCTTTAGCAACGTGTAAAAAGTGCTTGCACTGTGTTCTATTTTTATGGTTTGCTAATAGCACAATTTAAGCATAACTAATTTTTTAAGAGTTAACCATGTTCAATACACTGACAGCCGTACATCATCACCATCATTCAACGGGATAACCTGTCAGGTATTTCGCTGGTGGGTTATTCCCAAAAGGAACCTCCGGCGAGTCACACACAAAGTAATTTATTTTCGCCCCGAGGTTCCGCCTCGGGGTTTTTAGTTTTAAACATTAGGAAAATAAATTATGAATAACAACAGATTACGTATCGCAATTCAAAAGTCAGGACGCCTTTCTAAAGACTGCCAAGATTTACTCAAGCAGCTAGGTGTTAAACTCAACCTTCGTGAACAACGTCTTATAGCGCACTCCACTAACATGCCGATCGATGTACTTCGTGTACGTGATGACGACATTCCCGGCTTAGTCATGGATGGCGTATGTGATTTAGGTATCGTGGGTGAAAATGTGTTGGTAGAAGCACAGGCTGAACGTTCTGGCGGCACTCAAAACGCCGAAGTTATTAAACTGTCTAAATTAGATTTTGGCTATTGCCGCTTAGCGCTTGCGTGGCCCCAAGAGTTGGGCCCACAAGACAAATCATGGTTCGAGGGTAAACGCATCGCCACCACCTACCCAGAAATATTAAAGCAATACCTACAACGCGAGAACATTAATGCCAGCGCGGTCATGCTAACTGGCTCTGTCGAAGTTGCTCCTCGTGCAGGTTTAGCCGACGCCATTTGTGATTTAGTCTCAACAGGTGCCACTTTAGAAGCCAACGGCTTAATGCAAGGTGACACTATCTTAGAATCAAACGCGTGTTTAATTCAAAATCCTAACCTAAGCGACAACGATAAGTTAGCCCTGATTGACAAACTTATGCCGCGCTTAAAAGGTGTTAAACAAGCTAAAGAAAGCAAATACATCATGCTACACGCGCCAAAAAACAAGTTGGACGAAATTTGTGAATTACTGCCAGGCACAGGACAACCCACATTGCTCGCACTAGCTGGTAGCGATGAATATGTTGCCTTACACATGGTTAGCACCGAAACCTTGTTCTGGGAAACGATGGAAGAGCTCAAAGCGCTAGGCGCAAACTCTATCCTAGTTATGCCAATTGAAAAAATGATGGAGTAATATCGTGATCCGTTGGAATGAGGTCAGTCAACAAACGCAACAAGCGCTACTTACACGCCCTGCTGTGAATGCGAGTAAAGCAGTTGAAACAAGCGTGCTGGAAATAATTGACGAAGTGAAAACATGTGGTGATCAGGCATTGCTTAAATATGCTCAGCTATTCGATAAACGCACTAACGCGCGTCTTCGCACACCGATGCAGGAAATAGCAGATAGCGAAAAGCAACTAACGAGCGAACTGAAAGCGGCCATCGATCAAGCATACAGCAACATTAAAGCGTTTCACCAAGCTCAGTTACCGCAAGACATTAAACTGCAGACAACAACAGGCGTTGAGTGCGAACTAAAATATCAAGCAATCGACGCAGTTGGGTTATATGTACCAGGCGGTAGCGCCCCGCTGCCTTCTTCGGTGCTAATGCAAGGTGTATGTGCACAATTGTGTGGTGCGAAAACCATCGTTTTAGCAACCCCTGTTAATGGTGATAACGCCATTAACCCAGCTATTTTGTATGCCGCCAAGCTGTGTGGTATTTCCATCATCGTTGAAAGTGGTGGTGCAGGCGCTATCGCCGCAATGGCGTTGGGCACCGAAAGCGTACCAAAAGTAAACAAAGTATTTGGTCCTGGCAATAGCTATGTAACTATGGCGAAACAAATTCTCAGCCAAACACAAACTGGTTTTGCTATTGATATGCCAGCAGGTCCATCTGAGGTATTAGTCATTGCCGATGAGCGTGCGAACCCAAATTTTATTGCCGCAGATTTACTCTCTCAAGCTGAGCATGGCGCTGACTCGCAAGTCATCTTACTGACCAACAGTGCGCAAATAATTGAACAAACAAAAGCTGCCATTGATAAACAGTTACAAAATTTGAGCCGCCAAAGTATTGCAGCGGCGGCACTACAAAATAGCGCTCTCATTTTGGTTGAGTCAGTTGAGCAGGCTTTTGAAGTCTCGGCTCAGTACGGACCAGAGCACCTAATTTTACAACTGGAAGATGCAGCCCCATTTATGTCGTTAGTAAAAAATGCAGGATCTGTTTTTGTTGGTGACTACACACCAGAATCAGCAGGAGACTATGCCTCTGGTACCAATCACGTGTTGCCAACTTATGGATACTCGAAGGTGTATTCAAGTCTTAATCTATTAGATTTTTATAGAACCTATACCGTACAAAGTATTACCCCACAAGGGCTTAGAAACCTCAGTAGCGCTATCTTACCTTTAGCCAACGCCGAAGGGCTGGATGCACACGCAAACGCCGTGAAGGTTCGTTTGGAGACAATACAAAATGACTAAGCAAACATTTCCTAGTAGCCTGCTACCAGAAAACATAAATGCGTTAGCCGCATACAGTTCAGCGAAAAGCCAAAAGCTTACAGGCTCAACTTGGCTTAATGCCAATGAAAGTCCGTATTCAAAAACCATCGAGCTGAGCTTGTCTGATCTTAATCGCTATCCAGACCCACAGCCTGAATCTGTGATCCAAGCCTATGCACAATATGCTCAACTAGACAAAGATCAAGTCGTTATGACCAGAGGCGCTGACGAAGGCATCGAGTTGCTGGTGAGAACCTATTGTAAAAGTGGTGAAGACAGTATCGCGTTATTCTTGCCCACTTATGGCATGTATAAAGTAACCGCAGATAGTCACAATGTGACAATCAATGCGTTAACCCAAGAGCTGCTACTACAAGGCAGCAGCGAACAAATCGTTACCGCTGTGGGTAACAGTAAACTGGTGTTTATTTGTAACCCAAACAACCCGACAGGCAGTACTACTGAACTTAGTAAAATATCAGCTATTGCCAAGGCGCTAGAAAACAAAGCAATTGTCGTTGTAGATGAAGCCTACATAGAGTTCTGCCCTGAACAAACAGCATCCTCTTTACTCCAAGACTTCGACAATATCGTAGTGCTGCGTACCTTATCCAAGGCGTTTGCACTGGCAGGCCTCAGAACAGGTTTCATGCTTGCCAATACCAAGCTGCTCGCCCCTATTCGTAAAGTGATTGCGCCCTATCCTGTATCTCGTGTGGTTGCCAAAATTGCTGAACAGGCGCTTCAAGCGGATGCAATCACACAAATGCGCCGCCAAGTGACCATTTTAAACCGCGCTAAAACCACTTTGGTGCAATGGCTCAAAGAATGCTCGGCAGTGGATAAAGTACTTGATGGACAAGGTAACTTTGTCACCGTACAGCTTTCCAACAAAGCAGATATAGACAAAGCAATGCAAAGTGGGCTGATCATGCGACCATTTACCCTGTACGAGCAAGATAACTGGTTACGAATCTCCATCGGCAATGAGCAAGAACTAGAACAAGTAAAGAATTGGCTTGATGCGTTAAACGCACAGCAGTAGAGGATCAGATATGAGCACACCTTACCTATTTATTGACCGAGATGGCACTTTGATTGAAGAGCCGATTATTGATAAACAAGTTGATAGCTTAGAAAAACTCAGCTTACTCCCCAACGTTATTCCCGCATTGTTGCAACTACAGGCTGCGGGCTATCGACTGGTGATGGTATCGAATCAGGATGGACTTGGCACCGATAGTTTTCCGACTGCGGATTTTGATATCGCACAAGATAAGATGATGGAGATTTTTACCAGTCAGGGGATTTCATTCGACGACGTGTTGATCTGCCCTCACTTTGAGCAAGACAACTGCCAGTGCAGAAAGCCTAAAACTGGGCTGCTTACAGAACTGATGCGTTCCGGTAAAGTTGACTTAGCACGTTCATACGTCATTGGCGATCGCCAAACAGACATAGGACTCGCGCAAAACCTATGTATTGAAGGTATCTTGTATGAGAATAACTGGCCCGCTATTGTCACTAAATTGACCACCCAAAACCGCCGTGCCAGTGTCACTCGTGATACCAAAGAGACGCAAATATCTGTCGCTGCAAACTTAGATCAAAGCGCCAACGGGCAGATAAACACCGGCCTTGGTTTTTTTGATCACATGTTGGACCAAATCCGTACACACGCCAATATTGGTTTGAATATAACAGCCAGTGGCGACTTACACATTGATGAGCATCACCTTGTGGAAGATGTGGGCATCGCATTAGGTCAAGTATTAAAGAGCGCATTAGGGACAAAATCGCAAATCGCTCGATATGGTTTTTCACTGCCAATGGACGAATGTAAGGCGGAGTGTCAATTGGATTTGTCGGGTCGCGCTTCGTTCGTGCTCAACGCAAACTTCAGTCGTGACAAGGTAGGCGATTTAGATGTGCAAATGGTTGAGCACTTTTTTAAGTCGTTAGCAGAAAACGCTCAAGTCAGTTTAATTCTGTCAGTATCGGACGGCAATTGTCATCACCAAGTTGAAGGTCTGTTCAAAGCCTTCTCAAGGGCACTTAGAATGGCAATCGCAAAAGATTTACAACAGCAAACCGCAAGCTCTAAGGGGTGTTTATGATTGCCATTATCAATACTGGGTGTGCCAATATCAACTCCGTTCGATTCGCCTTCGAACGCTTGGGAGTGACACCTGAGGTGATCACCGAGCCTGCTCAATTGAGCCATTTTGAACGCGCCATTTTGCCAGGTGTTGGCCATGCAAAAGTCGCGATGGAGCGACTCAAACAAGGCGGCTGGCAACAAGCAATCGCAGAATATCAACGCCCTTTGATGGGAATTTGTTTAGGCATGCAGTTGCTATGCGAGCATACCAATGAAGGAGATGTTCCGTGTCTAGGTATGATCCCCGGCAATGTTGAGCTATTAGAAGTCGGTGATTTGACTTCACCACATATGGGGTGGAACAACCTAGCAAAGATAAAACCACATCCTTTAACTCAAGGACTCGACGAGACTCAACAAGTATATTTCGTCCATAGTTACGCTCACACAATCAACAACGCCACCTTAGTCGAAGGAGAATATGGTAATAAATTCTCTGCCATTGTCGCGAAAGATAATTATGCGGGTATGCAGTTTCACCCTGAGCGCAGCGCTAAAGTTGGCGCAAAACTTTTACAGAATTTTATAGATTGGCAACTTGCCTAAGGATTGTTGATGATAATTCCAGCATTAGATGTACTGCAAAACCAAGTCGTTCGATTGTATCAAGGCAAATACGATACCGCCCAATTTTATCCGTTTGAGCTGGCCTGTCGATTACAAGAATACCAAAACAGTGGCGCGCAAAAGCTTCACCTCGTTGATTTGGAAGGTGCAAGAGATCCAAACAAAAAGCAGTGGGAACAAATCCAAGCCGCAACTAAAGCATTGAATGTACCCTATCAAGTTGGTGGCGGTGTACGTCGATATGAAGACGTCAAACAATGGCTAGATGCCGGAGCTGCTCAAGTTGTTATCGGATCCATGGCGGTAGACAAACGCCAAGAAGTCGCACAGTGGCTCAAAGAATTCGGTGCAAAGCGTTTTGTTATTGCCCTAGATGTCAACAAAACAGAAACTGGATGGGCACCTGCAACACATGGTTGGCTTGCTGACGGAGAAGACAACTTATTTGAACTGGTAGACTTTTATGCGAACCTTGGCGTGATAGATTTTTTATGTACGGACATTAGTAAAGATGGCACCATGACAGGCCCGTCTTTTGAGTTGTACAAACAACTCATAGCGCACAACAGCGATATTAAGGTGCAAGCTTCAGGCGGCGTGAGTTCATTATCAGATATAAAAACGCTCGTAGAGATAGGCGTGGGTGGAGTTATTCTTGGTAAATCCTTGCTCGATGGAGTCTTCAGCGTTGAGGAGGCATTAGCATGTTGTCAAAGCGCATAATTCCATGCTTGGATGTTAAAAATGGTCAAGTCGTAAAAGGCGTAAAGTTCAAAGGCCATGAAGTAGTTGGAGACATACTAGAGCTCGCCCAACTATATAGTGAAGCGGGAGCTGACGAACTAGTATTCTATGAAATCAGCGCTAGCGTAGAAAAACGTCTATTGGACGTTAACTGGGTAAGCAATATCGCCAAGCACATCGACATTCCATTTTGTGTTGCCGGCGGCATAAAGTCTGTGGCAGATGCTGCTAAGGTACTAGAACAAGGCGCTGACAAAATCAGTATTAATAGCCCAGCAATTGCACGACCGCAACTGATCAAAGAGTTACACGATGAGTTTGGCAAGCAATGCGTGGTAGTGGGTATTGACAGCTTCTATGATGAAGCCACCGGAGATTATTTGGTTTATCAATTAACCGGCGACCCAAACGCATCTAGCAGAACGCGCTACAAAACCCAGCAGTGGGTTCAAATGGTACAAGACTTGGGCGCAGGAGAAATTGTATTGAACTGTATGAACCAAGATGGCGTGCGTAATGGTTATGACAATGCACAGCTAAGCTTAATTCGTCGTATCTGTGACATTCCATTGATTGCCTCTGGTGGTGCGGGAACTATGCAAGACTTTGCGGATGTATTTAAGCAAAGTGAAGTTGACGGCGCATTGGCCGCCAGCGTATTCCATAAAAACATGATTAATATTGGGCAACTAAAAACATTTTTAGCACAGCAACAGGTGGCAGTAAGACAATGCAATTAACTCCAGATAACTTAAGTAAACTAGATTTTGAAAAATGTCCGTTAATGCCAGCTATTGTACAAGACGCAGCAACAGGACAAATCCTCATGCAAGGCTTTATGAACGAAGCCGCTATCGCCGCAACGTTTGAAAAGCAACTTGTCACTTTTTACTCAAGATCCAAACAGCGGTTATGGACCAAGGGTGAAGAATCGCAAAATGTTTTACGATTAGTCAGTGCGCATACTGACTGTGATTATGATGCTATTTTGCTATTGGCGACACCCGAGGGGCCGACATGTCATTTAGGTACACAAAGCTGCTTTGGGGACGCAAAACCTGTAACCAGTTTTCTAGCGCAGCTAGAACAAGTGATAGTGTCACGTAAAACTGACGACCCAAATACCAGCTACACAGCCTCACTATTCGCAAAAGATATTAGTCGAAGTTGCCAAAAGGTTGGAGAAGAAGGTGTTGAGGTGGCACTCGCCGCCATGAAACAAGACAAGCTCGAACTTATAAACGAATCAGCGGACTTACTTTATCACCTGCTCGTACTGCTACAACGCAGTGATACCAGCTTACAAGAGGTTGTTGACTGTTTAGAAACAAGACACAAATCTTGTTAAATTCTGGTTATAATATTTTATCATGGTATGATTGTTACCCTAATAATAACAACAATCATACCGTGATAAAGCGTTTCGTTTCTTGCCATTTACATATCGGTTTTTAGGCAAATTCATTCGCTTATACATGGTTTGTGCAAACAATAGCACAATCTTGGAGAGGAATGAAATGACAGATCAGCCCCCTATTTTCCTGATTAATTTGGACCAAAGCCCTGATCGCTTAGAGAAAAGTGTCAGCCGGTTAGCCGAACAGAACCTCTCCTGTGAACGCATTTCTGGTATATATGGAAAAACTTTAAGCGATATAGAGCTCATTAAAAACTATCAGCCTTTATTGAATCGAAAACTATTCTACCGCCCTCTGACTAAAGGGGAGATTGGCTGTTATATGAGTCATAGAAAAGCCTGGAAGACGATCGTTGACCGGAAGTTACCCTATGCTATTGTGCTCGAAGATGATTTCAGGCTTACTGGGGATTTACAAAACGTCTTTGCTGCTATCGACAAAATCAAAGTGCCATGGCAATTACTTAAGCTCTCCGCTTACCAAAAGCGTACCCGCTCTATCGCATTTTCGTGCCCAATTGATACAACCTTTAATTTGGTAGTACACAAAAAAGCAATGACGGGTTGCTGTGCACAGGCCATCAGTTATGAAGGCGCAAAAGCGCTACTAGCAGCTACGGAACATTTTGCTCGGCCCGTGGATACCGACTTACAACACGTTTGGGAAACTAAGGTGCCCGTATACTCTCTCATGCCCTATTACATTGAACAAGACCTAGACTTTGCAAGCGATATTGAAGCTGCATCATCACAAGACAATATCAAAAAACGCTTTTTCAAACGCAAGCGCCTACAAATAAAAGAAAAGCTGCTCAATAAAAAGGCAACAGCAAAGATTATTAATTCACTTATCGAACAGGTTAATCAATCCACATAAGCTCAAAATGTAGTTAAACCTTAACTTGAGGTAAAAAATTTTTGACATAGAGGGAAAACATCAATACGCTTAACAAGGTCAAATATTTTTTACATCAGGTTAGGTTTTTATGACACGACAAACACAGATAAAAGACTTTCTGCAAAGTATCAGCTTTAGAGAGCTCACTTTAACTATCGATTTGCTGGTTAGCACTTATATCGGCTATTTCTATTTATCAAGCCTGTATAATGCAACGCAGGAACAACTGGCTTCAGCTTCTTGGCTATCTTCACTCTTACTACAGGTTGTGACCTACAGTGTCGTACTTATGGTGTTGAGTTATTTATTGCTGACATTTATCAGCGATAATGAACTAAACCAACCACTTGATGTGAGAGAAAAGCAAATAGATTTAGTGGGTTATAAATATAAAGCTCATATTCTACAAGCAGGTATTTGTATCGCTATTTTTCAATATCAAGCGCAGGTCAATGATTGGGGGCCAGCCATTGAATATAGCGTCCCATATTTACCCTTACATGTCATGGTCGCAGCGTTTTTACTTGCAGAAATCTGCAGTTACGTGATGCAACTATTCAAAGGACGCACCGGAGATATCTATGAGTAAATGTGCAATTACAAATTCTATTCGCACACTGCGCTTTTTGAATAATGAGATGACTCAAAAGCAATTGGCAGAAGCGATTGGCGTAACGAGGCAAACCGTTATGGCTATTGAAGCTAACAAGTATTCACCAACGTTAGAAGTCGCCTTCAAAATTGCAGCAGTGTTTAACTTGCCCCTTGAAGATGTATTTCAATATCATAAAACTGAGTGAGCTTTATTATTAATCCTTTACTGCGTTTAAACTAAATACGAATTTGCTGCGACTAAGTTGTTAAAACACAGAATTGTAACTTTATGAAAAGACAACTTTTATCACTTGGAATTGTACTCTCAGCAACTTTAACCGCCTGTTCAAAGCCCCCCGTTGATTGTGATGCTTTCACCTTACAAGAAAATTCAGACTACGTTTTGCCCTATCAAACTGGCGAATCATATGAAGTCTTAGTCTCAACAGGCCATTATACAAAAGCCAATCAGGGCGTAGGCCTATACGCTATTGATTTTGTAATGCCCATCGGCACAAAAATTGTGGCGGCAAGAGATGGTGAAGTAGTCTCTATACGCGAATTATACGAAGACTATAATGGTGAAGACCTTAAGGAAAATTACATTTTTATTCGTCATAATGACGGTACAGTTGCACGCTATTTCCACTTAACTCACAAAGGTGTGTTGGTCAATAAAGGCGATGAAGTAAAAGCAGGAGATGTAATTGGCCGAAGCGGAAACACGGGGCAAAGCGGCGGTCCCCACCTACATTTTGATGTACAAAAATGCGGTCCTAACCTTCCCCCTGAATACAACAAATTACCCTGTGGGCAAACGCTACCGGTTACTTTCAGAAACACTCGGCCTCATGAGTGTGGCCTGACCACAGGTGAACACTATCTTGCGCTAAAAGACTAACGTTGCTGACATTAAAACCCGTCGCAAATGTGATGGGACGCTTTGCAAAGGGATAGCTTGGTGATAATTGTCTATGTAGTTTCATACAATATGCTCACCAAGCTTAAAAGTTATTGCGCCTTGGGGTGAGTAATGCCTGTCCATGCTTTAAACAGACGCTGTTGCGATTCACTCGGTGAGGCTAACGCTTGAATACGTTTTTGCTTATCGAAGTCTTGCTCAAGCTTTACCTTGGTGCTCATCAACTTGTCACGGCGAATAAAGTCAACCTTAACCGTATCTCCCCCTTTAAAATACGCCAAAGAGTCAACTAAGCTATCTCTAACATGATGACCACCAAACGCCACAACTTTATCACCCGCGGTTAAACCTGCTTGCCATGCTGAGCTATCTCGCGCAACGTGTTGTAATGTGAGAAGTTGCCCTTCTGACTTGGCGATGACTGCTAGACTAGCAATAGTCTTAGCACCTTCAGGGTATGTAAATTCAAGTCCAACTTTATCAAGCAAGGTATCAAAGTCTAATTCAACTGGTGAATCAACATGTTGCTGCCACCACTGACCGTAGTCTTTGCCTGAAACTTGTTTAAGAATGTCTTTTACGTCCTTAGATGTAAATGATTTAGGCAGTTTATACTGATTGTACAACTGCTTATGGACATCACGATAGCTGACCTCACCATCTGAGTTCGCAAGCAAGTCTATATCCAAGGCCATTGAGATAAGCGAACCTTCTAGATAAATGTTAGTGCTGTAATTGAGACCATGATCACCTCCTTGATTGATCCATTTATCGAAGCTGGTATGTGCTGCCGATTGCACCTCTCGGCCCGGCTTATCTAGATGTCGATTAATGGTGTTCGAAAGGTTTTTGAAGAACTCATCGTGACTCATGATGTCAGCGCTCAGTAACAGATAGTCTTCCAAATAACTGGTAGACCCCTCAGAGAGCCACAGTAAATCACTGTAATTTGGATTTAAGTAATCGTAAGGAACCAAGCCCGCTGGACGATAGTTTTTTACATTCCAAGTATGAATAAACTCATGCGCCGCCGTGGCAATAAAACTTAGATAGTCTTCACGCTTGGCAAATGTATCTCTGTGGCGTTGAATAATGGTTGAGTTTAAATGCTCTGTGGCCCCTCTTGCGCCGCTCGTTGCGTGTACCATAAATACAAAACGCTGATAAGGGTATTCGTCCCAAATAAGTGAGCCAGTTTTTACCAACTTTTTAAGATCGTCGAGCATCTGTTGAACATCATAGTTACCTTCGCCCCAGATCACCAACTCATACTCTCGACCATCGACAGAAAACTTATGATGCTCATTAACTCCGGTTTCTATTGGTGAATCAACAAGTACGTCATAGTTTGCTGCGCTAAACGTGTGTTTGTTACCCGCAAATTCCATCCCAGAAATTGAGCGCCATTGCTTTGGTACATCCAATGCTACTTTAACAGGCTCTTGACGAAACGGGTCTGAAAACATAAAAAAGCCTGATGCATCAATAAACGCATGACTATCATCAATGTGACGTACACGTTTGGCCAGTTGATTTGCATAAACCTGATAAGTTACTTGTACTTGAGAAGGATCATCGAGATGAACGCGCCAAGTGCTTTTATCAATTTTGTGCCACTTTAACGCTTTGCCTTCATGATCTGTCGCATTGAAATAGCGAATACCGTTGGCTAAGTCCAATACTTCGTAGCGTCCAGTTCGCCAATCTGGTAGTTTAACATCCAAGTGGGCTTGAGCGGATTTTGGAAATAATACTGAAACGTTACCCAAATGATGGTCGGGCTGGTCTATGGTGAGTGTGTACTCAACATCAGCTAAAACACTAAGAGAAACTAGACTAACTGGCAATAATAGGTTTTTTAAATGCATCTTATAATCACGCTGTAACAAAGTTATGGCCAGCATAACAAAACTATTACGCAACATATTAAAAACTCGGTGAATACACAATTTGCTTCGGTAACATGGCCCTAGCTCAAAATTCATGAACATGAAATAAAGAATTGATGTAAACTTAGGTTAAAACCCTGTGAAGATGGAAGTGGTTAAGATTGGTGACTAAAAACTCTGCACTATTAGAAAAAAAATTAGAACAAACTATCAAAGCCCGCAAAGCGCTTGAAACCGCACGCAAGCATCAGGTAGACGTACTGACACAATTTGCAGCCAAGCTGTCGCTTAGCTGTAAAGGGCAAGATGTAGCTTTAGACAACCAGTTGGCTAAGTTTCGTAGTGCACTACAAAAAGGTATGGACTTTATAGAAGTTGAACCTTTAATTGAGAGCATGAATGAAACACTCAAGAATCAGGAGGCCGTAAACTCTGCGAATAGGCGTGCACTCGAATTGAGCATAATGACAGCTGGCAAACAATTACAAAAAGTCAAAGGGCTACCTGATGATGGCCGTAGAAAGTTGCGTCACTTACTCGACCATGAACTTAGCAATATTAATACAACCAATGACTATATCCCGGTACTTGAGAAGCTTTCTGAGCTATATCAACAGGCGCTACAGTTAAAGTTGTCACAGGCAAATGTTACTGACGATACTAGGCAATCACAAAAGAACCCTGAGTTCGCTACCGAGCTGCTTAATTTAGCCAATGAGCTCACCTTTGATGAAGATGTTTCTCAAGAAGTCACCGCGATCAAGGGTAATATTACTTTAACTGACGATATCGATTCCTTGCTGAACGCAGCGCTTAGTATTATTCGGGTTATTGTGAAAAGCATTGCCCGTGAAAGGCAATCGGCGCAAGGGTTCTTAGTCTCTCTCAATCAAACATTAGAAGAGCTTAATACGTCAATCGTTGAGACGACTAAACATTCTCAAAACGTCAATAAGCAGATCACCAATCTAAACAAACGAATTGAAGCTAAAATCAATAGCCTAAACTCGCAGACTCAAAAAGCCACTTCCATAAGTGAGTTAAAGAGTTTAGTAGATGGTGAACTAAAGCTCCTCAGTCAAGACTTAATTGAGCGTGAGCGCATTGAAAGTGAGGATAAAAAAGCACTCTACGAGAGCTTTGAAAAAATCAATGACCGTATCAATGTACTTGAGGGCAAAGTTAATACCTATAAAAAGCGGTTATCTGAGCAACGCTATAAAAGCCTGCTGGATGGATTAACCAAGTTACCCAATCGCACCGCATTCGATGATAGGTTTCATCAAGAGTTTCATTTATTTGGAATTAATAAAAGCGATATAACCTTAGTCGTCATTGACGTTGACCACTTTAAATCAATCAACGATAAATATGGCCATAGTGCGGGTGATAAGACCCTACAGGTTATTGCTAGGGCACTCAAAAAAGCAATACGCAAAACTGATTTCATTGCGCGTTACGGCGGTGAGGAGTTTGTTCTACTGATGCCAGGATTACATTTGGAACATGCCAAGCAACCGCTTGAGAAAGTGCGTAACACTATTAAATCGATCCCTTTTAAATTTAAAGAGACGCAAGTACAAATCACCATATCTTTAGGCGCAACACAATTTAAAGAGGGTGATACCCCGCTCTCCGCTTTTGACAGAGCAGATAGCGCACTTTACGAGGCTAAAAATAGCGGCCGAGACCGGTTATGCCTTCGTGAATAATAAGGAGAAGCCTATGCAAGTACAGTTAAACCCAACTGGCGTACTAAATTTACTATCTCAATTAGAGGTAGACTTACTACAGCAATCTTCAAATAGCGAACGGTATAGGTTATTTCGCAACTGCGCGTTAGCAGTACTAAACGTGGGGAGTCACACTGACTCAAGTTCAGAAATTTATAATAAGTATCAAGATTTTGATATCAAGCTAATCGCCAGAGAACGGGGTATTAAGATAGCGTTGGATAACCCGCCAGAAACGGCGTTTGTTGATGGTGAGATTATTTCGGGTATTCATGAACATATATTTTCAGTCATTCGAGACATTCTGTTTATCTGCCAACGGCATCAGGAACAAATTAATACACCCCGTGAGATCACCCATATGGTGTTTGATATGTTACGCAACGCGGATGCGCTTGAAGTCAACAGTGATCCTAATATCATTACCTGTTGGGGTGGTCACTCAATTAATGAAACCGAGTATCAATACACCAAAGAAGTGGGCTATCAGTTAGGACTGAGAGGACTAAACATTTGCACAGGTTGCGGACCCGGTGCTATGAAAGGCCCAATGAAAGGCGCAACCATTGGTCATGCCAAGCAGCGGATCAGCAGCAATCGCTACCTTGGGCTAACAGAGCCAAGTATTATCGCCGCAGAGCCACCCAACCCAATTGTTAATGAATTAGTCATTTTACCTGATATCGAAAAACGGTTAGAAGCATTTGTGCGTACAGCGCACGGTATCATTATTTTCCCCGGAGGCGCTGGCACCGCCGAAGAATTACTTTATTTATTAGGCATTCTGCTACACCCCGAAAATGCGAAGCAGTGCTTGCCTGTGATACTCACGGGTCCAAAAGAATCCGCGGGATATTTTGAGGAAATCTGTGCCTTCATAAACAGTACATTGGGTGAAGCCGCATTAGAGAAGTTCGAAGTAATCGTTGATAATCCTGAACTTGTTGCGCAAAAGCTCAAAGCTGGTGTCAAAGAGGTTAGGGAGTACCGCAAAGAGCGTGGTGATGCATATTACTTCAATTGGACATTAAAAATAGACAATGAATTTCAAATGCCTTTTGCGCCAACACATCAAAATATGTCAGCATTAGATTTACATTTGGATCAACCGACACAGCAACTTGCGGCCAACTTACGTCGCGCTTTCTCAGGGATTGTAGCTGGAAACGTCAAAGACGAAGGGATCCAAGCCATCAAACAACATGGACCATATACTCTTTCTGGCGATACATCTCTGATGAAAGACATGGATAAATTATTGCGCGCATTTGTTGAACAAGGAAGAATGAAACTACCAGGCAGCAAATATATTCCCTGTTATCAAATAAAAGCATGAATCAAAAATTAGTACTTATAGATGCGCTGAATTTAATTCGGCGCATCTATGCCGTTGATGAACAACAAAGCCACCGCAGCGAAAAGCAAACCATACTGTCATGTAAGAGCCGTGTCAGTCATGCAACCCGTAAATTGCTCAGTTTGACACAAGCAACACATGCCATTGCAGTATTTGACGGGCAAAAAAGCTGGAGGTATCACTACTATCCCAATTACAAACACAGCCGTAAGCCCATGCCAAGCCTCCTCTTTGATAATCTAGTCACGATTAGCGAAGCATTTTGCGACTTGGGCGTCACAGTTTATAAGCCACAGCAGGATGAAGCCGATGATGTCATCGCAACCCTTGCATGCAAGGCCAAAGCAGCTGAAGTTCAATCTGTTATTGTATCTACTGATAAGGGGTTTATGCCGCTACTTGATGAGAAGATTGAAATTTATGACTACTTTAAGCGCCAATCGCTTTGTGACCAAGACATTATAGATCGCTTTGGTGTGAGCAAACATCAGCTTGTAGACTTTTGGGCACTGTGCGGAGACAAAACTAACGATATTCCAGGTATTGCTGGTATTGGTCAAAAATCGGCTGCCCAATTGGTCAAGCAATACCCAGATATTTCAACTGCACTTGAGGATCCTGATTGTAAAACAGCACTTAAGAACAAACTCACTCACGGTATGGGAGACTATGTTACCAGCAAACATTTGGTTACGCTTAGGACCGATATACATTTGGGTTTTAACATGAAACAGCTCAGACTCACACACCATGATGTTGATTAGTCGCAACTTGGGTTGTCGTCTGTTAAGCTTTGCTATACTCTCTGCCCGTTATTCAGTGAGTTGTTTATGATCAAAAAAGTATTGCAGTACATCGTATTGGGCCTTGCGGTTTATGCAGCAATTGTGATGTTGGTTATTAATTTTTATAAAGATGACCCTCAGGCCATGATATGGCAAGACAGGGAGGCATTTAACAATCGCTATATCAATAAACTGAAACCTGACCAAGACATCAGTATAAATGATGTGCTTGAAACCTTGGGCAGCCCCGATCTGACATACGTTAAAAAACAACCTGATAAAATGCTGCAAATCGTTTATTACAGAACGCAGCTCGTAAAACCTGATGGTATTACCACACAAGATGAATGCACAGGACTACTATTTGAAGATGGTAAATTAATCCTCTGGGGACCTGCTGCGAGTGTTGCCTACGAGAAGGCTTTGTAAAATGTCTGAGTTTAAGCCTAGCCCAGCGCATTTAAAACGCCTTTTTGAGCACACCCATCAGGCGCTTAGACTCTATTACAACAAGCAAAAATGGCCAGCAATTTACCCAACATTAAGCCAGCTCGCAGAACGTTTTGTACAAAGCTATCATCATCAGCCAAATGCTTTACATGCTCATTTACAGTTCTATGCCTCTGATCATGGCTATGCCACTAACCTGACAGTTAACCAATGCATTTTAGTGTGTGCTTTTTGCAGCGCTAATGGCTATGATGAAGACTTCACTGAAGAGTTAGTTATAGCAGCGTTAAGCGATCATTTATGCTGCTCAAATGAAACCAATAAAGCAGCCAGAGGTGAAGTACTTAGCGCACAGGAAACCAAGCTGGTTAAGCTTAGGCATCAGTTTGCAATTACCATGTTAGACACCGCGAACGTGCCACAAGGTCAACTACAGCGTATTCTGTCTCGGCTAGACAAATACACCACCGCTATTACTGGAAACAAGTCAATTCCCCTGTATGACAACACCAGCATTTTAGTCACGCTGGCAAAACGTATCGCTAAAGCCATAACGCCTCGGCCAAAAATAAAAACCTTTACAATAGTGCAAGCGCTTAAATCTCTGTATCTAGGAACGTATAATGAATTCGCGCAACTTTCATTATTGGCACTTGCAAGGCAAATCACCATCTATCCTGGGGGGTCTTTGGTGAACTACAAGGGTCAACATGCATTAGTGCTATGCGCTACTCATGATGGTTTCTTGTTGGTATTGCTAGATAACAACAATGCTGTAGGGATGATAAAAACCAGCAAACGCTTCATCCCACACTACCGCCCTATATCAACATCTGACCGAAAATTACTTTTTTCCATTTGGTTTAATGAGCAAATACCAAAGCCGATTCGAACGCATCAAAACCATGATGCAATTTGGCAAGCGATAAGCAACTTAGGTCAGCAACAATTTTTGGAATTTAAAGCGATAGAAAAGACTATCAAGCCATTTTCGCAGATCACCTATGCACTGCAACAGGCAGCTAGACAGTATAATCGGCAGGGACAAAAAGCCAGCACCGTACGTCATTGTCTAACCATGGTAGGACTTGATACAGCCGGTTTGCTTTGTCAGCGAGTGCTATTGGAAACGCTTATTTCCCAACTTCGCCACCCTTTTGCTGGAGACATATGGCATAAATACAATTATCTCAACAAACTTATCATGACGTTGTTAAGCAACGAGCATTCGGAACAATTCGAGCATTTTTTGAGTCCGTTTACCGCTGCTATATACTTTATCCTCGCCAAACATAGCTGTGCCATCCGCAGGCTCGTCAAAGGTAGCACTGAGGAGCTGAATGACAAGAGTATATCAATCGCCCATCTATTCGGCTTTGACCGATTAGACGAGATACAGTTCAGTGAGTTTACCAACAGATACTTTGCTAACTCACCGTCCCATCAGGTATTTTTGGAAACAGAAAAAGCAGAAAAAAGCACTCTTAGCAATACAGCTCGAACTCTGGTTGCAATAAAACTATTGGCAACCTATACACTGGGTGAAACTCAGGCTCTCAGTGCATGGCAAACGCAACTGCTTAATGAAGTGCTCAAAGAGTTTCAGTGGCTCTCCTTAGAACAATTTTGTGATGCTTTCATTGCTCACGGCCCCAGCTGCAGTATCGACTAAACTTGCTCTACAACCTCGCCTATTATTTACGCAATAAATAAAACATATAACAAGCATAAATGTTATGTATACCCTATTTGTCATTCCGTACTGGAATATATAGGCATAAATTGTTATAAAACGCGCTTAAATTTTCAAGCGAACACACGCCCTCCCTCTTTGTTTACTAAACTTCTCAGTAGTGCCCAATGGGTGTGGTGTATTATTTATTTTTGATAAAGGAAAAACCAGAATGGCTAAGCAAACCATTACCGTGATTAAAGGTGACGGCATCGGTCCAAGCATCATTGACTCAGCAATTGAGATCCTAAATGCAGCGGGCTGTGACTTCGACTATGAATTCGTAGATGCAGGTCTAGCTGCGTTAGAAAAAACTGGCGAGCTTCTGCCAAAAGAAACTCTAGATGTGATCGAAAAAAACAAGATCACACTTAAAGGTCCTCTAACGACTCCTGTTGGTGAAGGTTTTACCTCTATCAATGTAACGCTGCGTAAACACTTTGGTTTATACGCAAACGTACGCCCAGTTAAATCTTTTGCTGGTACTAAAGCGCGTTATGACGACATTGATATCATCACGGTACGTGAAAACACACAAGGTATGTATTCTGGTCTTGGTCAGGTTGTATCTGATGATGGCAATGAAGCAGAGGCGATGTCAAAAATCACCCGCGAAGGTGCACAGAAGATAGTAACATTCGCCTATGAGCTTGCGCGTCGTGAAGGCCGTAAGAAAGTAACAGCGGTTCACAAAGCAAACATTCTAAAATCAACTTCTGGCCTATTCTTGAAAGTGGCTCGTGAAGTAGGTGAGCGTTACCCTGACATTGAGTCAGCAGAGATGATTGTTGATGCAACATGTATGAAGTTGGTTATGACGCCTGAAGAGTTTGACGTAATTGTTACTACAAACTTATTCGGTGACATCTTATCTGACCTTTGTGCAGGCCTTGTTGGTGGCCTTGGCATGGCGCCAGGCGCAAACATCGGTGAAAACGCAGCCATCTTTGAAGCAGTACACGGTAGTGCTCCTGATATCGCAGGTAAAAACCTAGCTAACCCAACGTCTGTTATTCTTGCTTCAATTCAAATGCTTGAGTACTTAGAAATGGGTGAAACAGCTAACCGCATCAGAAGTGCTGTAGCAGACGTGATTAAGTCTGGTGACCGTACGACACGCGATTTAGGTGGCAACCACGGCACAACTGATTTCACACAAGCTGTGATCGAAAGACTATAATATCCAGTCGGGGGCTAACTTCTTTGGCCCCCTGTATTTGCACCTGTTAATGAGACAGACTTTTGTCTAAATCAATTGACTCCTTCTTGAATAAATAAATCCCACCGCCCAAAATACAGCATAATACATTCCGCACAAAGTTTAAAAACCACAATAAATACGCAAAATAATTCACATAACACCAAAAAATGCGTTTTTTATGCACATTTAAAGAACTCCCCTTGACATGGGTTGTAAAACAACATTTAATAACTTGCGTAAATTAACAAATAAAATTAACACCAAAATGAAACGTATTTTATCTAACCTACATGTCCTAGTCCTGGTCTTTATCTTAAGTCCAGCGGGGCCGTGTTGAGCAAATTTACGCTTTAACCCCGCAATTGCGGGGTTTTTTTTTGGAAAATTATCAACAGTGACAGCTAAAAACTGAGGAATGAGGATGAAAACAGAGCAATACAATGGCTCCGAGCTCGTTGTAAAAGCACTCGCAGCACTTAAGGTTGAATATATATTTGGGTACCCTGGTGGCTCAGTTTTGGATTTGTATGACGCGCTATTTCAGCAAAGCGACATTGAGCATATTTTAGTACGCCACGAACAAGCCGCTACTCATATGGCAGATGGCTATGCCAGAGCAACAGGCAAAGTGGGTGTAGTATTAGCAACTTCGGGGCCCGGTGCCACAAACTGCGTAACTGGTATTGCTACTGCCTACATGGATTCAATCCCTATGGTAGTGTTATCAGGTCAAGTTCCCTCGAACCTGATCGGTGACGATGCGTTCCAAGAAACAGATATTGTTGGGTGTTCAAGGCCTATCGTTAAGCACAGTTTCAATTGTCGTGACGCCGAGCAGATCCCGAACGTGTTAGCAAAGGCGTTTTATCTGGCCAGTACTGGTCGTCCTGGCCCCGTTGTTGTAGAACTCCCTAAAGACATTCTAAATCCATTACAGAAGTTTAACTATTTGATGCCACAAAGCATCGAAATGCGTACCTATAACCCAAGCGTTAAAGGTCATTCCAAACAAATCAAAAAGGCCGTAGAGGCGATTTTAGGCGCTAAGCGGTTAGTAATCTACTCAGGTGGTGGTATCGTATTATCTAATACCTCTGCACAGCTGACAGAACTTGTAGAAACACTTAACGCACCTATTACCAACACCTTAATGGGATTAGGGGGAATTAGCGGTACCCATCCAAACTTCATTGGTATGCTTGGTATGCACGGTAGCCTAGAGGCAAACAAAGCTATGGCCAATGCTGATGTGATTCTGGCGCTTGGTGCACGCTTTGATGACCGAGTTACAAATAATGTTAAGAAGTTCTGCCCAGAAGCAACGATAGTCCATGTAGACGTTGACCCTACGTCTATATCTAAAACTATCAAGGCTCATATCCCAGTGGTTGGCTGTCTTGCATCAGTATTAGAGCAATTGCAAGCGGCCATCGACAAAAGCCCTAGTCGTATCGATCGCAGTGCTCAGGAAGAATGGTGGCAGCAAATTACACAGTGGCGAGAACAAAAATGTTTGTCGTACGACTTGGGCGTAGATGTTATCAAACCGCAAACCGTTATTGAGAAAGTTTATCAGATCACTCAAGGTGATGCATATATCAGCTCAGACGTAGGTCAACATCAAATGTTTGCCGCTCAGTATTATCCGTTCAAAAACCCTCGACAATGGATCAATTCTGGTGGCCTTGGCACTATGGGGTTTGGCCTGCCTGCGGCTATGGGAGTTAAACTCGCTTTTCCTGAACAACATGTAGTCTGTGTTACAGGCGACGGTTCTATTCAGATGAATATCCAAGAGCTCTCTACCTGCTTGCAATATGGGTTGGCGGTAAAAATTGTCTCTTTGAATAACCGCTCTTTGGGCATGGTAAGACAATGGCAAGATATGATGTATGGCGGCAGGCACTCTAGTTCATACATGGAATCATTACCTGACTTTGTTGCTCTGGCGCAAAGCTATGGCCACATTGGGATCCGCGTTGATCATCCAAGTGAACTAGATGACGCGTTAGAAAAAGCGTTTGCTATCACAGATAGACTGGTGTTTTTAGATATTCGTGTCGACGAAAAGGAACACGTATATCCGATGCAAATCAAACTAGGTGCCGTTGATGATATGTGGCTTAAAAAAGGAGTAAAAGCATAATGCGTAGAATACTGAGTATCTTATTGGAAAACGAACCTGGTTCTTTGTCACGCATCGTGGGCCTCTTTTCCCAGCGGGCCTATAACATCGACAGCTTAACAGTTGGCACCACGGCAGATCATACACTGTCGCGGATCACCATCACCACGCATGGTGACGACAGAGTTGTGGAACAAATTACCAAACAAGTTAACAAGCTCGTGGATGTGCTTAAGATTATTGACTTAACCGAAGTGCCGCATATTGAGCGCGAACTCTTGCTCGTGAAAGTATTTGCCAAAGATGAAGCCACAAGAGCTGCGGTTACACGCATCGCTGATGTCTATCAAGGCTCAATCATAGATATGGGTAAGCAAAGCTATACGTTACAGTTATTGAGCAATGCAGAGCGATTAGAGTCGTTTTTAGACATGCTGCGTCACGAAAGCGACATCATCGAATTGGTTCGTTCAGGAGCTGTTGGCATAGGACGTGGTGATAAAGCGCTAAAAGGCTGATAGTTTAGCAAAAACAAAGGGACCAATCGGTCCCTTTGTTATATCAACTTGTAACCTTATTAAGGGTTAACTTGGTCTTTCAGTCCTTTACCCGCTTTGAAGCTTGGAATATTTGCCGCTGCGATTTGGATTTCAGCACCTGTTTGTGGGTTACGGCCAGTACGTGCCGCACGCTCTTTCACTGAGAATGTACCAAAACCAACCAGTGCAACTGAATCACCTTCTTTCAAAGAATTGGTTACGGCACCAGTAAATGCTTCCAGCGCACGCGCCGCTGCTGCTTTAGAAATTTCAGCATCTGCTGCCATCTTTTCAACTAGTTGAGCTTTATTCATTATTAGATTCCTATTCATTGAACATTTTGCCTAAGCAAAACCTATGTTTATGCATTTTAGCCAGATGTGCAACCATTTCCTGAAAAATTTAACTAAAATTTGTTAAAAGCCAGTAATGGCGCGCTTTCATAGCGCATTCCGCACTAATCTTACTAAACTTTTACAAACTAGCAAGCGCAATCAAAATACGCAATACCTTGTGAGTGATAAATTAACTTTTCGCAAATAACCAATCATAAATGATGATCATAAATAAGGTACAAACGAGCCAAAGTACACCAAATGTCGGGTAAAATTGCTCGACTGGAACACCTATCTTAAACACGCCAAAATTACCCGCGAAAATATAACTTAAAGGCGCAAGTACACCTAGCACCACCGCACCAAGCCTCCTGGGCAGGGTGAAAATAGCCCTTAGTGAGCTGTCAAATGTTAAAATCAAACCACCCCAAAGAACCACGAGCCATAACGGTAACGTTTGTTGGGGATGAACAATTAATCCCATACCAATTGCTGATGTTTCCAAAATGATTGCCAAAGGCAAACAGCTCAGCAACAGATAAAGCTGCTTAACCTTGTTTGAGAGCGTCAACAGCAGCAATAAGCATAGAAACAACATAAGCCATAGCGCTTGCCCTTGATAGAGCAAGGCACAGAACCAACACGCCTGAAAAAGCGCAAAGTTAGTAATTAAGCGTGCTACAGCACTGTGACGATACATAATTTGGCTTTCTCGCAACAAGATGCACCGTACTCGTTGCACGTTGTTTGAATGCACCTTCACAATAGCAAAGGTAGAACTCCCAGAGGCGATAAAAACGTTGGTCAAATTTACCGTGATCTAGTGTTGGCCATGACTGTTTAAAGCGGCGATACCAATCATGCAAAGTTCTCGCATAGTGTAAGCCAATGTCGCTGATGTTATGCACTACCATATTGGTATTGTTACACAATTGTTTATTCAATTCGGTTATAGAGGGTAAACAACCACCGGGAAAAATATATTGCTGAATAAAGTCGGACTTTTTCAAGTAATGTGGGTACCTCTGACAGGCTATTGTGATAGCTTGGATAAGCATCGCGCCGTTGTCTTTAAGTAGGGCGTCACACTTTGCAAAAAAGCCAGCCAGATACTCATGCCCTACCGCTTCAATCATTTCGATAGAGACTAATTTATCAAAACGCCCCTGTAACTCTCGATAGTCCTGCTTGAGCAATGTAATTCTACTTTCTAACCCTAACTCTTTGATTTTCTCACTTACATAAGTAAATTGTTCTTCAGAAATAGTGGTAGTCGTAACATGACAGCCATATTTTTGTGCTGCGAAGATTGCAAAAGCGCCCCACCCAGTGCCTATCTCAATTACTTGTTCACCCGGTTTTAGGTCGAGCTGCGTACATATGGTTTCTAATTTGTGCTGTTGTGCCTGCTCTAAGGTGCTTGTTTTATTTGGATAGATAGCGCTTGAATAAAGCATTTCTTCACTTAAAAATGAACTGTACAACTCATTACCTAAGTCGTAATGTGCAGCGATGTTCTTTTTCGAACCTTGCTTTGAGTTTTTGTTACGCAGATGGCGCAAGTTGTTTGCAAAGCCAGTGATAAATGCAAATTTTTTCTCAAAGGCATCAAGCTGAGACTGATTCAGAGCAAATATTTCTATGAGAGTGGTCAAATTAGAACAGCGCCAGTAGCCTTCGATGTAAGCCTCTGCAGCACCAACACTGCCTCCCAAAGCAAACAGTTTAAACATAGCTGGGTCAACAATGGTGACAGTGCATTGGTATTCGCTACCTGTTTCTCCAAACTCATAAACCTGCTCCCCCATTATCACTTTTAAATGACCTGTTTGAATGCTTTCAAATGCAGAAAAAACCAGTCTACGATAGAGTTTCTCTATCCAGGAAAGGGAGATTTGTCTTTGAATTACTGTGGTATTTTCCATTTTAACGTCCCGGGTGTCCCACAAAGGGCACTTTTTTTAGAAACAACTTTAAAGCTTGCCAATAAATACTTTTGAAAATTGACAAAGTCATCACAGGAAAACGCATTAACAAGGCAGTTATATTTTTTTGAACCAATGCTTGCTTTTTAAGTCGCAAGGTCGCCTCAAACAGTAACTGTTGCTCTTGTTTGTTTTCGATATGGATCAAGGCCTTATCATTTTGGATTTTTACATACCAATGATAGTTCATGTTTAAATCCATAAATGGTGATACGTGAAAAGCTTTTTTAAAGTTCACTTTTTGGTTTAATTTCACCACATAACAATGCCGTTCATTCCACGGCGTGTTGCTTACCTCGGCCAACATGTGGGTAAACTCGCCTTGGCTGTCTAAGAAGAAGAAAAAATTCACTGGACTAAAATACACACCAAAACAACGTAACTGACAAAGCAGCATTACTTTGTCACTACTGCTACTTTCTCCAAGCGTCATACTGGCTTGTAAGGCCCGTTCCTTTAGAGGTCCTGTGTAGTGGGTCAAATAGTCATCTTGGTTGAACTTTAATAGCTTTACACCCGAAGTGCCAAACAATGGGTGGATATCGTTTAATTGTTCAACTTCATCTAAGTCTATCCAAGCCATATAGAGTGGATAATTAAATTGATGTTCTATCGGTGTATGCCTTTTGTGCCTGATGTCACCTACAAACAGGCCACTATTTAAACTTTGCTTCAAAACTCAACACCCAGTTGCCTAGCAACATCAACGGCGCTGCGTACACCGTCTTCATGAAAACCATTAAACCAATAAGCACCACAAAAATAGCTGTGGCGTTTGCCGTCAATCTGTGGCTTACGTTTTTGAGCTGCAATACTTTTTCGGTTAAACACGGGATGATGATAGGTAAAACGCCTCAGTATCTTCATCTCGTCAATCCCTTGGTCATAATTTAGGGTGACACAAAACGGTTTAGGACTACTTATTCCTTGCAAAATATTCATTTGATAGGTGACCACTGCAGCTTTGTCTGTTTGCTTATCCAACAAGTAATTCCAGCTGGCCCATGCGGCTTTTCTCTCTGGGAGCAAACTGTCATCTGTATGCAGCACTACCGAGTTTTCAGTGTAGGGGATCGCACCTAATACTGATAACTCATCTTCACTGGCATCTGCCAATAAGGCTAAAACCTGATCAGAGTGGCATGCAAAAACCACTTTATCGAACCGATGTGTCTCACCACTGTGCATGTGTATTTCAACGCCTGTTTCATCTCGTACTACAGCGCTGATATTAGCTTTAAGATGAATTTTGTCTTTAAACGCAGCTACCAAAGGTGCTATATATTCACGAGATCCGCCCGGAATAACGTACCATTGCGGTCGATTGGTAATGTCCAACAAACCATGGTTATAGAAAAACTTAACGAAAAACTCCACTTCAAACTGAGCCATTTCTTTGATGCTGGTTGACCAAATAGCTGCGCCCATTGGCAAGATATAATGAAGTTGAAAGAATTCGTTAAAGCCATGAAGTTGCAACAACTCACCCAAGGTAGTGTAGCGACTGTAATCTTCGTTTTGGTGAATGCGCTTGCAAAGTTTGTTGAATCTGACAATGTCATAAAGCAAGCGCCAGAATTTAGGCCGAAACACGTTACGTTTTTGCGCAAACAAAGTAGAAAACGTATGACCATTGTATTCAAAGCCTGTTTGCGTGTTACGTACGCTAAAACTCATTTGCGTTGCTTGACGTTCAACATTCAATTGCGCAAGTAGCTTTTCAAAGTTCGGATAGGTTCTGTCATTAAAAACGATAAACCCCGTATCAACAGCGTAACTTTTGCCATCAAGCGCTACATCGACTGTGGCAGTATGGCCGCCAATGTAGTCATTTTTTTCAAATACGGTTACATCGTATTGCTTATTTAGCAAATACGCAGTTGTCATACCTGAAATACCTGAGCCAATCACAGCTATCTTTTTCAACGTTTTATTCCTTTTGATAAAAACAGCCATACGTTCACAGGTAACAGCTGTAACAGTTTGAGTATCAAGGTAAACCTTTTCGGGAAATGGATATCTTTGCGTCTTTTACTAATCCCCTTTGTTATCGCTTTGGTTGCTTGCTCAACAGATACAGCCATGGGCATTGGGAAATCGTTTTTTGCGGTCAGTGGAGTTTTAACAAAACCAGGATGCACCACACTGACGTCTATATCTTCTAAATCAACCGCAAGCGACTGAGCTAAGTAACTAGCCCCCGCCTTTGACGCGCCATAAGCCTGAGCTCGTGGAAGCGGTAAAAACGCCGCGCTAGAACTAACAATCACAAGCTGCCCACCCGCTTTAACTTTAGGTAGCAGCGTTTCTAAGCAGTAGCCAAGTGACAATAGGTTCGCCTCAATCACCCGTTTGAATAATGCCCCATCAAAATGTTTAGCATCATCTATATATTCACAATTACCCGCATTGAGAATTAATATGTCTAAGGTTTCAATATGTTGGCACGCGGATGCGATAGATGCAGGTTCTGTGACATCTAGTTTGAGCGCTATCGTATTATCTTTTCGCGCCAAATCCTCTAGTGCCTTGTCATTGCGACCACATGCGTATACAAAGCACTGTTGGGCATAATGCTCGGCTAGACCTCGGCCTATACCTGATGTCGCACCGGTAATAAGTACCCTTTTCATGAGTTTGCAACCCGTTTGTCTATGAGTTTAATCATGTGTTTCAAAACAGGAATGTGCCGATATAGCATCGCTGCTGCATCGAAATAATCGTGATGATAAATGACTTTATTATCACTAAAGCGCAAATGACTATGACCCTTAACCCAAACGTCTTTCCCTTGGTTCAAATGCTTATGTGTAAAGCGCATATCCCAATACACAAATGCGTTATCGTTTACATCAAAGGTATCCAATATTTGAAATTCGATAGAACTTACATTGGCGTACATAGCCGCAAAATAATCTTCAAGTTTATCCAAGCCCTGTAGCGCATGTAGGGGGTCTGTAAAATGAACTTGTGGGTGATATACCTGCTTCAACACTGACAAATTATCTTTACCAAGTTGCTGGTACATATCAATAAAACGCTCAGTTAAAGTGTGCATGTTTAAACCTTAAATGCTGCCAAAGCCCTCGCTCTGGCTTCCTTATGATCAACAATGGGGGCCACATAATCAGAGCTTTGCTTGAGTGCCAAGTAATCGTGTGGAAAATGAATATGTTTATCTGGTACTTCATTAAGCTCTGGCACATATTTACGGATGAAGTCCCCTTGGGGATCAAACTTTTCGCTCTGAGCTATTGGGTTAAATATTCTAAAATATGGCTGCGCATCACATCCTGTGCTTGCTGCCCATTGCCACCCTCCATTGTTACTAGCCAAGTCCCCATCAATTAAGTTTTGCATAAAGTACTTTTCACCACGACGCCAATCAATTAATAGGTGTTTAGTAAGAAAGCTCGCCACTATCATACGTAATCGATTGTGCATCCATCCTGTTTGGTTTAGCTGGCGCATGGCCGCATCCACTATCGGATAGCCCGTCCTTCCCTCGCACCAGGCCGAAAACTGCTGTTCATCCTGACGCCAAACAACCTCATCATACTTTTCATTAAAGTTTCTGTGGCGACACAGCTGCTCAAAACTAATGATAAGATGCCGATAAAACTCTCTCCAAATCAACTCATTCACCCAGCAAAACTCTGAACTACTGGTGGTATGTAAAATGTCTGGGTAGTAAAGCTGTAACTGTGCTAACAGTTGTTTCACGCTGATAATGCCAAGCGCCAGATAAGGACTCAACCCAGACGTACCTTTCACACTGGGAATATCCCTTTGTGCTTGATACTTGCCACATTTATACTCGATGAAATGATTAGCTATTTGCGCAATATTCTCATCATCTACTGGCCACTTACTCGAACTACCATCGCTTGTTAGGCACTTAGCTACTTGCCAGGTGGTGTAATTGGCACTTTTCTCTTTCGGCCAGCTGGGTATATAAAAGTGCGTTTGTTCATATTGCTTTAACCACGCTTTTTTGAATGGCGTAAAAACCTTGAACATTTCGCCACTTTTGGTTTTAACACTATGTGGCGGTGCAACTAAGTCACCATCATAGAGCTTTAATTCAAGTCCTTGAGTTTGGCATAGTCTATCTCGCTCACGTTCATTCACTTCGTATTCCGTGTTGGCGTAGACTAAATTTGTGCTTCGCTCATCACAAAAATCTTTTAGTGCTTTTGGTATCTCAGCAAAAGTATCAACTTCTACAATGTGTAACGTAATAGCGTACTGCGCCAACGCTTCTCCCAACCATGCTACTCTACGCTTGAGTAAATCAATTTGAATGGGTGCTACATCGTGCTCGCGCCATTGCTTTTCGCAAACAAAAAAAAGTGCCTCGCTGGCACCATTTTCAACCGCAGCTATCAGTGCTTCATTGGCAAAATAGCGAAGGTCTCGTCGAAACCAAAATATCGGAGTCATTAAATTCCAAACCTCAACTTAAGTTCATTTGGGTAAGGGTCAAAATACACTTGCTGTGCTAGGTATTCATTTGGATGTACTTTAAGGTGATGCTTTAGTAATGTAAGTGGTACATACAAAGGCACCAGTCCCTTACGGTATTCATCGATTGCGCTACATAACTCCTGCTTTTCAATCTTCGAAAGGTCGTTTTTAAAGTATCCCTGCAAATGAGTCAGCGTATTTGTTTGATTCTTCCTAGATGCAGGACTAGACAGCGCATTCATTAAACCCGAAATATAATTGTCTTTTACCTGTTCGATTGGCTCAGCCGCAGCTTGCGCCAAATATCTACCAAGTGCTCTGTATGACTCATAGTTGTGACTCATCACCAAATATTTGTGCTTAGCATGAAATTGTGTCAGCTCATGTAGACCTACAGGAGAAGCAACCAGCTCTTGCCAGCTTTTGAACACATAGACACGCATCACAAAGTTTTCACGCAAATGTGGATCGTTCAAACGGCCATTTTCCTCACATGGCAACAAAGGGTTGTGGGTCATAATCTGTTTTGCAAAAAAGCCTATGCCTTCCGAGGTGTTACCAGTGCCTGCTTCGTTGTATATTTTCACCCGCTCCATGCCACAACTTGGGCTTTTGGCGCAAAACACAAACCCTGATAAACTTTTTGCTTGCTCAGTGGCGACTCGCTTACCATATTCCGTCAGTTGCTCCCCTACGTCACCACTGCCATCAGGTCGACAGACTTTAATCGTATCTCCAACTTTCACCTGCCTAATCGTTGGCCTTGGAATAGGCAAGCCAACAGCTACCTCTGGGCAAAACTTTACATACTCAACGTGATGAACCAATTCATCCATACAGAAATTTGAGCGTTTATGGCCCGTATCAAACCTAACCTTGTCACCTGCTAAGCAGGCGCTAATACCTATCTTTATTGATGATGTTATTTGCATTGCTACCTTGCCTAGTAAATTAGGTTACCAATTGGATTCAGAAGTTTGCTTAGCCCTTTATTGAAATGCAGAGCGCTATTTACCACAGTAAAGCACAAGCAACCCGATTCTGTTGCTGGAGAGTGATGATGACGGCCATCGAGCCAAATAAAATCCCCTGGTACATAAGCGCCACTTTCATCTGAAAATTCACCATCTAACAATAGCGTAAGTTCAAAACCAGTATGGGTGTGGTGAGGGATCTCGCCACCAGCAGCGATTTGTAGCAAGCTTGCACGTAATTCCCCATCATCCACTTGTAAGCGAGCGCGAGCAAGTTTGCCCAGCTGCACAAAGCTGCTAAGTTGTGAGTTAGCAATAGCGCGCGGCAATTCAATTGTCTTATTTTGATAATTGAGTGTTTGTGGTGCGTTGCCTTTGGGCATGTCTATGTCATCATTGGCGGTGATCTGCTCAAAAAGATTGGCAAACTCGTCTTGTGCCATATCATCCTCAAAGTCTGTAAATAGCGCTTCAGCGTTCGATTGTTCAAGGTTTTGCACCTTGATGCGACAACACTCACACAACTCTAAATGTGCAGCAACAGCAATGCTCAGTGTCGCTGGAAGCGCGCCTTGACTGAATTGAATTAATAACTGCTCAGTTGGATGATGTTTAATCATTGCTATCTCCTATTTCTGCTCGGAGCTTTTGTAATGCGAGTCTTAATCTAGACTTGACCGTTCCAACTGGAATACTCAAATGCTCTGCTAACTGCTCTTGGGACATTTCTTGAAAGTACACTCCTTTTACCACCTCTTGTTGAGCAAGTGGCAATTTACTAATGTAGTCTCGGATTTGTTTGCTCTGCAGGTGATCTTGAAAGTCAGGGTCTGCCATCTGCTCTTCTTGAAGCAACGGCCAAATATCTTCGCTTATATGTTCTTCTTTATTACTTTTCATTTTTCTAAGCGCATCAAAAGAGGCGTTGCGCATAACAGTGTAAACCCAAGTTGTGGCTGCTCCCCGATCTGGGTGATATAAATGCGCTTTTCGCCACACTGAAGTCAATGTTTCTTGAACAAGTTCCATTGCCAACGCCTCGTTGCCAAATTGTTTAACTCCAAAGCGCTTTATTTTTGGCGCAAAATACTCAAACAACTGGGCAAATGCGCGCTTGTCTCTGTGCTGTGCGACTTTACACAATGCGTCCGTTAACGCTTGTGTTGGTGCTTGTTCCATGTTGGTTTTGTTTCCCGCAACTGCGCGTGAATCGCATCGAAGTGCATGGTCGACCATAGCTAGGTTCTCTTCATACTATCTATAACTAAATTCTACGAAGGTGTGCACGTGATGGATCACTCTGATTGATATAAAACAGTATGGAGGAAATCAACCACTTGTTCAAAGTTTCCATTCGCACGAAGCTTATGTTTTTCAGCAATATTTATGGGCAGTAGCTCCAACCAGCGACTGGCGACCCAAAGCGGATCATGAAAATGTTTCTCTCTATATAATTGGTCTAAATGGGGGTGTTGCGAAAACAGCTCAGCAAGCATCTCACTCATATCACTGATGAAGTGAGTTGCTTTTATCTCATTACGATCCCAAACATACTCGTCAAGCACAGTAACATCCGCATGACGTAATTTTTGTTCGTCTTGAAAGGGTGCTGACAGGCGCACACGATGTTTAGCATAAACGTCAATTAAAAGCTGACCATCCTGATCCTGAGAGAAATCAATAATATCAACAAGCACACCTTCGTTTGGTACGTTAAGCACAGCCTGCTCAACATACTCACACAAAACAAAGCCTTGTGTGTTTTTTAGCGCTTCACCTACCATGCTAAGATATCTTGGTTCAAAAATCCTGAGCCGGGTATACCCGCCCGGTAGTAAAAATATTGGCAAAGGGAAAATGGCTCGTTTCATAATTACCCAGTTATGCGTTAAAACATGTATTAGGGTACGCAGCGCTTTGCAATTACGATCAGCTGTTTTCTAACCATTGGTATTTTTTCATGCTGACTTTATTGTTCTTAAAGAATACACCTTCTGATTCAAGTAACCGACGCTGTTGAAAATGCTTTTCAGATTCCTCGGGAAACGAAATCTTTCCTTGGCTATTGATAACTCGATGCCAAGGTAGTGAACTTTGCTCGGGTAAGTTTTTTAACAAACGGCCCACAGCCCTTGATTGATTGGCAAAGCCAGCCAACTTTGCCAATTGTCCATAAGCGGCAACCTGACCCGCTGGTATCGAACCAATTAAGGTGTACACGCGCTCTTTAAATGCATCATCAATATTACTGCTTGGCATATTGTTTTCCTATCGCTTTAAATCTTTGCCAAATAGCTCTGGCCACAGGTCCGTGGTGTCTCGCTAACTTTCTAAAAGCATGAATCTTTGCGGTAAAGGTACTTTGTCTATCACTCACCGCTATCTGTTGTAACAGGCCACTGTCCAACTCTGACCGACAGTGGCTTAGACTTATCATCGCAAACCCTGTACCAGTTAGCAAAAATGACTTGATTGATGCAATATCATCCAGCTTCATCATACCCGCACCTTTGGCATATGAGAGCCTATCGCTATCAAAGTTAAAGCCGCTTTCAAACATTGCAAGACAAGGGTACTTCGCCAATTCTTCGTAACTTACACTCGGCGGAATCAAACCTGTTTTAGCAACCAATCCTAGGCGAATTTCACCTATTTCAATCGACTCCAAGTCGCCCGTAGCATGAAACAAATCAAACCATGGTCCAATACCGATGTCAGCAACACCACTATTTACCTGTTCAAGCGCTACAAATCGCTTACCACTTGTAATCGCCATTTCGGTATGCGGGAATTGTTTAAATGTATCTCCGATAGCCGTGTTGTATTGATCCTGATAACACAGTGGCTCATAACAAATATTAAACTTGGCTTCATTTCCGGCTGAAAACTCGTTCGCTAACGTTTGTAAATCATCTCTCAAAACTAACAGCTTTGATGATTCTTCACAGAACCTTTTACCCTTTTCAGTTAAAGTCACACGATAGCTACTTCTATTAATGAGTGTAAAACCGAGTTGTTCTTCTAGTCTTTTTAATGCTTGTGTCACGGCTGGCTGCGTTTTAAACAACTGTTGAGCAGCTTCACTTAGACTGGCCGTTTTACCGACCACATGCAATATTTCTAGGTCTGAAATCTTCATAAACAAATTTTATATAGATTCTAATTTTATATAATTTTTATTTTATATGGATTTTATATACTCTGCACCCCAAGTTTGCTTATAAATCGGTTAGATGGAGTTATTACATGTACAGAATCACCGCCTTTGCAACAGCACTGCTTTTGCTCTTCGGCTGCCAAGACCATGACGTGGCAACTGATAAAGATGCGCCTATTCGTCCGGTAAAATTAATTACCGTGACCAATAACACCCAAGGAGATGTAAGAAGTTTTCCCGCTGAGGTTGTCGCTAATCAAGGTTCATATTTGGCATTTCGAGTCAACGGTGAATTGATGGAATTTCCTGTACTGGCGGGTCAGCAAGTCGTAAAAGGTCAGTTGCTTGCCAAGCTTGACCCCGAGGATTTTATACTGCAACTAGAACAACGCAAGGCACAGTACGAACTTGCTTCATCACAGTTGTCTCGAATTGAATCGCTTTATAAAAAGTCCATAGCTAGCAAATCTGAATATGATCAAGCGCTTGCCAATAAGCAAGTGGCAGAGTCGGCACTTAAAATTGCGCAAACGAATTTGCAAAACAGTGAATTACGCGCACCATTTAGCGGCACCATAGCGAAAGTCTTCGTCAAAAACTATGAGAACGTCGTAGCCAAGCAGAATATATTAAGATTGGAAACCCGCGATATGATGGATGTGGTGATCCAAGTACCGGAAAAGCTCGTTGCCCGCGTTGATAAAGACCTAGATTATCATCCAAGTGTTGTATTTGATGGCTATCCTGATAAGTCATATAAGCTAACCATTAAAGAATGGGATACTCAGGCCGACCCGGCCACATTGAGCTACAAAGTGGTGTTCACGTTACCTATCCCTGACGACTTCAACCTGCTAGCAGGTATGACCGGTCACGTGTACATCGACCGCAGTAAAATTACGCAAATGACTTCTCATCAAATCACTGTACCCGTATCTGCGGTCTTCTCTGATCAAACAAAACCACTTAACAACGATTCATATGTATGGCTTTACGATGAGGCAACCCAAACCGTCAGTAAACAAGCTGTGAAAGTCGGTAAAATGCGTGAGCAAAGCATTGAAATTACCGAAGGCCTTTCTGGTGGTGAAATTATTGTTGCAGCAGGTGTTCATCACCTTCATGAAGCACTAAAAGTGCGTCCATGGACTAAGGAGCGAGGGCTGTAACTATGAGTCTGGCAAAATGGTCTATTGAAAATAAAGTGATCAGCTGGATGTTTGCTCTGCTGCTACTGCTTGCTGGAACTGTTTCATATTTTGGCTTAGGACAGCTTGAAGATCCTGAGTTTACCTTAAAAAAAGCGATGGTCGTCACCCTCTACCCTGGCGCCTCCCCGCAGCAGGTTGAAGAGGAAGTAACTTTTGTTATTGAAAATGCAATACAACAACTCCCTTATGTGGACTATGTAACTTCGATTTCATCAGCTGGGAAGTCACAAATCACCGTTGAAATGAAGAGCTCTTATCGTAAAGAGGACCTCAGACAGATCTGGGATGAACTTAGACGAAAAATAACCGATCTTAAACCAAACCTACCGCCTGGTGTTTATTCACCCAAAGTGATAGACGACTTCGCAGATGTTTATGGGGTGATGTATGCGGTTACGGGTCAAGGATACTCTTACGACGAACTAAAAGATTATGTAGATTACCTTAAACGCGAACTAGTACTAGTCGATGGTGTGAGTAAAGTAACTGTTGCAGGTGAACAGCAAGCGCAAGTTATTGTGGAGATCTCTACGCAAAAACTATCACAGCTTGGCATTGCACCCTCATACATTTTTAACCTATTACAGTCACAAAATAGCGTTTCAAACGCAGGAAAAATACGCGTCGGTGATGAGTCTATTCGTTTACACCCTACCGGTGAGTTTCAAGATGTCACTGAGCTTGAACATTTACTGATCTCTAAACCCGGCGCAAAAGAGCTTATTTATTTAGGTGATGTGGCTCGCGTCAGCAGAGAATATGCCGAGATCCCCTCGCATATCACTCGCTTCAACGAACAGCGAGCGTTGTTGGTGGGTGTTTCGTTCAGCTCTGGCGTGAACGTGGTTGATATAGGTAAAGCTATCAATAAACATTTGGCGTCACTTGAGTATCAGCGTCCACATGGCATTGAAATAAACACGGTTTACCATCAGCCGAATGAAGTTGAAAAGTCGGTAGATGGCTTTATCGTGAGCCTGCTTGAGGCAGTCGCTATTGTTATCGTGGTTTTGCTGATTTTCATGGGTGTTAAAAGCGGCATACTGATAGGTGCGGCGCTCTTACTTACCGTGCTGGGTACGTTCATATTTATGAAGATATTTGCAATTGACTTGCAAAGGATTTCGCTTGGCGCGTTGATTATTGCGCTAGGTATGTTGGTCGATAACGCCATTGTTGTAACCGAAGGCATACTCATCAATTTAAAGCGTGGTCAAAGCAAACTACAAGCCGCTGTGAATATTGTTGAGCAGACTAAATGGCCACTGTTAGGTGCAACCGTTATCGGTATCACGGCGTTTGCTCCGATTGGTTTAAGTAGTGATGCCAGTGGTGAGTTTGCAGGTTCACTCTTTTGGGTATTACTGATCTCACTCTTACTAAGCTGGATCACCGCAATTACACTCACACCATTTTTTGCTGATTTGCTGTTCAAAACATCTCAGCAAAACGGTACTGATGGCTCTGATGACGATCCTTATAAAGGTGCTATTTTTACCGTGTATAAAACGTTGCTGTCGTATTCACTCAGACACAGAGCCATAACGATCGGGTTTATGGTATTACTGCTTGGTGTTGCGTTAGTTGGCTTTAAACAAGTTAAACAATCGTTTTTCCCTGCATCAAACACGCCCATGTTTTATGTAGATTACTGGCATTATCAAGGCGCAGATATCAGAAGCACCGCTGATAATCTCGCTGCAATAGAAACATTTTTAAAACAAGACCCGCTTGTTACAGAAGTCACCGCCACGATTGGTCAAGGTGCGCCGAGGTTTATGCTCACCTATGCGCCTGAAAAGCAATATGCGGCATATGGGCAACTTATCGTCAGGGTGCAAGATAGAGAAGCGGTAACAACCATGATAGCCAAACTTAGAGAGTACGAGGCCAATAGCGCTATCTCGGGGGAGCTAAAAATAAAACGCATGGAAATAGGCCCATCAACCGATGCCAAAATTGAAGCGCGTTTTTCAGGCCCCGACCCAGTCGTACTCAGGCAGCTCGCAGCGCAGGCTAAAGCTGTGCTCGCGAAGGACGAAGGCGCATTTAACATCAAGGATAATTGGCGACAACGCACCAAAGTATTGAGACCTGAATTTAATGAGCAAAAAGCACGCCGTTTGGGGATCAGTAAAACAGATTTGGACCAATTGCTGCTAACGAGCATCAGTGGCAGTAAGGTTGGCCTTTATCGAGATGGTACACAACTACTGCCTATTATCGCGCGCTCCACTGAAGAAGAGCGTAAGAATGTCGAGAACCTTAGCGATCTGCAGATATTCAGCCCAGTGCTTGGCCTGTATGTGCCAATAACACAAGTGGTTGACGCATTTAATGTGATGTGGGAAGACCCATTAATCATGCGTCGCGACCGCAAACGTACCATCACAGTAATGGCGGATCATGATGTGATTGGCGATGAAACACCTGCGAAGCTTTTTGCACGCATACGCAGTGACATTGAAGCTATAGAGTTACCCCATGGCTATGAAATGCAGTGGGGTGGTGAGTTTGAGTCATCTTCAAAGGCTCAAAAGGCCATCTTTGGTTCGCTTCCAGTTGGCTATCTTGCTATGTTTATGATCACCGTATTACTCTTTAACTCTGTGAAAAAGCCTTTGGTTATTTGGTCTACAGTACCGTTGGCTGTAATTGGTGTTACGGCAGGCTTGGTGTTATTAAATGCACCATTTAGCTTTATGGCTTTGCTTGGACTGTTGAGTTTATCAGGTATGCTTATCAAAAATGGTATTGTGTTGATGGATCAGATCAATTTAGAACTGGAGCAAGGTAAAGTCCCCTATCAGGCGGTATTTGACTCAGGCGTTAGCCGCGTCAGGCCTGTTTCAATGGCAGCTATCACCACTATTTTAGGTATGATCCCTCTACTATTTGATGTGTTTTTTCAGTCGATGGCAGTAACCATTATGTTTGGTTTGGGCTTTGCGACAATTCTAACGCTTATTGTTCTACCTGTTATGTATTGTCTGGTGTTTGGTATCAAACAGCCGAAGAGCTAACTTATAAAGGCCCGAAAGGGCCTTTAAACTTCTAGTTTCACGCAATGTAATCCCCCTTTACATCCAAGTAAAAATAGCGCTCAAGCATAGTGATTAGCATTTTTTACACTTTCAAAGTCATTAAACCTAATACCGTGTTGCTTTAAGATTGGTAGAATTTTCGGACTCAGCCACTGACGAACATAAAACGGCTGATTTGGCACAAAATGATGGATGGTGTGTGTTGCACCAAAGTTGAAACAAAATAGCTGTAACGGTAAGGCAAGCTTGTGATTAATCACATGTGTTTGCTCAAGTAAGTTATTAACACCACCATAATAATGCATGGACGACGTTATCAGATTTAAGCTAACAGACCTGATAACATTCGGGAATATCAATATCACCATAAGTAAGTTCACCCAGCTCATATACTCAAGCAGCCACAATGGATAACTATACCCACCCCCGCTTAGCAAACTAAACCCATGGTAAAGGAGTGCACTATACAATACGATAAAGTAGCCCGTGGTCAGTGGAAACCCTGCGTTAAATACTGTGAAAAAGCGAAAGTCGCTAATATCTCTCGCCAACGCTTTACGAAAGATAATAAGCCCCAACAACCCATCAGCTATCACAATTAGCCTCAAGAGTGGGTTGCGAATGCCATTGCCCACTAAGCGCTCTTCCAAGTCCTCTTTTGTCCCGGAGGTTTTGTGATGGTGCAGGTGAATTTTGCGTCGATACCACGGGTTGACAGTATTAGGTCGCATTAACCACACCACCAGCATCATCAGGTTGTGAAGCAGAGCATTTGAGCGAAAATATTGCTTATGAATAAGATCATGTTCTAGTTCATGTGACAAAGAAGCAAAAAAGGCTGCAGCAATCACACAAATAGGTGCGCTGATTTCTCCAGCATAATACAACCAACCCACGCCAGTCATACCAAACAGAGCACATACTAAAATAACTAGCCCTATCAAATCTTGATAATATAAAAAGCGGTATCGCTCACGTAACTTAGTTTCTTCGTTCCTTATTTCAGAAACGATGGTTTGAATGGCATTTCTGACCTGATGGTGAGACATAGTCATATCGGTGATAGTATCTAGTTGAGTACAGAGCTACCACGGTAGCTCTGTGAATAGCACAGCTAGCTTATAAGCTTTCTAAAATAGCTTCTGCTTTGCTGACTTCAAATTGCTTCGGTGCTTCGACATTGAGTAGTGTCACAACGCCATTGTCTACAATCATCGCATAACGAGTTGAACGAACTCCACCAAAGCTCTGGGTATCCATTTCAAGTCCTAAAGCTTTGGTAAAACTGGCATCACCATCAGCCAACATGCGGATCTCTTCGGCATTTTGGGCCTCTCCCCATGCTTTCATTACAAATGCATCGTTTACAGATACACAAGCAATCATATCTACCCCTTTAGCTTTGATCTTGTCAGCTAACGCAACAAATCCAGGTAGGTGAGACGCCGAACAGGTGGGAGTAAATGCGCCTGGTACTGCAAATAATACAACTCTTTTATTGGCGAAAAGCTCTTTAATATCGTGGTTTATCATACCATCTGCGCCAAGTTCGCTCAGCGTTGCCGCTGGTAAAGTTTGTCCTTGTTCTATCATCTTGTTCATTCCTCTATGCGGAGTTAAAAACCCAGTGTAGCCTTAAATTTGACTATTAAACACTGACAAATCTAAGGGTTATTATCTTGATCGAAAAATCGTGAAGCGACACTGTGCTCAGGCTTAAGTTGTAGTAAATCCCATAAGTTTCCATATAAATCCTGAAACACCGCAACCGTACCATAGTCTTGCTCACTGGGCGGCCTTACAAACTCAACCCCTTGATTACACATATTGCCGTAATCTCGCCAAAAGTCATCGGTACATAAAAACAAAAATACTCGACCGCCAGTTTGTTTTCCTATGTATTGTGCCTGCGCTTCATTTGAGGCTTTCGCCAGCAAAATACTGGCTCCTTTGGAGCCTGGTGGCGCAATCACGACCCAGCGTTTGTTTTGTTCACTTTGATAACTGTCTTCGAGTAGCTCAAAATTAAGCTTGTTAACATAAAAGTCTATCGCTTCATCGTAGTCACGAACAACTATAGCCACATGAGCAAGTTCTTGTCTCACAACAATTCCTTCTATCACTTTTTAAGAGAGAGGGTTCCTGATTTTCTCTTGGGCCCTGACGACGGCTTACCAACAGGCTTGTTTTCAGTCCGTTGTATACGTCCCTTCTCCCTCGGTGGTTTGTTCGAGTTAGCTGCTTTTCGTGGCTTTGAATTGCTGTCTAAGCGCTTATTTGGGTCAATCGAACCTTCTTCAGTTTTTGCCGAATCCGAAATTGAGTCATTGATTTCACGCATTTCAGCTTCAGTTAAATGACGCCACTGTCCCGGTCTTAAGCCGTTCAAATTCACATTCATAATACGAACACGTTTAAGCGTCGTTACTTCATAGCCCAAGTATTCACACATTCGGCGTATCTGCCTGTTCAACCCTTGAGTTAACACTATGGTGAAAGTCCGCTCACCGGTTTGTTCAACAAAGCATTTTTTTGTAACCGTGTCCAAAATTGGTAAGCCACCAGCCATACGCTCTATAAAGCGCTTATTAATTGGCCTGTCGACCCCAACCACATATTCTTTTTCATGGTTATTGCCTGCACGCAGGATCTTATTGACGATATCGCCTTCGTTAGTCAAAAAGATTAACCCTTCTGAGGGTCTATCTAAACGTCCGATTGGAAAAATACGTTCAGGATAATTTATAGCGCTGACGATATTGCTCCTGATCTTACGCTCAGTTGTACAGGTAACACCGACCGGCTTGTTATAAGCGATATAAACCCTTTTCGGTTTAGCTTTGAGTGGTTTATTGTCTATTAAAATAACATCGTTATCACTGACCTTTAACCCCATTTCAGGCAAATTACCATTTACCTTAACTCGGCCTGCTTCTATGAGTTTGTCAGCCTCACGACGCGAACAAAACCCTGTTTCGCTGATATATTTATTTAGCCGTGTTAATTGCGTCACTGATAACCCTTTTTGACATAGTAAAAAAGCGCATTTTAAACGATTGACGCACAAAATGCTTAATTTTCTGTCGCACAATTCGTGTATTTGAAGCGTATTTGATTTTTAATGACCATACTTTCTTAACAGCCATTCAAACGGCCCTTGCTGAAAGCATTTCAGATATATGGGCGCAAAAAGCAGCTGTAAGCCAATTCCAACCAAGGCCACTTGTAAATAATCTACACGGTTAAATGTAGCGCGAGCCTCTGGTGCTATCCATACAAAAAATGTAACGAGTACCAATGATTGTAAGAGGTAACAGGTAAGCGCTAGCTTTCCAATTGCACCTAACCAGTTGCTGAACCAGGACATAGGCGAAAGCCAAGTATTAAGGTGAGTGATAAGCAAAGCTCCGAACACAGCATTTACCCAAACAATACCATCGTTTAGCGCTGACAATTGTTTGGGCTCAAAGTAAAGCACCAAGGTGCTTGCTAAGGACATCATGCCCACAATAGCAATCACCCGAAGCAAGTCAGACTTGGCTAAACCGCCGCTGAAAACACCTGCTCGGTAACAATATACACCTATCAACATCACTCCTAGGGAGTTCCAAATGGTTAGAATAGGTAGCATCAAGATCATAATGGCAAACATTGATGCATTGTGAATTAAAAGGCTGATTAAATCTGTAGGTGCACGTAGTAATATGTCGTTAAAGGCGCTGCTGTCACGATAAATTGTTTCACCATCGCCAAATAGCATAAACGCTGCAAGTAATGCGCTGCTTACTAGCACCATTGCTAAACCGTGAAACAGCACAGTTGCTTGGTCTCTGTGTAAATATCCCAATGCCAATAACCCAGCCAAACCATAACTGAGCAAAATATCGCCGGGCCAAACTAAAAAGCCATGTAATATACCAAATACAATTAAGCACTTAAGCCTTGGCTTGAGGGCACTTACATCTTTGCTTTTTTCATATTGTATGACCAATGCCGCGCCAAATAGCATACAAAATAACGAGCGAAACCTGCCATCCAATAGCAACACGTTAATATATTCAATTACTTTATCGCCAACATGTGCCTGTGATAAACCTACATACCCTGTTTCGAACAATCCAAAGTAATAGACATTGAGTAACAGCAACCCTAAAACGGCTATTCCTCGCAGACTGTCTAACTGTTTTATCCTCATGTTTAAAATAGGGTTTCGTTGTACATATCAGCCCAACGGATGGCATCAGCGTGAAATTCAGGCAGGCGCTGATCGTTGATGTTAAGTAAACTGCAAGCCTCTTGCAATTGCCACCAACTTCCGCTCTCGTAAGCTTTCACAACATTCAATATGTAATACAACAGGTTATGCTTTCCCATTAGGGCATCTTGAAGTTCTTCAGGGAACGGTAATCGAGAAACCACTTGATCCATGGGTCGGTCTAAAATTGCATCTAGCAGCGAAAATAGTCCGGTTAAAAAACTCATTCCCTTAATATTTGGGTTTAGGCTCTTCGCTATCAGTTCACAAAAGCGCGAGCGAACAATACTTAATCGGGTCAGTTCTGTTGGTTTGCCTTCGGCAATATGTGCAGTCATTATCAGACCCACAAACTTTTTCACCCGTTCATCACCCAAGTACACCAGCGCTTGTTTTAAAGATTCTATACGTTTTTTCAGCGGGAATACGCCTGAGTTAATTAAGCGCAGCAGCTTGTATGCAAGCGCCGTATCTTGGGCAAATAACCGCGCTATTTTATCTATACTCAGATGTGGCTTTAATACCTCAGCATAAATAAGCAGTACAATGGCATGGTTGATTTCAATATCATTTTGCTGAATAACTCGGGGCTTAGCGAAGAAGTATCCTTGGAAAAAGTGAAACCCCATTTCTTTGGCTTGTTCAAATTCAGCTTCTGTTTCAACCTTTTCCGCCAGCAATTTCATGTTTTTTCTTTGTCTAAACTCTTCAACAAGCTCTTCAATTTGATCTAACGAGTTTTGTTGTATATCGAATTTAACCAAACGGATCAGTTTTAAAAATGGCTCCCACTGCTTAGTGTATTCAAAATCATCCAGCGCCAGACGATAATTTTGATGAAATAGTGATTTTACCTTTTCATAGTTCTGCGTAGTGGGAGATACTGTTTCAAGTAATTCAAGAATCACATCCTGACAGGGTAGAAAATGCGCCAGCTCCTGATTAAGGGAATCAGGACCAATATTGATGAGTGCCTTCTTGCCGGAAGTTAAATAGCGAGTACCCAAGTTTAGTTGGTTGTCCATGATAAGCTTTGCAGTCGCTGCATCGTCAGCAATGTTAGGAAAACTATTGCTTGTTCCGTCACGAAATAACAACTCGTAAGCCACCACCTGCTTACGGCGGTTGAAAATAGCTTGTCGAGCAACAAAAACCTTCAAATGTTGACCCCTCAGTGTAGCCACTTCCAATGTAGCACTTTATTATCTACCAAAAACGCAATTCTAACCCTAAATAGCTATAATTAATATAGAACTAAGCTATTAATACTTGAGAAATTTAGCTTGATAACTATAGCACCTGTATATGAAAAAGCAGACCAGGGGCCTGCTTATGGCAATGAAATTGTCCGACTCATATCTCGACAGCTATTGATAAAGTTGTTCAATATACAAACTCGCACTGTGTAGCCATGTAAAACGAGCCGCCGCCGCGTTACTAGCAAGTTGCTGATATTGTTCTTGTTTATCAACATACATACTAGTGGCAAAGTCAAATTTTTCAAGTAGTTGAGACACTTGCTCTGGTAAGTCTTCTCCAGAAAATGAAAATCCATTTTCAAGGTCTTTAACCGTATCGGCTAGGCCACCTACCTGATGAACAAGGCAAGGCTGCCCCGCCCTCATTGCCAACATTTGACTAATCCCACAAGGTTCAAAAGAGCTTGGCATCAAAAACAAATCACCTAATTGATAAAGCATGTCACCAATACTCTGTCCATAACCGCATAGATAAAGCAGGTTGTCATTTCTTGCCATCACCTGTGTAAACAAGCTTTCAAGATACTTATCACCTGAGCCTAAGATGACGATCCGAGCCCCTTTTGCTGCGGCCATTTTAGCCAACTCATCCAGTAGCAATGTACTACCAATTGGCTGGCGTAACAACAGTGCTTTCTGATCGGTCAAGCGCCCCACGCTTGTGATAAGAGGTCCTTGCCATGAAGAGTCTAACCACGCACGTAATCGCTGATGCGCAATATAATGACTTGACTGAACGAGTGTTTGTTTACTCATCCAGATCAACAGTTCAGACTCAACCTGATGCAGATAATCTTGTAAAGGCATTTTATTGGTTTCTACATTGGGATATTCACAACCATTAAGAATGCCAACTAACTTGCCATGACGCTTAGCTATTTGCATATCATGCTCAAGTCCTTCGCCACCAAAGAAGCCTCTATCCGGTTCACTGGTATGCAGTACTTCTTCACCGTAAGTTGGCGATACTACATGGACTTTATCGGCGAGTGCAATCGCACTTCTCATCGGGTTAAAGCAATGTGGATGTTGATGATCACATAATATTTGACCGTCATAGCTTAAAGTTGGAAACCAAGCTTCTAAACTCGATTCATCATGATTAAACGGCCGTATACCTTGTAGCGCTAAGTTATGAACTGTGTAGATAGTTTTCAGTTGCTTTAAGTACACAAACCTTGGGCTGAATTTTTTTAATACCGCAACACAGGCCGCATGCCAGTCATGAAGATGAAGCACATCTAACTGTGCAAACATCTTATGCTCAATCGCTTCACTCACCGCTGCGCTAAAGAACGCAAATTTGGTTGCGTCCGTAGCAAATGGACGATGGCCTTCATCGTTGCAGTAGATCTCTCCATGGTGCTGGCTGAACAATGAATGAGAGATCACATACTGGGTCACACCATCTTGTTGCTCAACCTGCCACAGGGTTGCTGTTTCCAAGTGCTGTCGAAATGGCACAGCAATATCTGAGACAAAGGTTCTATTTAGGTGGCTCTGACCATAATCAGGTACCACCACACTGACTTCAACACCTTGATTACTCAAAGCGTATGGGATGTCTCGGATCACATCCGCTACGCCCCCAACTTTACAATTTGGCAGCCGATCGTTTTCGGCCGCAACCATTAATACCCGCATGTTACGCCTTATTATGCAGTTTGGAGTTTTTGTTTGGTTCTTTGTTGATTTTGATTATACGCAAGCAACATTTCTCTTGTGACCAACACTATACCCTTATTCGTTACCCTAAAGCCATTTTCTCTATCTAAATCAGGGTCAAAGCCGATTTCTAGGCCTGCTGGAAGATGACAACCCCTGTCTATAATGGCATTTCTGATGTTGCAGTTGCGCTCAATGACCACACCGGGTAATACAACCGAACTTTCTATTTTACAATAAGAGTGCAAATGTACATTTGAGAATAGCAGAGACTTTTTCACCGCCGAGCCGGATATAATACACCCACCTGAAACTGTTGAGTCTACCGCCATACCACGGCGGTCATCATCATCAAAGATAAACTTGGCAGGTGGTAGTTGCTCTTGGTAGGTCCAAATTGGCCAGCTTGGGTCGTACAAGTCAAGTTGTGGTTCTGGTGATACTAGCTCCATATTGGCCTCCCAAAATGAATCCAATGTTCCTACATCACGCCAGTATGGTTGCCCTTCATGGCTGGGATCACGAAATGGAAACGCAAACACGTTGTGCTCTTCAATAATCGCTGGAATAATATCGTGACCAAAGTCTCGACCCGACCCCTCTCGTTCTGCATCTTGCTTTAATTGTTCAAACAAAAACTCTGTATTGAACACATAATTACCCATCGACGCTAAACAAATACCATCTTTGCCTGGAATTGAAGTGGGCTGTGCTGGCTTTTCGTCAAAACGACGTACTCGTTTGTCTCCATCAACCGTCATAACTCCAAATGTATTTGCAGCCTCCTCACACGGCACTTCAATACAACACACTGTCATATCCGCACCCGTTTCAACGTGCTTCGCTAGCAACGCACCGTAGTCCATACGGTAGACGTGATCGCCAGATAGAATCATCACATATTTAGGTAGTTCATGACGGATAATATCCATATTTTGAAATACCGCATCAGCCGTTCCACAATACCATTCATCACCGTAACGCTGTGACGCTGGTAATATCTCTACCGATTCACCCAGTTCCTTTTTAAAGTGGCCCCACGCACGATTTACATGGCGGATCAATGAGTGAGACTTGTATTGAGTGGCTATACCAACTCTTCTTATTCCTGAGTTGATACAATTTGATAAAGGAAAATCGATGATCCTGTGTTTACCACCAAAATATACTGCCGGCTTTGCTCGCCAATTGGTTAATTCATGTAAACGAGACCCTCGACCACCGGCCAAAATTAAAGCATAAGTTTCTCTGGTTAAGCTACTTATGTAGCGATTTGCGTAACTGGGCATAACTTTCTCCAAATATCCTTGTGAGGTGCTCTATTGCATTGGCGCTAAACGCCAAATCTCATCGCAATATTGTTGAATGGTTCGGTCACTGGAAAAACTTCCACTGGCCGCAGTATTTAAGATGCTGATTCTGGTCCATGTTGATGAGTCTAAATACGTGTCCGAGGCCTTTTGCTGTGCTTCGACATAACTTGCAAAGTCGTGCGCGATTAACCATTGATCGCTAGGACTTTTAATTGCGCTAATGATGTCGTCGAAAATATTCGGCTCAAGTAAATTGAAATGACCGCTTTGTAATAAGTTCATCACCGCTTTTAAATTCGGGTCTTGCGCAATCAAATGCTCTGGATTGTAATGACTGCGAATAGCTTCCGTTTGCTCAGCATGCGCACCAAATAAGAAGAAGTTATCGGCACCAACATTGTCTCTTATTTCAATATTGGCACCATCCAATGTGCCGATTGTGATCGCACCATTCATCATAAACTTCATGTTACCTGTGCCTGAGGCTTCTTTACCCGCCGTTGAGATCTGCTCCGACAAATCTGTGGCGGGGCAAATCGCCTCCATTGCTGTCACGTTGTAATTTGGGAAAAACGCGACTCTAAGATATGGCTTGGCTTTTTCATCACTGTTGATCACATCGGCAACGTTATTGATGAGCTTGATGATCTTCTTCGCCATGTAATAGCCCGGCGCAGCTTTACCACCTATCAGTACACAGCGCGGAGCCATGCCCTCGACATCGCCTTTAAGAATACGGTCATAAAGATGAATAACATGCAATACATTTAATAACTGGCGTTTATACTCATGAATTCGCTTTACCTGTACGTCAAACATCATGTTCTCGTCAAAATCTACGCCACAACGCTGTTTGACCATTGCACACAGATGTTGTTTGTTCGCTCGTTTAACTTCTTGCCATTGTTTGTGAAATTCAGGGTCGTCGTAATAACGGCGCAGCTTTTCTATTTGACTAAAATCAGCCACCCATTGAGTGCCAATCTTAGTGCTGATCAACGCGCTCAATTTAGGATTACAATGTGCCAGCCAACGCCTTGGAGTAACGCCATTGGTTTTGTTGTTAAATTTTTCAGGCCACAATTCATAGAAGGTTTTAAACAGCCCTGATTTAAGTAACTCAGTATGTAAAGCCGCAACACCGTTTACAGAATAGCTGCCAACAATGGCTAGATATGCCATACGGATCTGCGGTACATCGCCTTCTTCTATCAAAGAAAGTTCTCGTTGTTTGTTTACATCCCCAGGCCAATGAAGTGCAACTTGCGCTAGAAACCTCGCATTTATCTCGTAAATTATTTCAAGTAGCCTGGGTAGCAGTTTTTGAAACAAAGGTACCGACCACTTCTCCAGTGCTTCAGGCAATAAAGTATGATTAGTGTATGCCATTGTTTTTGTTGTGATCTGCCAAGCGTCATCCCAATCCATTTCATACACATCGACAAACAAGCGCATGAGTTCCGCCACAGCAATACTCGGGTGAGTATCATTAAGCTGAAACACATGATATTGCGCAAAGTCACTGAAGTTAGCTCCGTATTGCTCCACCCATTGAATTAACACGTCTTGTAAACTGGCACTGGAAAGAAAGTACTGTTGGCGTAAGCGTAGCTCTTTACCATTTTCACTGGTGTCATTTGGATATAGCACCATAGTGATTTGTTCGGCAAGGTTTTTTCTGGCAACCGCTTCCGAGTAACTACCCGCATTAAATTCTGATAAATCGAATTCATCGGTTGCTTCTGATTTCCACAAACGTAGCGTGTTAACCACACCATTTTGATACCCAGGTATTGGTACATCATAAGGCACAGCGAGCACATCTTGTGTGTCAATCCACTGCCTGTGCTCACGGCCGTTTCTGTCACGAAATGTCTCAACATGACCAAAAAACTTCACTCTTTGCGCTTGCTCCGGCGCACTTAGCTCCCACGGATGACCTTCGCGCAACCAGTTATCTGGTTGTTCCACCTGATGACCATGTTCAATCATTTGATTAAACATGCCGTATTCGTAGCGAATGCCATAGCCCACCACAGGCAGAGCTAAACTGGCACAGCTATCCAAAAAGCATGCGGCTAATCGACCTAAACCGCCATTCCCAAGGCCTGCATCATGTTCCGCCTCACCAACTCGCTCCAGCTCAGTACAGTACTGTTCAAGCGCTTGCTGTGTGCCCTGCTGTAGATCCAAATTTAACACCGCATTACCTAAGGCTCGCCCCATCAAAAACTCCAACGAAAGATATGCAGCTTTACGGGTTTTCTTTTCTTTTAAATACTGATTTGTAGCTCGACACCTTGCCACCAGACGATCTCGAATAGTCAGCGCCAAAGCGTGATATAAATAAAGTTGGGATTCACCCACTTTATCCCGACCCAAGGTGTAATAGAAATGACGCATCAAGTCGTCGTTTAAGGTGCTTTCGTCAAGTTTTGGTGCATCTTGCCAATGTTTCACTACGCACACGTTAGCGCTCTTTTTAGCCATGTGTGATTCCTTCTTTTACTGATGTAAAAACCCAACTGGATTGGGGGGAAATTGCAACTGAATTTGTAACGGTTTTATCGGCTTTACAACTAGAAATGGCCAATTGCCAATGTTGGGTAAACGGTGGCTCTGGTAGAGTTATATGTAACAACTCAGTGCTGGCATTCAGAATAATTAACAGCGCTTGTTGTTGTTGCTTGTCGAGCAAGGTATAAATTAGCCAACGCCTTGGCTCCTCATGCCATTGCTGCGGACTCATGGCCTCACCTGATTCATTTAACCAACGCACAGAAAAGCGACTGTCGTTTGCATGTATATAAAACGGATGAGAGAACGCGCTGAACTGTCTACGTAATGCAACCAGCTCTTTAATAAAGAACGTTAAGCTGTGATTGAACTGGGAGGACTTCCACGCTAACCAATTGCTGCGATTATCTTGGCAATAGGCATTATTGTTACCGCCTTGAGAGTGCCCAAACTCACTACCAGCCGCTATCATAGGCACTCCTTTGGATAAAAAGAGCGTCAACAACGCATTTTTCTGCATTTGCAAGCGCAGCGAAGTAATTTCGGGATCAGTCGAAAACCCCTCCTGCCCACAATTCATAGAATGATTAGCGCTATGGCCATCACGGTTTTGCTCACCATTTGCTTCATTATGCTTGTATTCATAGCTGACCCAATCAGCTAAGGTAAAGCCATCATGACTGGTAATAAAATTAATTGAACTAAGCGGTCCTCGCAGATTATGTTCAAATAAATCATGAGAACCATGTACGCGTTTCGCAAGTTCTGGTAAGACGCCTTGTTCTCCGAGCCAAAAGCGCCTTAACGTATCTCTATATTTATCATTCCACTCGCGCCATGGAACGGGAAAAGCACCCAGTTGATATCCCCCGGGGCCGATATCCCAAGGTTCAGCAATCAGCTTTGCACCTTGTAGTATGGGGTCTTGAAGCACCGCTTGTAAGAACGTATGACAACGATTAAAACCATCTGCATTTCTTGCCAAAATAGAAGCCAAGTCAAATCGAAAGCCGTCTACTCCCATCACTTCGACCCAGTAACGCAAACTGTCTAGTACCAGTTGCAGCGTATAAGGGTCGTCGATATTTAAAGTATTTCCACACCCTGTGTCATTAATGTACACATCTGGGTGTTGCGCAACACTGCGATAATATCCCTTGTTGTTTAACCCCTTAAAAGACAGCACGGGCCCATCTACACCGGCCTCCGCCGTATGGTTATAAACCACATCTAGAATGACTTCTATGCCCGCTTCGTGCAGACGCTTTACCGTTTCTTGAAACTCGCTCACATCACCACTTCTTAAGTAGGCCTTGTGAGGCGTAAAATAATTTAGCGTGTTGTAACCCCAATAGTTGGTAAGTCCTTTGGTGGTAAGAAACTGTTCGCTCACAAAGGCATGTACAGGCAATAACTCCAAGGTTGTCACGCCTAGAAATTGTAGGTGACTAATAAACGCGGGCTCCGCTAGCGCCAAAAACGTCCCTCTTTTCGACTCTGATATTTCAGGGTGCCTGAATGTGGCCCCTTTTACATGGCATTCGTAAATAACCGTTCTCGACCATGGAACGTTGGGCTTAGTACCTTCATACTTTGGCACATCAACCACTTTAGATTTAGGCATATCTATCGCATTATCTAAGTGGCTTAGTGTACCAACCGGCATATGACAAAAATGTCGTTCGCTCCAAGTAAACTCTCCGTGTAAATCCTTCGCATAAGGGTCTAACAGTAACTTGTTGATATTAAATAGCTTGCCCTTTTGCGGATTATAATCGCCATCAGCTCGGTATCCATACAAACATCCCACGGTTAGCGGAGATACGAAGACGCTCCATATCCCCCCTTCATGGAAGAACATTTCGATACGCGCCACCTCCGAATGGCCGCTGTTATCGAATAAGCACAAACTAAGCGCCTTGGCTTGTGGCGCATAGACCGCAAAATTCACACCCTCATCAACCAATGTACTGCCAAGCGGGCGACAGCTACCCCGTCTCGAATGCAACATGGCTTACCCAGTTATCCAACGTAAATACACAGTAGCTAAAGCCGGAATACTTATTTCAATGCTTTGTGTAAAACCATGTGCTGGCTTATTTACTGCTTGCACAAGCTTTTGTTTACCACCAACTACCTCAACGCCGGAACCAAACAATGCTTTATCATCTGTATTGAGAACGACCTCATACACACCAGCTCTGGGCACACCAATACGATATTGGTGAAAGACTTGTGGAGTAAGGTGGCAAATGACCACCAATAACTCTGTATTCTTTTTACCAAAACGCGCAAAACTGAATAAACTTTGCTCTGCGTTATTGCAATCAATCCATTGAAACCCAGCGGGGGTGTTATCACATTCATATAAAGCAGGCGTAGTAGTATAGATTTCGTTAAGCTTTTTAACGGTTTTCTGAATGCCAGCATGCGATTCATGGGCCAATAAACCCCAATGCAAACTCTGGTTATGGTCCCACTCGCTTCTAGGAGCTAATTCGCTACCCATAAATAATAATTTTTTACCTGGGTGCGCATACATAAATGCAAAATAGGCGCGCAAATTAGCAAACTGTTGCCAATCGTCCCCAGGCATTTTGCTAAGCAATGAACCTTTGCCATGCACAACTTCGTCATGACTCAATGGTAGAATGTAATTCTCTGAATAGGCGTAGGCCATAGAAAATGTCATTTCATGATGATGATGTTGGCGATAAATTGGGTCTCGGCTCATGTAGCCGAGGCTGTCATTCATCCACCCCATATTCCATTTGAAACCAAAACCGAGACCATTATTATCAACGCTATTGGTCACCCCCGGCCACGCGGTAGACTCTTCCGCCACCATCATGATACTCGGGTCATTGCCGTAACAACGCTTGTTTACTTGTTGCAAACAGTCGATAGCCCCTAAGTTCTCTCGGCCGCCATACTTATTCGCGACCCATTCACCGTCTTTGCGGCTGTAATCCAAATAAAGCATCGAAGCGACGGCATCAACCCGTAACCCATCTAATTTGAATTCATCAAGCCAATACATAGCATTGGCCAGCAAGAAACTTTTTACTTCTGGGCGATCATAGTTATAGATATAAGTATTCCAATCTGGATGAAACCCTTGCCTTGCATCCGCGTGCTCAAATAAATGTGTACCATCAAATTTGTGTAAACCATGGGGGTCCGACGGGAAGTGTCCTGGCACCCAATCTATCAACAAGCCAAGGTTTAAATCATGACAACGTTCCACAAAATAAACAAAATCTTCGAAGCTGCCAAAACGGCTAGTGGGTGCAAATAACCCCACGGGCTGATATCCCCATGAGCCATCAAATGGATATTCACTAATTGGCATAAGCTGCAAATGTGTAAAGCCCATTTCACAGACATAGGGAACAAGATCGTCCGCCAGCTCTCGATAAGTTAGATAGCGATTGTGCTCCTGAGAGCGGCGTTTCCACGACCCCAAATGCACTTCATAAATGCTCACAGGTGCACTAATGTGGTTGCGCTTAGCCCGTGCAGCTTGCTGTTTTTGAGTAATAGTCTTGCGTCTAACAAGAGGTTGTAATACTGACGCCGTACCAGGTGCCTGTTGCATTTTAAATGCAAAAGGATCGGCTTTATCTTGAACGTTGCCGTAATTATCAACAATGCTGTACTTGTAACATTGATCTGCCTTTAGCTCAGGTATAAAAATTTCCCAAACGCCACTTGCAGGATGAAGTCGCATAAAATGTTCACAACGCTGCCAGCAATTGAAGTCTCCAATCACTGAAACACTCTGAGCATTTGGCGCCCAAACAGCAAAACGCACACCTTTTATACCTTCATGCGTTACAAAATGTGCACCTAAGTGTTGGTAAGCATGCTCAAGCGTCCCTTCATTGAATAGGTAGAGTATTTGTTCATCCAACTGGCAACCAAAACGATAAACATCATGTTTGACCTGTTTTGACTTTCCATAGGAAATACTCAATTTATCTTGATGAGAGAGAGTCGCCCTAGTGGTCGCCAGCAGATACAAATCACTGTTTAAATAACGTTTAAGAACATGCTCCTGACCTTCAATGAGAATACTTACGGATGTAGCCCCCGGTAAATACACTCTTAACTCATACTCTTGATCTGACACCAAGTGTAGGCCCAAAAACGAAAAGGGATCTGAAAAGCAACCATTTTGTAATGCATGAAGCTGTATTGAATAATCTCTAATGGGCTTATTTGCTGATACTACACTATTCATATTCCTTTCCTGCTTTGTGTTAAAGTGGCGATAAAATCGCCTTTATGTTCGAATATTTTACCTGTACTACGAGATAACCTACGTCGCCAATTAGGGTATTCCAGATAAGTACCGGGAATATTTACAGGCAAAGTTTGCTCATCAAGATCATCCAGCTGCATGCATAACATTTGTGTTGGGCAGTGCGACAACGCCAACATCAAACTTTCGTACACATCGAACGCGCGGCTGTTTATGTCTAAATGAGATACGCCAGCATCGGCTAACCAGCTAAGCAATTTATGCTTTTCGTTTTCACGCTTGAGTCGCTCACTTTTAAGTTCACTTTCTTCAAGTAATTGATACTCGGCGCGTAATAACAAATCGTCTCCTTGCCACCACGCAACAAACGGCGGTACATCATGGTTAGCAACCATGAGCAGTGCTTGGTGTCTTAACTCTGTTTGTGGAACAAACTCGTCGTTATAGTCCTTTTCAAAATAAAACAACACATTGCCAAGCATATTCGCTTCTTGCATCACGGCTTTAATTTCGGGTGGTACCACGCCTAAGTCTTCACCGATAACGAGCGTTTGCTGTAACTGTGATTCAATTTTTATCAATGCCATCAAGTGTTCAAACGGGTAATACACATAACAACCTTGCCGTTTGTCCCCAACTTCAAAGCACCACCACAAGCGACGTATTGCCATTACATGATCGATTCGAAGACCCCCAACAGCACGCATATTGTTACGCAGCAACTGCTTAAAAAACTCATATCTACGGCGTTTTATTTTTTGTGGGTTTAGCGCGGGCAACCCCCAATCTTGACCACTTTCAGCCCAAGGATCGGGTGGTGCACCAACATGGGCATTTTGCGCATATAGGGTATGGTTGGCCTGATACTCTAAGCTGTCATCTGCGCAACCCACTGCCAAATCGTTGATCAGCCCAATATGCATGCCCATCTTGAGCGCTAACTGTTGGCAGCTTTCCAATTGCTGCCATGCCAGCCACTGCCAATAAATTGCCTGTTCATCCCCGTCGAGGGCTTCAAGGGCCGTTGCAAAATCCTCTTGAAAAGCAATAAATTGCGAAACTTCTTGCGCAGACCGACGTGTTTTGAAGTGCGCATAAAGTGCGCTGAGCAAACCATATTTTTGCTCACTTACTTGAGCGTAATCGATATAGGTTTTCGATTTTTGGTCTTGTAATTGTAATAACGTTTGTTGGTACAACTCGGTTAGCGCTTGGTTGTCTGCAAAGCCATCACATAAATCAACAGCAATGTATAGCGGGTTAAGTAAGCTGCGGTGATTCGGACTATACGGGCTGACTCTATGTTGCTGATCAAAAAACAAAAGGTGTAGAGGGTTGAGCAAGATATAATCACACTGCAATTGCGCACTGTGCGATATTAGGTCTTGTAGGTCACCAAAATCCCCTATCCCCAAATTTCTATCGCTACGCAAAGTATATAATTGTATCGACAGACCCACGACTTTGGACTGCAAAGGGTTATAGCACTGTGTTGGCACCGACCAAACTTGTGTCTCATACTGCCCACTAGGTAACGACAATATCGCTGAATAATAGCCCGTTGAAATAGGTGCCACCTGAAAAGCGACTTCGACGTAACGCACTCCCAAGTGCTGATATTCACCAACAACCACACCACTTGTTAGCTCGAATTTATGAGCATAATCTAGCGTTTGTATTTTTAAACTCGCTAGACCATCTAATTGATGATCGGGTAACTTAAACTTTAGCAGCGAGTCATGCTGTTCAATTAAGCACACATCTTCTACAACACGCTGCCATGGGGCAATATCCAGCTCAAAGTTCAGCTGCTCTATCAAAGCGGAATCAGCCGTTTCAATACCACAACAACGTAATGCCTCAGCTCTGACTCTTTCTTCGAACACCACATGCTCACCGGTATACTTCGTGTAGTCATAGCCAATGCCATGCAAATAATAAAGCTGAGATAATCCCTTCATAGATTAAGCTACACGAGACGCTGAGTGTTAACTACGCTGTTGTCTGTACCAAAACCATTTGGTACATAAGCATCCGCATTATGGTCATTGTCCCATTTGGTTCCATCTATGAGATATTTGAAATGATATTGTTTATCGACGGGCAGCCTCTGCTTCAATTTGAATGCACCATCTTTTTTAACAAACCTCATTGCTAAAGGCTGCCAGTTAGTAAACTCAGCAACGAGCTCAACCTTCTTGGCTTGAGGGTGTGAAAATTCAAATGTGACTTCGGCTTCATCTTTCGTTTTAAAAAAGCGTTTGGTTAACATAGCAGGCTCCAAATAAACCATTCTGATGGTAATTTAATCCTTGCCACAGTGCCGTGCCTTCAACTGCTTAACAATCGGAAACAGTGGTAGTCATAATAAGAGTAAACCAAATAAGTATTTACGCTTTATGACAGTGCATTTTCAACATGTCATTGCACTTTTTTTGTGCAAAACATCTCTTATTGGCCTGTGTTTAGGGTCCAGTGTAGATACAGCAAAACACACACCAATATTTTGAAGATTAAAGTAAGATGTACAGTTATTTCTGTAAAGTGAATAAAATTAATACTTACGTCAATGACTTACAAACACTAGACACATATAATTTACATTTCTGCACTGTATTGAACAAAAAAGTGTTAAGTACCGAGTTGTTCATTTCTTTTCTATGCACAATACTTACATATTGACTTGCTAAATAAGCAGCTATATGGACGTATTTTAGTAATGAATAACCCCCTGAAAAAACTATGCCTTTGTATTCTTAGTTTGCTCGTACTTGGGTACGTCACCAATCTGTTGTGTATCAAGGTACTGCACAACTTACATCATCAAACTGATGTAAAACTTGAGACAATCGAATCCAAGTTTATTCATCCAAGCGAAAACTGGGGGTTGCGTATCTTTTTATTTAATTTGCCCATTGTCAGCGCAAATGATAAAGATTATGTAGAAATTTCTAGTTCTGAAGGCCTCACAGCATTAGTTGAAACCCGTTCAGTGCTGTATCACGCGCTCACTAGTACAGAAGCAATTGGCGCTTTTGCCATCATTGTTTTGACCATAGCGCTATATTTGCACCGTCGCCGTAAATCTTCTCAGCACGATAAAGATTTAGGTGTGATTGAACAGCAGGTCATCAATCTCATCAATAACATTTCATCCTCATCAAAAGGCAATACTTCAGCTGGCGACACGCAAAACAGAATCGCTACATTGCTTGAGCACGCAAAAGAATTACTCGCCGATTCACAACAAAAACATGCCAGCTTGGCATTTCAGGATAAGCTCACGCTATTAATAGACCGACACGCTTACTTACAACACATCGAAAAGAAACTAAAAGCCGCGGCAGAAAACAATGAGCGGTGTGGACTACTGTTTATTGATTTAGATGGTTTCAAACAAGTCAATGACGCATTTGGCCACAGTTTTGGCGATGATATCCTCATTCAGGTGGCGCATCGTTTAAAAGGTATCGTAAAGCAATATCAGCTTGAAGACATTGAGCCAAGTCTGGCACTTGAGCGTAACCTTTCACGGTTGGGTGGCGATGAGTTTTCTATGTTTATTCCTCACTTAAAGCATCCAAGTGTCTGTAATGATATCGCTCAAGCGGTACTCAATGAAATTGAGCGAGACTTTCACCTTGGTAATAAGCTAATAAAAATCGGTGCAAGCATAGGTATTGCTATCTACCCAGAAAGTGCAGCCAGACCACATGCGCTTTTACAAATGGCAGATGTCGCCATGTATCGAGCCAAATCAGATGGTCGAGGGATATTTCGAGTATATTCACCAGAAATGGGTAACAAAATGCGCCGTTACCATTATTTACTGGAAGAGCTCAGAACCGCAATCTGTGAAAATAACTTTCATTTGTCGTTTCAACCTATTGTTCATGTGGAAGACTGCGCCATTGATTACTTTGAAGCATTGGTAAGGTGGCATCACCCTGTTGAGGGAATGATAGCCCCCGATGAGTTTATTCCTATTGCAGAGGAAACCAACCTAATTCTTGAGCTGGGCGACTGGATTTTAACCACCGCCTGCAACCAAATGTACTCTTGGTATAAAGCGGGTATGAAACAAGTGAGAATTTCTGTGAATGTTTCAGGTGTACAACTCAAACATCGAGATGTGTATGAATGGGTTAAAACAACATTACACACAACACACTTACCCGCCCACGCCTTAATGCTAGAAATCACTGAATCAACACTTATTACAGCCAGTCAAAAAATCATCAACCAGCTTGAAGCGTGCAGAAAAATGGGCGTAACCATCGCTATTGATGACTTTGGAACGGGGTTTAGCTCTTTAAGTACACTGGCCGACCTACCGATTGACGTGTTAAAAGTTGATAAGCACTTTATAAACCAAGCCAAAAGCAACGAAAAGTATCAGCAAATACTTCGTTCTATCAGTGAGTTGGGAAATCAACTTTCATTACGCGTTATCGCAGAAGGCGTAGAAGAGCTAGAGCAATTTGAACTGGTCAAAAGCATGGGGATCCGATGCGTCCAAGGCTACTTGGTCAGCAAACCCCAAAGCTCACAAAGCGTGTGCAACAAGGTACTTAGATCGGGCATGAATCAAATGGCCGCCACTGGCACCGGCGTGTGGCTACCTGATGATACTGAGCAGAATCAATCTAAGCATTAGGCCTTAACGACTTGCTCAGCTTCCTCTGTTTTTACCATTAAAAAGCAGCTCAAATAACTGGCTCAGACTATGAGTTTTCTAACAATATTTGTTATCTGCAAGTGCGCATAATGATACCTTCTTGCTTTGTTATTCAGATCAGAGCTGACTAAAGCCTGCGCTGAGCGTTTACATAGGCATAGAAACCACAGTCAGCACATATGCTCACATTGACAACTATTTAGCCTATTTGACCAATTTATTCGCCTTATCGTATAGCACTTCGCTTGCTTTTATAGCCATAAGAATATAACAAACTGATTTATATAGCTTTATAAAGTTGGCTCAAGTTATGCCTATATCAGCAAACTGATAGTGACCATAACAATAAGATTAAGGAAATAACATGGGTATTAAAACCGTTCACAAACAACAGTACTGGTTAGTCGCAATCGTCGCGGCTTTTGTCGGGGCTACACTTACTTGGGAGCATTTAAATGGTGGGGTTATAAGCCATTACTTACTTCATAACCCTAATTACCCAAGTATTTCTAATTACTGGGGCATGCTAGTGCTCCCTACTCTTGCTTGGTTCGCCGCACACAGAGTGATAAAAAGAATGAAGCTTGAAGACGAAGAAAATAAAAACGTGGCAGTAACAATACCCAAGCACGTTAAAATGGGCTTCGCTATTATGTTTTGTGTGACTGCTCTGCAGTCCATAGCATGGGTTTTAGGGCACCAAGACATCACCATGTATCTCGCGCTGGGTATGCTGGTCGCAGGACTGTTTGTACCAATTTATCGTTCCGAATGCATTCTGGCACATGTTTTAGCCTCCTCAATTATATTTGGCGCGGTGATCCCCCTGCTTGGCATGCTAATAATGGCGTCTATTTCAGCGGTGTCTAACTTAGTCATAAAGCCTGTAATTGTTAAATTATCAACACGCCTAAGTACAGTAAAAGCGATACAATAACATCGAGCACTCATCAAGTTCACAGTGCGTGCTCAGCACGCACTGCACCTGCCTTTTCACACCAGTCCGTATAAATTCAATCAATTAGACAGTACTTATTGCATGCTTTTAACGCTTGAACTTGGTCTCTAAGATCACCGATGAATTTGTGCGCTCTACCCCTTCTAAATTACCAATATCATCCAAAATTGTACTTAGCTGTTGCAGACTTTGTGCTTCAACGACCGCTATCATATCGTACTCTCCACTGATGGCATAAAGCGCACTGATGTGGGTAATATGTTTTAAAGCAATATTGGTTTTGGTCGTCAACTTTTGTTTGACCTTAATGGATACATGAGCTTCTACCAGCTCCGACAAATAGGCTTCGCCAAATTCAACACTGTACCCTTGGATGACTCCTGATTGCTCAAGTTTTTGCAGCCTACTTTGTACGGTAGAGCGCGACAAATCTAAACTTCTAGCGAGATCGGAAATACTTGCACGGGCGTTACTTCTCAGTAACGCAATGAGCTTTTCATCTTGTAAAGTTATCATTTTGGTAAATCACTTCATTAATTTGACTTTTATTTTAATCATTTTGCACATTTTTGCACTGCAAATTTACTTTGATCACCGTGATAATGAGAAACATCAAGCACCTTTGCAATCGTTTAGAAAAGGTGCAAACAAGTTGAAGTAAAATATTAAGAGGAAGTCGTCATGCAAACTAACCGCGAATTATTCGATCAGGTTATGGTACCAAACTACAATCCATCTGAAGTGATCCCAGTAAAGGGTAAGGGTTCACGTGTATGGGATCAAAAAGGCGACGAGTATATTGATTTTGCAGGTGGTATTGCCGTTAACTGCCTTGGCCACTGTCACCCTGCGTTAGTAAACGCGTTAACTGAGCAAGGTCAAAAGTTGTGGCACCTATCAAATGTGATGACCAACGAGCCTGCACTTCGTCTAGCAAAGAAAATTACCGATGCAACATTTGCAGACAAAGTTTATTTTGCCAACTCTGGCGCAGAAGCGAACGAAGCGGCGCTAAAATTAGCGCGTCGTTTTGCTCTAGATAACTACGGCGAAGATAAAACACAAATTATCGCATTCAATAAAGGCTTCCATGGCCGTACGTTCTTTACAGTGACGGTTGGTGGTCAAGCTGCATATTCAGATGGCTTTGGTCCAAAACCTGCCGATATCGTACATTGTGACTACAACGACCTTGCGGCATTCGAAGCGTTGATCAGCGATAAAACTTGTGCAGTGATGATGGAACCACTACAAGGTGAAGGCGGGATCATCTCTCCAACGCAAGAGTTCGTAAAAGGCGTTCGCGCACTGTGTGACAAACACAACGCGCTGCTAATTTTTGATGAAGTGCAATCAGGTGTTGGTCGCACTGGTGAACTATATGCGTACCAAGGTCTAGGTGTAACGCCTGATATTCTAAGCACAGCAAAAGCGCTAGGTGGCGGTTTCCCTATCGGTGCTATGATCACGACAGATAATATTGCTAAGCATTTAAAAGTCGGTACTCACGGCTCTACGTACGGCGGTAACCCGTTAGCGTGTGCGGTTGCAGAAGCGGCATTTGACACGGTAAATACCCCTGAAGTGCTGGCTCAAGTAAAGCACAAAGAACAATTATTTCGCGATGCACTAAATGCTATCAACGAAAAATACAAAGTTTTCGCACAAGTGCGTGGTAAAGGCCTGTTAATCGGTGCGGTATTAAATGATGACTACAAAGACCGTGCACGTGACTTCTTAGTCGCTAGCACTAAACACGGGTTAATGACACTCGTAGCGGGTACTAATGTGATTCGTTTTACTCCTTCATTAGTTATTCCTGATGAAGATATTGCAGCAGGTATGGCAAGGTTTGAGCTAGCTGTTGCTGACGTGGTTAACGGTTAATCGAGCTAGGGAGGCCTTTGTGCCTCCCGTAGGTTGCAATTATGCAGATACTAAGACCAATAACCAGTAATGATTTTGCTGCATTTAAGCAAATCGCCATCGAATCAGGTCACGGTTTTACCTCATTACCTGTCGATGACCAATTGCTGCAAGATAAGATTTCTCGCTCCGAGCGTAGCTTCAGCAAACAGCTAGATAAGCCTTTTGATGAAGGTTATGTATTTGTACTTGAAGACAGTGAAACCGGCGAAATCATGGGAACCACGGCAATAGAAGCCGCCGTCGGTATGCAAGTGCCATTGTATCACTATCATATGGGCAAAACCGTACATCATTCACGTACTTTGGATGTTTATAACACAGTTGAAATTCTCAGCATGTGTAATGACTATACGGGGTGCAGTGAGATCTGTACTTTGTTCCTACGAGAACCATTCAGAAAGGGCCTTGCAGGTAGATTCTTAAGTCGTTCACGCTTTGTCTTTATGGCAGACCACGAAGCGCGTTTCAGCGATACAGTCATTGCCGAAATGCGTGGTGTGAGTGACAGTCAGGGTAACTCTCCCTTTTGGAAGTGGCTACAAGAGCACTTTTTCAGTATCGAGTTTCCCCAAGCTGATCACTTAGTCGGTTTGGGTGATAAAGTCTTTATCAGCGAGCTGATGCCAAAGTACCCGATTTATGCCAACTTGCTCAGTCAAGACGCTCAAGCGGTAATAGGTAAAGTACACGAAAAAACCAAACCTGCACTAAAGCTACTTGAAAAAGAAGGTTTTGAGCATCGCGGCTATATTGATTTATTTGATGCAGGCCCTACGGTTGAAGCCAAACTGAAGAATATACGCACTGTACAGCGCTCAGTTGTCGCAGCGGTGAATATCACCAGTGATGTTTCTGGTAAAGCGCGTGCAATCTCCAACCAAGGGTTAGCCAACTTTAGAGCTACATTTACAGATAAATGTTCGTACGACAGTACCACGAATACGCTCAACTTAGAGCCATGCGTCGCGCAGGCACTTGAGCTGAGTAATGGTGACTTGGTCAGAACATTTACGTTATAAACTTGCTGCGTCGAGCTTAATCGCACCAAGTTAACGCGGGTAATCCGCAAAATTAAGGAATCCATTATGCACAACAATGTTGATCAATTATTTGACGAACTTTGGAATAACTACCTATCTGTTACTCCTTCAGCGGTAAAAGTTCATGAGCTGCTAGGCTCTACTCAGCAGGACGATGTGATCAATGACCATATTGCGCTTCGTACTTTTAACCACGAAAAAGTAGGCCTTGAAAAGCTCGCTGCACACTTTAAAGCGGTTGGTTACAAAGAGTGTGGTGAATACCACTTTGAAGCTAAAAAGCTATATGCAAAACACTATGAGCACTCAGACCCAACTAAACCTAAAGTATTTATCTCTGAGTTGTTGGTAGAGAAATGTTCAGAAGAGCTACAAGCTATCGTCAATGACATGGTTTCTCAAATTGATGAGAATGCTGTGACAGCCGATAACTTCCTATATTCAGGCACACACTGGCAGGTAAGCCACGAGACTTACCAGCAACTATTAAAAGAAAGCGAATACGCTGCTTGGATGTCTGCTTGGGGCTACAGAGCAAACCACTTCACAGTAAGCATCAATTACTTGGCTAACTTCACAACGATTGAAGCTGTTAACCAAGCGCTTAAAGATGCAGGCTTTGAACTAAATACATCAGGTGGTGAAATTAAAGGCTCTCCTGAAGTGTTGTTAGAGCAATCTTCCACGCTTGCGGATCACCAACCTGTGGTATTCAGTGATGGTGAATTTAATATCCCTAGCTGTTTCTACGAGTTTGCGCTTCGCTATAACAAACCAGACGGTGAAATTTATACTGGATTTGTTGCAGCATCCGCTGACAAAATCTTTGAAAGCACTAACGCGCGTTAAGCTGCGAAAAAGTTAATTAATCCCAAAGATAAAAGGCCTGACTTATTACTTAAGTCGGGCCTTTTTAATGGGCACGTACCGTACCTCACGCCGCAACCGCCCCCAGAGATACGCATGACCCTTGAGGTTCCAGCGAGCTGAAAATAGCAGCTGTCCTCATTTAATTTCCAGCAAATACTGCTAATACAATACACGCTGATTGACCGTCTCGATCAATACCCATTTCTCTCAAAAGCTTTAAATGACTTTCCTCTACACACCTATGTAACACATTTGTCATTTAGTTTCGTTAGCGTTAGTTAATCGTCATCTTATTTGGTAACTCATAGTGAGTGTGTTTAGGCTTTAGGAGATACATTTATCTGTGAGTGCAGCCAATGCAAGGGAAAAATATGAATAGAATAGAACAGGTAGAAAGTATATTAATTCACATTGATGGAGATTTGCCTATTGGCACTTTGCCAAAGCACCAGAAAATGGCAAGCAGCCCCTTTCTATTTCTGCGTGGTAGTGCAGCATTGATGTACCATGACTTTGCCACCAACCGTATCAACATACCCGATGCGCTATTTAATATTCCTCTAACGCATATTATTGGTGATTGTCATACCGGCAACTTTGGCTTTATCAGCGAAGAAGGTTCACATGGCGATACCATTATATTTACCCCCAATGACTTTGATGATGCCTGCGTTGGACATGCAATCTGGGACCTGTTTCGATTTATAACCAGCCTATTTTTAGCACGTCTCCACGCCAGCGAATTACAAATGAGTACCGATGATCTCAATATTCGGCAAAAACCTTTAGTTTCGAGTGAACAATTGCTTGAAGGGAGTAAAGAGTTTGTTCGCGCATACTTAGACGCATGTCATGGCTCTGTTCAAGATACACTGACCACACGCTCAGCGTTAACAACCTTTGATAAAGAGCACATTTTGTATAAACGCTGGCAAAAAGCGATACAAAGAAAGGCTGGGGGGGCAGCATTCACAACCAATAGCACACTGGCAAAAGAACTCGATTTTTCGCAATCTACGCTGGCATTTAAAAATGATCAAGAACGTTTCAAACGTCTTCCTCAAGGGCTTTATGATGAAATACAAACACGGTTTGCACCGTATGTGGATGATAAGATTTTAGATATCGTGGAGCGTTTGAGTGCAGGGACTGGCTCTCATAACCTCACTCGTTACTACTTACTTGTAGGCCCAGAGTCTGCAAAAACACAGGGACGAGATTTCCATTTGTGTCACATCGTTGAAATCAAGCAGCAACGTCTTGCGGCCCCCCTCCACTATTTTGCAAACCTAAGCCCTATAAATCAACTGAACCCAGCCCACCTGACGGTGAACTGCCAGCGTAAAATGCAACGTCGCCCAGACTTGGTGCTCGATGATGTTATCTGGCAAGACAAGCACTGGCTCGTACGCTCTCGTCATCACGCCAGAGTGGGATGCGATCCCGAAGATTTTATGCTTGGTAAACGTGCTGCCCTCAAAGGTGGTTTGAGTCAGTATGCTGCTAGCTGCGGTCATAGTTTGGCGCTGGCACATATGCGCGGAGACAGGCGCTCTATACTGTTTCAGCAAGCTTGTTTAGACACCATAAGTGTACATACTGAAGCGCTCGTTAATGCAGCTCAAGCGTATGCACAGCAAGTTCAAGAAGACCAAGAGTTACTAGTTTCGCTGCTTAGGAATGCTCAAACTGAGTAAGTCTTCTGCAAAATAAAGCAGCCCTTGGTAGTGCTCGTTGGCTTCACTTTTTAGCGCCTCAAGCATGCCGGGCCCATGGTAGCGCACGCTAAAATGCGTGAGTGCGAGCATAGGAATATGATGCTTTTGGGCAAACTCTGCGATGCGTTTTGCATCGGAGTGCCCAGTGTGCGTACCAACACGGAGCAAATCTGCATGGGTAAAAGTTGCCTCATGTACTAACAGGTCTATGTCATCCACGTCATTTTGCAGTTTTGCTGGCTTTTCGTTATCACCACAAATTATGATTTTCCGAGGACGCCAGCTATCAAAAGTATACTCTGTTGAGCGTAGCTTTTTACCCTCATAGGTTACATCCTGCCCTTTTTGCAGTGCGTTATAGTGTGGTCCGCTGGCAATGCCATCTGCTTCGAGTTTGGCAATTTCTAGCTTTTTAGGCACCCCGCATTCGGTAATTTGATAGCCAAAACTTGGCACTCTATGCTTAAGCTCTATCGCTTTTACTCGACAAAATGATAGCTCTAACTCCCCCGCCAATGATTCAACTGCATGGCACTGTAAGTCAAAACCTAGCTTAACATCGGTCAGGCCAAGGCTTAAGTGAATAAATTGAATAAGCTTTTGAGGCGCGATTAAGGTGACAGGCTGCGTGCGCCCATGTAAAGACATACTCGACAGCATACCTGGCAAACCATAGCAATGATCACCGTGAATATGGGTAATACAGATCACAGCCACTTTCGCTGGTGACAAAGATGTCGATAGCAGTTGATGTTGCGTCCCTTCGGCACAGTCAACTAATAGCCACTGTTTGCTCGTTTCAAAACTCACCGCGGTAGCGGACATATTTCTAAATCGGCTGGGGCTGCCCGATGACGTGCCTAAAAATTGTACATCCATAATTTTACATCGATAAAACTTGTGTTCTGATGATCCTACCCTAATTCTAATACGTAACGGAATAACAAAGGTGAAAGTGCAATGAAAAACGAACTCGATAGCAAAACAATACTCAGCGTGTACGAATATATTCAAAAACACGGCGATGTGGCAGAAGAAGGTAAGTTGTATGGGGGCATCACCGCGTTTTCAGATATTGATGGTTACACAGTGTATTTAAAAGGCAGTGGTGTGCTAATGCGCTTTGGCTTTCACAACACTTATCATCTTGATTACGAGCACGACAAACACAAAGACGACTTTATTCGCAAAATTGAGCAAATCAAAAAGCAATTAAATGACGACTAACAACACTATGTTTTTATGAGACGAAGCAGAGCAAGACGACCAACAAAACGCGATGATAGCAGACATAAAGCGTTTATCATCGCGGCCCTTAATGAGCTTAAAACCCACCCGAATAAGCTCACCATCATTAAGCAAAATTGCCAACTTTATAAACAACAGGCCCACCTTAAAAGAGGCTTCTTAACAGCCATAGAAAGATTTGAATGGGTGCTGGAAGTTGACGATGACATCGACAGAATAATCGTTCAAATCCTCGCTGAAGATTATATTGGCAACCGACTTCGTCGCTATCCTTTATTGTTTAAAGGGGTTGTTGATGATTAATCTAGTTTGGCTAAAACGAGATTTTCGCGTTGATGATCATGCTCCACTTTATTACAGCCAACAAAACAATCGTCCAACATTATTTGTTTATGTGATTGAACCCGATTACTGGCAACTTCCAGACACAAGCGCACGACAGTTTGAGTTTATAGCTCAAAGCTTACATTCTTACACAAAGACACTTGAAAAACGCGGTGGCTATTTGTGCGTAAGAACGGGCGATGTGGTGGAGCTGTTCAGCAAAATACATCAAAAATACCCAATAAATACGCTCTACTGCCACCAAGAAACCGGTAATGATTGGACGTTTTCCCGTGATACTCGGGTATTTAACTGGTGTCGAAGCCAACAAATCTCAATTAACCAATACCCTCAGCAAGCCGTTTTTCGGGGAAAACTCAATCGCGACCATTGGCAACGCAAAGCCGCTGACTGGCTCGATAGCCCAGCCCTGAGCGCACCTTCAAAGATTAATTCCTTGCTCAATCATCACAGCGGCTTAGCACTACTTGATGACTATCTGGGTAACGACAAATTCACGGCCAAAGCAATGCAACTGGGTGGGTTACTTGCAGCAAACAACACACTGGAGAGTTTTTTTAATCACCGTATTAATCAATATCTCTTTGGGATTTCTAGCCCTTTAACATCCGTAACCAGCAGCTCAAGACTCAGTCCTTACATATGTTATGGCGTATTGAGCCTAAAACAAGTACTTAAACAAGCCATTTCATTACAAGTGAATAAACGTCAAAAGGCGGGGTTCATTGCCCGCTTGCATTGGCATAGTCATTTTGTGCAAAAGCTGGAGTCTGAACCGCGCTATGCTCGACAGGCTATACACAAGTCGCTAATTAATATGCGTACCAATGAATTTGATACACACTTATTTGAACGTTGGAAAGCGGGCTGTACGGGCGTGCCTTTTGTTGATGCTTGTATGCGTATGCTTAACCAAACAGGTTGGTTGAACTTTAGAATGCGCGCCATGTTAGTCTCCTATGCAAGCTATCATTTGTGGCTTGATTGGCCACAAACTGCCGCTTACTTGGCCAGCACTTTTATCGACTATGAGCCTGGTATTCACTACCCGCAGATACAAATGCAATCAGGCACTACGGGTATCAATCCCTTTCGTATTTATAACCCCGTCACCCAAGGGCAAAAGTATGATGCCGACGGCACATTTATTCGAAAATACCTACCAGAGCTTGACCATGTACCAAACAGCTACATCCACACGCCATGGTTATATAGCGGCTTAAAAACAGACCGATATGAAAAGCCAAATAGAACCCCAGATGACGGAGCTAGGCGCGCCAAGGAAAAAATTTCACAGTACTATAAAAACCATATCGACAGCAGTGAAACACAAAGAGTTATCAGAACGCATGCTTCTAGGCAAAACCGCAAGCATCGCAAGCCCACTACCTCTTCGTCGGTGCAACTGCGCTTACTTTGATTTCCCCGAAAAAGGGTATAGTGCAAACCTTCCAATAAATCCGCTGAGTATAGTTTGCGTAAAAGTTAAACCCTTCGAATAATAAACGCTCAAAGCACAATAAACATGGTTACTTCATCCCAAGATTAAGGTTAATTAACGAATCTCTGTGACCAAAAAGATAAAAAATGTTAAATTACGGCAATTTTTTGAATATTAGAGATTGTTTGCTATGTCAAATGCTGTAGAGACACAAGCGCAGGAGCAACCTGATAATCAACAGGGCAAAGGTTGGTTTAATCGATTTTTAGCCACTGTTGAGTTTTTAGGCAACATGCTTCCCCACCCGATTACATTGTTCGCTATGTTTTGTATTGCCATCGTGTTGTTCAGTGGTATCGCTGACTGGATGGGATTGAGTGCTATTGACCCTCGCCCCGAAGGTGCTAAAGGACGTGATCCAGATGGTGTTATAGAGGTCGTGAGCCTGCTCAGTGCCGAAGGTCTACAAAAAATCGTAACAGGACTGGTAACAAACTTTACTGGCTTTGCGCCACTTGGCACCGTGCTCGTTGCCCTACTTGGTGTCAGTGTTGCCGAACATTCTGGCTTACTCTCAGCGGCAATGCGCGGCATGGTAATGGGCGCATCAAAGCGCTTGGTAACCTTTATGGTGGTCTTTGCTGCAATCTTATCGAATACTGCTTCAGAACTTGGCTATGTGGTACTTATCCCATTAGCGGCTATGATTTTTCACAGTTTAGGACGCCATCCTCTAGCGGGTCTAGCAGCGGCTTTCGCCGGTGTATCTGGCGGGTATAGTGCCAACTTATTGTTAGGTACAATTGACCCACTACTTGCCGGTATTACCACGCCTGCAGCGCAGATGATAGACCCAAGTTATCAGGTAGGCCCAGAAGCAAACTGGTATTTCATGATGATTTCGGTGTTTTTAATAGCCATCGTCGGTACTTTAGTCACTGAAAAGATCGTAGAGCCTCGCTTAGGTAAATATAACCCAGATGAAGCCAGTATCGATTTAGGCCAAAACAACATCGAACACTTAAGTGCCACAGAGAAGTCTGGCCTGAAATGGGCAGGTGTTACATTACTGATTGTATCTGCACTCCTAGCACTCACCATTGTGCCAGAGAACGGCATTTTACGTCACCCAGAGACTGGCGAAGTGGCAGGTTCACCATTCCTTAAAGGCATTGTAGTATTTATTTTTGTCACCTTTGCTATCCCAGGCTTTGTTTATGGTCGCGTTGTAGGCACCATGAAAAATGACAGAGACGTCATTGATGCGATGAGCAAATCAATGAGCTCAATGGGTATGTACATCGTTCTGGTATTTTTTGCTGCGCAGTTTGTGGCGTTCTTTAAGTGGACAAACCTAGGAACCATCTTGGCTATCAATGGTGCGGCTTTGTTACAAGCGTTAAACCTAACGGGCCCTGAAGTATTTGTACTGTTTATTTTTATGTGTGCTTTGGTAAACCTAAGCCTTGGCTCTTCATCAGCACAATGGGCTGTAACAGCCCCCATCTTCGTTCCTATGCTGATGTTGGTAGGTTATGCGCCAGAGACCATTCAGGCCGCTTATCGTATCGGTGATTCCGTCACCAACTTGATCACCCCCATGATGAGTTATTTTGGTTTAATTCTTGCCGTCGCAACCAAATACAAAAAAGACATGGGGATCGGTACACTCGTAGCAACTATGCTGCCATACAGTATGTTCTTCTTCATTGGTTGGGTTGCGCTGTTTTACATTTGGGTATTTGGTTTCGGGTTACCAGTAGGACCCAACTCACCCATCTATTACACGCCTTAACGTGTTAAAAAACGCCAGCATCCGCTGGCGTTTTTAGTTTCAGGGCAAATAAATTCGGTACAACAAATTATAAAATACTGACATAATGACAAAATTAGAGTTGTTAAAAGGCAATCGCTCACCTACAGTTCAGTAGAACTTGCCAAAAAAGGAGCTTAGGTTTCTGACGAAACATTCATTATTCAAAAGGTAGTTTATGTATACACTCTTTTATTACCCACGCAATGCGAGCCTTGCACCGCACTTCGTGTTGAAGGCACTAAAGGTGCCGTATCAGTTAGAGCTTGTTGATCGCAAGAAAGTCGTACAAAAATCTGCTCAATATTTAAAATTAAACCCCACTGGCCGCATTCCCACTTTGGTTGACGATGACTTTGTTCTGTTTGAAAGTGCTGCTATCTGCTTATATTTATGTGAAAAGCACCCCGAAGGTCATTTGATTCCTGAAGCGCCTAAAGCCAAAGCCGAGTTTTACCAATGGCTGATGTATTTAACCACCACCTTGCAAAATGAACTTATGGTGTATTACTACCCAGAGCGCCACACGCAAAGTGCGATTATGTACGATGACATTGTCAATACTCAGCAATCTAGGATCTCTGAATGCTTAGAGCTGCTGAACCAACATATTGGTGACAAAACTTATATGGTCAACGATCAGTTTACTGTGTGTGATTGCTATATGTTTATGCTTTGTATCTGGGCCGATGAGCTTAAAAAGCCGCCCTTGAGTTTCCCAAACTTAAACCGCTACCTAAAAACCTTAGCCAAACACTCAGCCATCAAAGCAGTGTGTGAAGAAGAAGATACCGACTTAAGCGCATATAAATAGCCTCTAGCCGATTACCATGGGGATGAACACTTGTACCCCATGGTCTGAAACAACCTACAATTACTTTGTCATTACAACCTCAATACCAAACAATAAAGTTGCTAACGAAACACAGTTTAATAATCCTCCCTTTGAGCCTTAGCGGTTAGCTTGTTAAAATTGGATATGCTCTAATACCACAAAAATCATTCATTTCATTTATGCTTTCTCAATTTCAACAGTTACTAGAGAACAATACTCTAAGCCATGATATTGCGCAGCAACGCGCACTACATGCACTTGCGCAACTACAGGCAGGCTTAGCACACGGCCACGCTTGTAAGGGTATTTATTTACATGGGCCTGTTGGTCGCGGAAAAACGATGCTGATGGACCTGTTCTATCGTACTTTGTCTGACGATATACCCAAACAGCGACTTCACTTTCATCACTTTATGACTCAAGTACACAATGCGCTCAATGCGATTCAAGGCCAAATTAACCCGCTCGCGCAGATAGCTAAGCGCTGGGCCGATAAAGTCAACGTGCTATGTTTTGATGAGTTCCATGTCAGTGATATTGGCGATGCCATGATTATGGCAAGGTTATTTGAGCAACTTTTTACGCATGGCGTAACACTGGTCGCAACTTCTAATTGCCACCCACAAACGCTTTATCGCAATGGTCTTCAACGACAACGGTTTCTCCCCACCATTGACCTACTTGAGCAACATTGTGACATTGTTAATGTCGCTGGTGATGTAGACCACCGTTTTGCTAAAGGTTTTGATAGTAAATATTATTTTGTAAATGAACGCACCTCATTTGAAAGTCTATTTACACAAGTTCAAGGCCAGCTTTTTGATCATCACATCACAATATGTAATCGCCCCGTTGTAGCGATGGGCACCGCTCAAAACGCCATTGCTTTTGATTTCTATGCGCTGTGTAGTGCACCAAGGGCCACCGCTGACTACATAGCACTGACACAGCAATACCGCGCTATTTTTATCGCTAATGTGCCAGTGATGGGTTCAAAACCGTTGCAGCACACTACAACACAAGGGGTTGAAGACGGTTATCAGCGTGAGTCTCACCTAGATAATAGCCATCTACTGGACGATCATGCTCGACGCTTTATCGCGCTTATTGATGAATGTTATGAGCAGAAATGTCTAGTCGTGGTACACGCTCACGCTCAATTACAACAGCTTTATATGGGTGAGCAACTGGCTTTTGAATTCGAACGCACCAAAAGCCGACTGGTTGAAATGCAACAGTGGACGTTAGATTAAGCCGCTTTACCAGCTAATTAGTGAATATCAGGCAGAACATCTAAGCCGTTTGCGCTTAGATGCTCTATTTAGTGTTAAAAGTAGTGTTGGTGTTGGGCTGATAGTTTTAAGTGCGGTGGTCGTAAATAACTGCGATATAGATAGCGATACTCTTTGTTAATGCGCGCCTGTTTACTGGTTTTTTGTTCGCCCTCACCGGTGAGCAATGACGTCAAAAACGACTTAAAGTTGTCTTTATGCTGCGCAGCCAGTTGCGTGAGCTTGTCATTGTAACCGTCATAAAAATCTGAGCGCAAGTTGCGTGAGCTTGTCATTGTAACCGTCATAAAAATCTGAGCGCAAGTTGCGTTGTAATGCTCTAAGACCAGCAAGATCATGTTGTGATAAGTACCTGATTGCCAGATAAGACCATTGATATATTTGCTCATTGCTTTGCCCATACTTGGTTGCAAATATACTCTCTAAATCAAGCCACTGATCTTGATTGGTATCACGCAATACTTGAATGGCCTTGAGATTTTCATCGCCTTTTGCAATCAGCTCAGCCAATCCCTCGCTCCACCATACTAACTTCTGCGGAAAGTGCCCAAAGGCCCCATATTTGTTAAAACGCCCATCCAAGTAATGTACATACTCATGGTTTAGATTCCACACCTTAAACTTATCATCGGTCCAAAACGCCTGAAAGCTATAAAATGTTGCTTGATTATTTGGGTCGCTCGGCGTGCCTTCAATGTACATGCCGCCGTTGTCGGTGTGAATATCAAATAATAGTTGGCCATAGCGATTGTAGTCGCTGTAGTTATCGAAAATCACAACCTGCAATGCGTGGTTGTAATCATTTGCCACACTGCGCATTTTGGTGGCAAACAATTGATGAAAGTCTTGCTCTTGTGACGTTAGCCTTTTACAGGAATAGGCTAGCTGTTCATCATCCAAAGACGTAGCGCGGATCCACAGCCTATCTGAGCATTTGTGTTTAATCGGCAACACGGTATCAATATCAAAACTAATGCAACGCCCTTGCTGGCTTTCATTGCATTCACTCAAGCCACGAAAGCTATTCACTAAGTAGTTGCTGGCGTACCAAGTTTGCTTATCCTTTGTCGAAGCCCCGCTGATACTTTCAAGCTTTGACCACACTCTCTCATCAAGTTGTTGTTGCTGGGTTTGTGGTATCAGTTGATGAATGTAGCCAAGGCTCCACAGCGCGTGATCTCTGCGCCATGATGACTGAGATATCTCATCCACTAAGATATTGATAAGCGCCGATTGGTTTGCAAATAGCGTTGATAACTCAGGCTCTCTGCGCGCCATAAAAGCGCTAAAACCAATTGCTCGATAGAGTTCCCATCGCGCATAGTCATGCCCTAACCCTTCAACATCACCAAGGGTTTTGAACAACGTTACCAATGCTGTCAATTGCTTTGGCCAGTCTGTTAGCTCTTTTTCTTGGGTGAGCAAACGATAGACCAGTACCGCATAATTCTCAGCAAAGCGGGTTTGGTCAGCTTCATTAGGCGCATTTTTGAATAACTTTAACAGTACGTTCGACAAAGATTGATAATCATCGGTATTAAGGCTATCTAAATCTGCAAAATAACTAAACCCGCGCAAATCGTACAACACGCTATTGATTGCCTTCCAGTCGGGGTGCTTGAGTGTAGTTTGATAATCTAGATAACTGAGTGCCTGAGCGAAATGTTGTTTATCTATATTGTGTTGCCACCAGCCGCCTGCTGGGCCAACGGGTAAAGTTTCACTCATTGAGGAGGCAGGTTTAACACTGTTACACGCACTTAATATGGCTATCGACAGTGAGATAAAAACGATTTTGTTCAACATGGCATGACAGGCTTTATCACCTGCTCCTTATTATTACTTTAAAATAATATACAATATACCAAATGTACTTTCAATCTTAGTTGTTGTTTTTTGCCTATTTAAGTTAAGGTGGGTTGCTTAACGTATAGAGGTCACTTGATGAAAAAAATCGCTTTGTTTGTAGATGTGCAAAATATTTACTACACCTGCAAGCAGTCTTTGGGAAAGAACTTTGATTACAACGCCTTTTGGGCACACGCCAAGCAACTAGGCGATATTGAATATGCTTATGCCTATGCCACCTATCGCGGTGATAATAAGCAAACGCAGTTTCAAAACATTCTTCGAGCAATTGGCTTTGAGGTTAAGCTCAAACCTTACATTCAACGCGCTGATGGGTCTAAAAAAGGTGATTGGGATGTGGGGATCACCATAGATATGATGGAAACAGCCAAACAAGTGGATGAAGTTATACTGCTATCTGGCGACGGAGACTTCGCCATTTTGCTTGCTCACTTGCGTAATCAATACGGTGTCTCAAGCCGCGTATACGGCGCACCTAAGCTTACCTCTCAATTACTTATGGATAGCTGTGATGTATTTAGCGCAATTGATGATGCATTATTGCTCTCATAAACCCGCAGCTAGATACACATCATTGATTTAAACGATAGGTAAAAAACCGCAAGTATCGCGGATCACGAGCAATTATGTGTTGTGGTGGGATTATTAAGGCAGTTTGACTGTCGACTATGAGCATTCAAGAGACGGTCGCCAATGTTACCTTCATTCTACAAAGCGGTCGTTCAGCCAACTCATTTCTGCCCCAAAATGGGTTAATGTAAATGCTCTAAGGGCGGCTTTGAGCGAGGAACGTCTGTAGAGATATTAATTGCCTGAAGATCTGCTTCAGCCAAAAGCGACTTTGAAAGTTCCTGTAGGTTTGTTATACCCTTTGGTCAGCCCTGACTTATGAATCCATACTGGGAAGGATGCTTGGTTGCTGACGTCAACACTTTGATCTTTTTCGCCACTTTCGCCTACTGCTCGATAACTTTTTAGGTGTTTCCATCGCGCTGGTTTGTTTCGTATCAAATTGTTTAACCGCCACTTTTATTCTTATATTTATAATAACTACGATGTTAAGCTCCACCATTACTATTTACTTTTTGGTCTTATTGGGACTATTATTGACCTACTCTTTAGCGATTTTGGGCTTTGACATTCTAGCCTAGTCGGGCGATTAGCCAGACTCTAACTTATTGAGCACATCTAGGGTTGCGTTATATAAATTTATACCGATCCTTCGTGCCTCAGGAGCGGCATAAATTTATATAACGCTTCCTCTAGTAAAGAGTATTGATAATGCGGGCTTTGCCCGCTTTTCTTTATTTATATTTCTGTAGGCTAGATTTTTGACACAAGGATATGAAAACACTATACAAGAGCAGTTTTCGCAACTAATACATGATAATTTTCATGTTCAGCTAAGTGTGAAGACTTTGTTTGTGTGCGGAGGCGAAGTTGACCCACGAAGTGTCGTTCCTAAAAGCTATAGAGATAACCTTCTACATTACACCGCTTCCAAAAACATTGAATTCCACGATTCTATAGTTCGGGCAGAAGAGTTTAAGGACTATTACAAGGATGATAATTATAGCGACTTACTTACCTTTGAAGATGACATAGCCTATCTGTCTACTTTAGTAATTATATTTTTAGAAAGCCCTGGTTCTTTGGTTGAACTGGGATTGTATTGTTCCCGCCCCCAGTTTTATAAAAAATTACTTATTGTTGCTCCAGAAGAAGAAGTTGCAGGTGAGGATTCATTTATCTATTTGGGGCCACTGGAATACATTAAAAAGAAGTCATCTGATTCGGTGTTGGTATACCCCTTCCCAAAGAATGAAGAAGAGTATGACGAATTATCCTCACAAGATTTATGTAATGAAATTCAGGCCAAAATAGACAAATCCAATGACACTGAAAAATTCGATTTAAACAACTCAGGTCACCTTTCACTTATAATTGCTGAGTTAATTAGGCTTTGTTATCCAATACAAATTGGCGAAATTGAAATTTGCTTCGAGTCTTTGGGGATTGAGATTCGACAAGGTCAAGTTCGACGTCTTTTGTATTTGTTACAAAAAATGGGGTTTGTTGCAAAGAAAAGTTATGGCCGTAATACATACTATTATCCATGCTTGCCAGAACAGAAACTAGTCAACTTTGGTAAAACAAAAAAAGGTAAAACACTGGATAGCCAAACATTATTCATGGACGTGCGGCAGTCGTTTGTTGCTATTGACGATGCTCACTCAAACAAAAGAAAAGGTGCTCTTCGTCAAATCAACGAGCTTATGGAAGGGGGAAGGTGAATGAATTTCCTAAGTAAGCTAAATGATGCATTAATGATTGGTGAAAAGGCTTTACTGTCTTTTATTCTTACCTCTCCACATAGATATAAAAAGTATGAAATTAATAAACGAAACGGCAAAGGTAAGAGATTAATTGCTCACCCGTCAAAGCAGCTTAAATATATTCAACGGCTTTTAGTTAAAGAGCTAGAAGAACAGTTGCCTGTTCATGAATCTGCTATGGCATATAAAAAAGGGGTTGGTATAAAAAACAATGCGTTAGCGCATAAAGATTCAAAGTATTTACTTAAAATGGATTTTAAGGACTTCTTTTATAGCATCACCCCTGAAATGTTTTTTAAAGCCACTGCTTCAAAAGGGTTACATTATTCTGAGAGCGATAAACTAGTCTTGTCACATCTGTTGTTTTTTAGGCTTAACCGAAACAGTCCTTTAACGCTTAGTATTGGTGCGCCTAGTTCACCTTTGATTTCTAATTTTTCAATGAATCTTTTTGATGAAGCAATAAGTAATTATTGCGCAGAATTAGAAGTCACATATACACGTTATGCAGATGATATTGTGTTTTCTACAAACTCAAAAAATGCACTATTTTCAATACCTAGCAAAGTTGAAAAAACGTTAAAATCTGAGTGCTTTGGCTGTGTTAAGGTCAATACTGGTAAAACGGTATTTTCATCGAAAGCACACAATAGGCATGTGACGGGTATAACTATCTCAAATGAGGGGAAACTTTCCTTGGGAAGGGATCGTAAACGAAAGATATCTTCATTGGTTCATAAATTTGGCCTGGGTTTATTAAATGTTCGCGAAATCAATGAACTTAGAGGGTTATTGGCATTTGCGAGCGATATTGAGCCTCTATTTTTAGCAAGGCTTCGCGGAAAGTATGGGAGCAAATGTCTAAGTTCCATTAGTAACTATAAGCAAGAAGAATAATTGTCGTAAGGTTGCCGACACCTTTTGTATCTAACTTAAAGGCCCGCTTGTAGCACAAAACCGACCTTAAGCACACGAACTCCACTCATTCCTGTCCAAATACGAGTTGGGCGAACGTCTGTTATTGCAATTAGATTTAAGATATTAAGCTGCTGTTGGACGGCCGAGTTTGACACTTAACGAAACTAACCACTTGAATTAGATGATAAGAAAATGAACACAAGCTTGTATTTGTATGATGTGTAAAACCCACTTTTAAGACAATTCAATAGATATCGACCGTTCGTGACGCGACGATGATCATACCCACGGTTTGCTCTCCTTTTCTTTTGCTCGAATCTGAATTGATTTGATGTATATATGAATAACTTAACGACGCACGCAGCGCAAAAGAGCATGCCACTTTGAGTTCATTCATGACTTCTTTTATTTTGCTTTGTACATCTTTCGTTTCAATTACTTTCTTTTCTGGTGCGAGCAAGAACAACGCGATAAGTCGTATTACAATCATTTTTGTCGGATGGCGGCGCTGCGCGCCTTATACCGAGCTACGCCAAAAGGTAGGTTGGTTAAGCCGAAGGCGCCACCCAACAAAGTACCTTTTTGTTTTTTATGTAGGTTTGGTCAACATTCTCAAGCACGTTTATAACCAGTGGCCTAAATAGCTTGGTTTAGAAAAGTTTGGGGAGGTGATCGATATATTACTCGACGTTATATTTTATCCTTAAATACAACTTAGTTAAGTAACTGGGTTTTTAGTAAAGCTGGCGGCAGTATGTGGCTCTATTTATTAAGAGCCACACCATGTTTAAACCGTAATTACTTATCAAGGCCTAATTTCTTGCCCTTAATCTGCTTGCGCACATTGGCAATACGAGCACGGTTTTTGGCTCTTGCTTCACCGCTTGCTTGGTTGCTAGGACGGTTGCTGCGTGGCTGACGACGCTGGTGGGCGGGCTTTTTCGTCAACTTTTTGATTAACGTATCGCGGCTGCTGACTTCGTAGCCCGGTAGGTAGTAGCGTTTGATCTGTTGCTCTATCAACTGCTCAATGTGGATAAGCACTTGCTCTTCTTCACGAGAAACAAAGGAAATTGCCTGCCCTTGATTGCCCGCACGACCTGTACGACCAATGCGGTGTACATAATCTTCCGCAAGATAAGGTAAGTCAAAGTTCACCACGCGAGGTAGACCTTCAATATCGATGCCTCGCGCTGCGACTTCTGTAGCTACCAATACGCGATATTTACCTTCTTTGAACTCTCGTAATGCGCGGCGACGAGCACCTTGCTTTTTATCGCCATGACAAACAATCGCAGGAATACCATCAAGGTTAAGTTCTTCTACCAGTTCATCGGCAACATCTTTCATGTTGACGAACACCAGTACCTGTTGCCAATTTTTCTTACCAATTAGTTCTGAAAGCAGCTCTCGCTTGCGCCCTTGCTCAACTGGGTACACTACGTGGCGTACCGTCTCTGCGGTGGTATTCTCAGGCGTAACCTGTACGTATTTAGGGTGACGCAATACGCGGCTGGCAAACTGTTTCATCGCCGGTGGGAACGTGGCCGAGAACAACAACAACTGGCGTTCATCATCCACCAAATCAATGACCTGCTGCATATCGGTGATAAAACCCATATCGAGCATACGGTCTGCTTCATCCAGCACAAGATGCGTTACTTTTGCCAAACTTAAATTACCAAGACGAATATGGTCAAGTAAACGGCCCGGTGTTGCCACCACAATGTCAGCACCCTGAGCCAGCGATTGCGCTTGGCCTTCAGCACTTACACCACCAAATAAAGTGACTGTTTTTAACTGGGTGTGTTTGCTAAAAGCACTGCAATTTTGACCTATTTGCTCAGCCAATTCACGTGTTGGTGCAACAATCAATGCACGCGGCTGACCTGCCTCTTCGCTTTCATTTTCAAGTAGCTTTTGAATAATTGGTAAAGCAAATGCAGCGGTTTTACCCGTCCCAGTTTGCGCAGTTGCCAGCACATCATGCCCTTTGCGAACCACAGGGATTGCGGCTTGTTGTATTGGAGTTAGGGTATGGAAATTTAATTCGTCTAATGCTTGTAACAGCAAAGGTGAAAAGCTAAAAGATTTAAAGTTCATGGTAAAAAACCTGCGGCCAATACTTAAGGGCCGCAGATTATACGTTATTTGTGCAAACCTAACAAAGCTTTAATAATGTTTCGTCAATTGCCTGTGCTTTACCGCCGACGATATCCGCTTCACTGAGCTGGTTAATAAGCGCCATACCCGTTGCTTGCTGCTCACTGTTAAGCGGTACATAGGGCAGACGGAACACAGGGTTAACCGCGCCAGTCATGATAAGCGCCGTGTTAATCGCAATCGGGTTGGGTTCGCAGAACAGCCATTGCATCAATGGTTGTAGCTGAGTATTCAACTCTTTGTTTTCTTTATCCATTAACCGGCGGAATAAGCCTGGGATCAAGTTTGAAGTCACCGATATTACACCGTGAGATTGATAAATATGACGGCTATCATGTGCTTCATCATCATTACCTGACCAACAAGCAATACCTTGTGCTTCATAATGTGCGATACGCTCATTGCCGCCACATTCTTTCACGCCAATGAAATTTTCATGTTTTGCCATTGGTTCAATGATATCAGGGGTAAGATCTTGACCAGTACGACCTGGTACGTTGTAAATAAATGCAGGACCGATGTCTAACACACGCTGAAAATGCGTTTTCAGTCCATCAATTGAGGTACGACCGTAGTATGGGTTGATCTGCAGTGCAGCATCCATACCCGATGCAAAGCCATATTCAGTGGCTTTAATGGCTTCACGAGTATTATTGCTACCGGTATTGCCCACAATAATCAGTCTATCTGAAAATTTATTAACGCTATGGGCGATGAGCATTAAATGCTCCTCCCAGTTCATCAATTGGCCTTCACCCGTTGTACCACCAACAATGATACCGTCTACACCCGCTGCTATCTGCGCCTCAACCAACGCATCATAGGTTTGCAGGTCAATATCTCCCGCCATAGTGTAAGGCGTTTTAATTGCCGTAATTAGGCTCGCTTGTTTTATCGTTTGAATCGTACGCATTGTGCTCAAATCTTGGTGTTTTCAAAGTTGCGCACTGTTTTACCATAAATGACGATATGATCCGAGGGAAAAGCCGATTAAATTTGCAAAAACAGTAAAGTCTAGACAACAAACTAGTCCGATTGATTTACAGCTAAGCCTGTGTATTGCAAAACAATAAATAAAGCCACAGCGTTTAAACCGTGGCTTTAGTGCTTATCACAACGGGGAGGTGTTTTAGAAAGAACGACTTAACCCTACGTAGTAGAATCGTCCTCTAAATGAATACAGATTGTCGTCTGTAGATGTGCCGTTCGCTTTTAGGAATGGCGGCTCTTTATCAAACAGGTTTTGCACACCAAAATGTACATCTGTTTGCAGCTGGTCGATGAAATAGCCCAATTGGATATTGTGGAACACTGTTGCGTCCATCACATCATCCTCAGCAGCTGTGATCTTGGAGTTATAAGCTGCATCCCAAGTAACTCGATAATTGCCCTGTTCCCAATCCAACTGAAGGTTAGCTTTGTATTCAGGAATACTGCCAAACGCGCTATCGTAAGTACCGACTACATCTCTAAATGGTGTATCACTCGTGTCTTGCACCTCAAAATCTGCCATATACGTCGCATCTAAATTAAAGCGCCAAGTGCCAAGGTTGTTTTCATGCAAGTAATTGATGTTTAGGTCATAACCTGACAGATTACGCGCGGCTATATTGTTTGACGATGAGAATATTGTTTGAATATAACCCGTGCCGTTGTTGCTGCGGATCACCGCATTGGCAAATTCAGGGTTACCGGCCACATATTGATCAACCACATAGCGCGAACTTGAAAACACTACATTTGACTGTTCAATGTCAAAGTAGTCTAACGTTACGCCAAGCCCATCAAGCGGCTCCATAACGAGACCTAAGGTCATGTTATCCGCTTCTTCTGGTTTTAAGTTAGGGTTGCCGCCGCCGATAATGTCGTTACTTTGAATTTCATTTTTACTAAACGCAGGGTTAAGCCCAGCACAACCTGCTATCGACGTGTTGAAGTAGTTGGCATCATTGTTTGGGTTACATGGGTCGTACATATTGGTGTTGATAGACGATGTGCGCCCTTGATACATCTGTGCCATTGTCGGCGCTCTAAAACCAGTGCTATAGCTGCCGCGAATTTTCACCGATTCTAACGGGCGGTAAATAATGCCAAACTTAGGGTTGGTTGTTGTTTGGTCGATGTCGCTATAATCGCTGTATCTTACTGCGGCTTCTACATCTAAGTTTTCAAGCACTGGGATTGCCAGCTCTAGGTAGTACTCAGAAATTTCCCGCACTGGCGAAGTAACTGGCGTTACCGAGCCACCCCAAGAAACGTCAAATGTAGCGGTTCGCTGTGCCTGATCGACACTCAGTGACAACTGATCTTCTCGATACTCTGCTCCTGCTGAAAACATCATCTCACCTGCATCTAACTGCATCACAGGCCCTGCAATACTTGCTTGAATAAATGACAAGTCATTTTTGTTGGTTTGCGATGGTGCGGTCGTATTGATGAAATCGAGCATGTCTTGAGTAATTGACCCTTCTGGACCAAACACGTTAAGCGCCACACAATCTGGGTCCGCAGCCGTTTCACATTCATCTGATAAGGCTCGCTCAATTTGAATAATTGACGGTTGCGCGCCACCTTCTTGTACCAATTTTGCGCTTTGGCTGGAGAATAACACTTCCCAATCATACTCATCCGCCAGCATACCTTGCAGACCTAGCGTATAACGGGTAATAGTATTGTTAGACTGATAAATTCGCGAGCCATATTCACTGAATCGTTTACTTACGTTACCGGCCTCACCAAATGGGTTATATTTTTGATTTGGGCCAACACCAAAGTTATTGCCGTCTGCATCAGGATAGCGTTTAAACGCGTTAGGTGTATCAACGCTGTCTCCATACCACCCTGTATCTGTGCCTGGCGGTGCCTGATTGCCTTGCACAAAGCCATCGTGGAATGACAATTCAGTAAAAAAGGTTAGCTCATCGGCAAGTTCATATTCACCAAACACGAACACACTGGTGGTTTTATTGTCGTTAGCGCCCGATTGTGCTGCGCGGTAGTTATAACCCTCTTTATCATAATCCCAAGCAATAACCTGACTTGGATTACTTGCATCAGGCACAGTCCAAGTACCTTCTCCTAACCCAAAGCCAGTTAATTTCGGATTAGGTGCTGTTCCAGAGCGCCCATTTCCACCACCAAGATACGTTTGGTCCGCATCTTTGGTCATGTAGCGGTCTTTTTCTTCCCAACCAGCATTGTTACTGGTTGACGCTGCAACCATAATGCTCGCTTTATCTGTGCTCACACCTGTAACAAAACCCACTTTTCGCTCATCAGCATCACCACGGGATGATCTGCCATAGTGCGCGGTAACTTTGAATCCCTCAAAATTCTTGCGAGTGATAATGTTGATAACTCCCGCAATAGCATCAGACCCATAAATTGCGGATGCCCCATCTTTGAGTACTTCAATCTGAGAGATGGCTTCAAACGGGATTGAGGATAAATCGACCAGTCCATCTTCATCAGAGCCAACTAAGCGGCGGCCATTAAGCAGTACCAGAGTATTGGTCGCTTCAATACCACGTAACGTAGCCGTTTGAATATTGTTGCTACCCGCACTGCTTTGGTTGTTCGCCGTATTACCAGTCAGCGCAGGCAATCGACGCAATGCAGAACTAACATCACTAATACCCAAATTGGTCAGTGCTTCTTTGCTCACAACTGTGATTGGCGAAGTAGATTCGACTTCGGCACGGGCGATTCTCGAACCGGTTACCATAATTTTTTCAACTTCTTTTAAGTTGTCGTCTGCCGCATGGACATTTGCGCTAATGCTGCTAACTGAAGAGATCACTGCCAGTGAAAGCGCAGAGAATTTGAAGGTTAACTTAGTTGTCATTATAAGCCTCTATTGTTGATGTTATTGTTCAGATTGCTGCACCTCACGCGCTAGCGACATAGCGCTCACTAACGACGCCTATCAGCGTGTGCCGACATACGAAAGCCCCCAGAACTTCGCGTAAGCTGTGCATTGTCCGTAAAATGCACAGTCAACATACGATATATTGCATACAATATACAATAATAGTTACCCAAAATCAGTAATTTTATTTTCCTTCGTGGTTTTCAACCGAACTTTTGCAGATTGTTGATTATGGGAATACGCCTTGGAGATTTAATTAACTTATTGAAGTTGTAGCTTATTTAATATTTTTGTTGAGTCTGAGCAACTCAGAAGTGAAAAAACTAATTTTTAGCGTTTGTAAAATTTTAATACATAGTACAAAATTCAAATCACTGTATATTTATCCAGTTAAATTTATATGAGCTTACTTAATCACTTAAACACTCATTTTTATCGTACAGAAGAACTTTGCCAGGCGCTTAAGGTTGATACTGAGCAGCTCACTCATTGGCAAGAAAGTGGTCTGTTCCCTAAGCCCAGCTACAGTATTCAAAATCAGATTAAATGTAGCTCTTTTCTCGGTTTATATGAATGTGAGGAATTCACTGACTATTATCCCCGAGGCTGTGTACAGTGGGGCCTAGATTTAATAAAACACAAAGTCAGCAACGCAGCACAAGCATATGAGCTATTTTTTCAGCAATACACGCAAAGCTTAAAAAAATGCCAACAACAAGGACTACATTGCCAAGATGAGCGCTTTAGTGATGACCTTTGTGAGCAGATACAAAACGCTTGGCAGCAATATTTATGCAGTAAGTATGGCGTTATCAGCCAAAATGGACTCGTTGAGGAGCTGGTGCATATAGAGCTCGGCCGAGCCATTGTTGATGAAATTACCGAAGAGCGCTGTACAGCTAGCATCAATGCACAACACCGTCCCGCTTTGCTACATGCCCTAAAATTGCTAAATAGAGCCTTTAGCCACCCCGCTAAACACGAACGCAATCACTCGTTACGAGAGCGCTATATAGATGCCTTGGTATGTAAGTATGATTTATCGATTAAGTAGCTGTACGACATGTTGAACACATCACATCACACATAGTTACTAAGGAAAGCTTTCGCGACCGATTAGCTAACGCTTTACGGATGTGCTCATGCTTCGTTAACCGAGGCATTTAGTTTATATTGGATTACTAAAATTAGAATACGCTAATCGAAATTTTAAACTCAGTGTCAAGATAAACTGGTGGGCTGCTTCACAAGGGAATCGTCAAGGCGGTGACCCACCTCAAGCCAAAATACATTTACCCGTGTTCTCACAACATAGCCAATATCACGACATTAGCCCACACCAAAGCACAGGCTGTTTAGAGTAAATTGCGAGAAATATAAGAGACTATTGATATTCCTGCTCAAAGTGTGCACGCATAACTTCGAACGCTTTTAGCACCTCTAACTGCGGCTTACAAAGTTCGTCGTACCATGCATCAAAGCGTTCATCGTCATCTTGATCGCTAAGGGCTTGATATTGAGCCAATAGCTCTATGATGTCGGTATGAGTACAGGCTAAAGCGTCTAGCTTCTCACTCAATGCTGAATGATCTTTGTTTTTCAATGTCGCAATGACGCTATTATCTAATTGTTGGTTTTGCTCCGTCATAGCGGCTCCCTTTTAAACATTACGCTCCTTATTTATAACAGTCTGGTAGCGAATAGCTACCCCTGATCGTACTAGTTGCGCAACATTCAAGCGGTTCTGTGAAAAAAATTAGAATTTTTCAACTAATTATTTATTCCACAAAATTGCTATTTACCGAATAGTAATTCCCAAATACTGGGAGGCTCATGGAGCTCATGATATTGTTTTCTGAGCGCATCAATCTTTTTCAGCTGTTCTTTTGCTTCCGCCAGCTTACCTTCTTTTGCCAATCGCTCACTGTTTGCTAGTACATTTGCGACCCTTTGTAAGCCCTCAGTGGACTTATCTTGAAGCTTTGGTTCAAAGCGGTGCTGTTGACTGACTAACAAGTGCTCTCGAAAGGCGTCTAAGCTTTCAAGTAATTGTTGCTGTGACTCGCTTTTCATAGCGTTTTTGTAGGCAAGTCCCATGTTTTTCATGGTCACTTCCAAATCACTACTTTGCTTAGCGGCGACTGACAGTGACATAACGAACAAAGCGAACAATAGGGTTCTAAGCATAAATCCTCCAAAAAATTTCAGGGCATTATAGTGGCCTTTGGATTATGAAAAAAGCAATAACGGACCATCCCAAGCAGGCAACTCAAATAATTTCAGATTTTTGTGCCATAATAACTACTTAACGAAATGACTGATGAGGTTAATGTGTTCAAAAAGTTTGCACTTACGTGCATTTTTTTGATGTTCGCCATCCCAAGCGCGGCAGCCGAGCTAAAAGTAACGTTTATTAACCCTGGGTTCTCTGACGACAACCCTACTGGGAACTTCTGGTTAAATGTTACAGCCTTTATGCAAGCGGCCGCAGAAGATCTCAACATTGACCTAAGTGTGATGTACGCTAACAGAAATCATATCGATATGAAAAAAATGGTCGACAAGGCACTCTCCAGAGATGACCATTATTTGGTATTGGTAGACGAAAAGTCCGTAGTCGCCCAAGCTTTGCTTTCCTCTCAAGAAACACACGATAAAATTATATTCTTGCTCAACGCGCCTACAAAACAAGAGCAAATTAGGCTTAGAAGTAAAGGCTTTGGTATTCTAGGAAGTATCGTACCGGACAACTTCCAAGCTGGAAGGTTACTTATCCAACAACTTGATAGCCTTGTTTTACGGTCAAAGAAGAATCCAGTCGTCAACTCACTGGCTTTACTGGGGGAAACCGCCACTGAAGCGGCTCGACAAAGAGAGCAAGGACTGCTCAGTCACAGTAATCGCTCCTACAATTTAAAACTGCAACAACGCATTGATGCTAACTGGTCACAACAAGAAGCCTACAGGATCACGAAGGGTCTGCTCAAGCGCTTCCCAGAAACTAAACTCATTTGGGCAGCCAATGATGCTATGGCAAAAGGTGCGGCAGAGGCTGCTACCAAATTGTCGATACGCCAGCAGATAAGAATTGGTGGGGTCAATTGGGATAAAGATCACCACAAAGTATTAGATGCATCAGTCGGAGGGCACGTCACACTGGGCGCCTTTACACTGGTGAAAATTGCAGATCATTTTAATGACCCAGCAAACATAATAGGTGATAACGAGCTGCCCATTTTTAAGGTTTATAACAATAAGTACGAGCCTTTATATAAAGCTATTCATTCAAAAACACTAGATAAGATTGACTTTCGATATTTCTCTATCACGCATACTTCGCCAACGCCAAAACCGTTCACACTTGACAATATGACAGCGCTAGTAAAATAATTTTTTATTTCATTTATATTAATTTTTTAGATAAAAAAATATGATTATAAAAATATTAGAGAAGAACAATCCAATTATTCAAATTTTAATAATTTGTATATTCCCACTTAGTTTTTAGTACAAAAAACACACTGTTGACACATTTCAATTTACCTGTTTTATTTACAGAGGTTAACAACATGTAATAAAGGTAACTTAAAATGAAAAAAATGGTTTCTAACAACGTAAAGCTTTCAGTTCTTTCAGCCTGTGTAGGCGCAGCCCTAAGCGCAGGACATGTATCTGCCAGCGAAGAGCAACGCGTTATCGTGACACTAAATGACAGCGCTGTAAAAACAGCCCCAGTGCTTGTATCAAGCGCCGATGTTGCACGCTACAAACAACAAACACTAACGACTTTTGCTCAGCAATTAAATGTCACTCCAATGACAGCGCTGCCAAGTGTTAATGCGGTCGTTATGAACGTAACACCACAAAAGCTTGCTGAACTTAAAGCAAACCCACAGGTTGCGAACGTCGAGGTGGATCCAAAGCGTTACTTAATGGCTGAGTCAACGCCTTACGGTATCAACATGGTTCAAGCAAACCAACTTGCAGATACGATGAGCGGTAACCGTAAAGTTTGTATCATGGATACGGGTTATACGCTTAACCACCCTGACTTACCTAGCACAGGCATCACAGGTAATGATGGACATGGCTCAAATGATACAGGCAACTGGTATAACGATGGTAACGGTCACGGTACGCATGTTGCCGGTACAATTGCTGCGATTGGCGGTAATGGCCAAGGTGTTGTCGGTGTAAACCCATCGGGCCAACTTGGTTTGCATATCGTAAAAGTATTTAACGATCAGGGCCAGTGGGCATATGGTTCGGATCTAATAAAAGCCATTGAACAGTGTGAAGCATCAGGTGCTAATGTCACGAGTATGAGCTTGGGTGGCAGCGGCAGTTCAACGGCAGAACGTAATGCATTCCAGCAAAGTTATGATCGCGGCGTGTTACATATTGCAGCTGCCGGTAACAGCGGCAACAGTAGCCTAAGCTACCCAGCATCTTACGATGCCGTGGTATCTGTTGCGGCAGTGGACAGCTCGGAAAACAAAGCATCATTCTCTCAGTACAATAATCAGGTTGAAATTGCGGCGCCAGGTGTAGGGGTTAACTCTACTTGGAACAACAATGGATATAAATCTATCAGTGGTACTTCTATGGCGACACCACACGTTTCAGGTGTTGCAGCGCTGGTATGGAGTCACTATCCAGAGTGTACTAACGATGAAATTCGTAAGGTGCTCAATGCTACAGCCAAAGATAAAGGTGCACCGGGTCGTGATACATCTTATGGTCATGGTATCGTACAAGCAAAAGCCGCTTATGATTATATCGCGCAAAATGGCTGTAGTGGCGACCCACAACCAGGTCCAATCGCAAGCTTCAGCTATAGCGTAAACGGTAAAACGGTTAAATTTACAAACACATCTAAGGATGCACGCAGCTACGCGTGGCAATTTGGTGATGGCGCAAGTAGCACAGAAGCTTCACCTAGCCATACCTATGCAGCAGCTGGCAACTACCAAGTAACGCTTACTGCCAAAGATGGTAACAAATCTAACTCCGTGACTAAAACCGTTACCATTGAGGGTGATGATCCTAAGGGATGTGATGGTATCGCCGCTTGGTCTTCATCAAAAATGTACTACACAGGTGACCTAGTTTCATATAAAAACTACAAGTATGAAGCAACATGGTGGTCTCGCTCTGCACAGCCTGATATTTTCAGCAACGTTTGGAAGCGTTTAGGTGCTTGTAACTAAGCTTTAAACGATTCATGAAAAGCGCCCGTCATATCGGGCGTTTTTTTATAGCAACAGTATAAGCGTGCTCAACAGCATAAAAATAATCGCCACTCTTTGCTTAATTGTTAGTTGCTCTTTGAAGACCCAAGCGCCCAGCAGCATTGCGCTAGTAATTCCTACCGAACGCTTTAATCCTTCAACAATCCCAGGTTGCATGAGCTCTATTGCCACAAGCTGAAGGATCACCGCACTGGAAAACACTAAAGCAGACAGTCCCCACCAGCCAACATGTTTTTGAATGTCAGCAGCCTTAACGCGCACACCTAACACCAAAGCCGTTGCACTCAACACTATGACAGTGATGTAGGTGGCATGAAACGCTTTATCACCGTATTGCAGCGCATACTTATCGATAACAATACTAAAGCCCCAACATAATGAGGTCAGTAAAGCATGCCAGATGCCGCTCTCAGTAGCTTTAAATCGTGTGCCCATGAGCCAAAACGATCCCCCAACTATACCCACAATCCCCAATACTTGCGCAGTTGTGAGTGGCTCATTTAGCCAAAGCCATGCAAGCAAAGCAGAACACACTGGTGTAAAGGACAGCATGGACAACACAATCGCGATTTTTCCAATTGCAAGCGCGCGAATAAATGAAACGCTCGCTACAGCTGCGAGCAATCCACTTACACTGGCGGGTAAAAAATATTCAACCGTCGGAAGCTGCGCGCCAGCGTACAACCACAGCACTAAAAAAACCGGTAACACACTGAGACTAAAAACAACCGACATCAATGGCGCACTGTAATAGGCAGCCAACTTCTTACGGCAAAAATCAAAGCCAGCCCAGCTCAGTGCACTCAACATTGCAAACAACATAACTAACCTCTGACTAGTCTTAATGTATTTTGTGACTGCTCGCACATATAGTCGTTAATCTTAAAATGATCCGGCTTCCACCCCAATAAAAAGCGGTGAAAGTCTGACCACACCACAGGCCATAACTCTCGCCAACAACTCACAATATCCCGAGAATTTTGCATACTATGTTTCGTAATTAGGTTATCAGCCAGCTTTACAAAGTAGTATTCAAGCAATTCGTCAGCATGAGTGTACAGACCATCATTATCAAATACACTCGTGAAATACAGCATGACATCCTGAATCCCCAACCCTGAACCCAGATATTGAAAATCATACCCCAGCACAGCTAATTCTGAGTTAAATACAAAATTTGCGATTTTGGCATCACCATGAATTTGTGTGCGATATGGACAATCTCGGATAAGCGCAGCAATGCTGTTTGCATGTGTTTTTAGCTCGCTATGAGCCATCCTTTGAAATTCATCGGGCCGTGTCGCCAAATGCCAGTACCCCCCCTCCTGCCAGCCAATGTCATTTTGGATCATAAAATAACTATGAAAATCTGCCAGCCAAGTTAGTACTTGATGATGATGTTCTGTGCAAGGGTCACTTTCTGCGCGAAATCCATCACCAGAGAAGTCCGACAATACAAGACAAGTCGTACAATCTCGCTGCACAGCGTGTATGGGCTTCGGTACTAAACAAACACCATCAAGTCGAGCCGCTTGTTGTTGATAAAACGCTAATTCTATTTGATATGATTTTAACTTACGCGCCAGTGCAAAATCAGTTTGTACAATGTTTCTATGGATGAGCTGTGTGGGGACCTGAGCAAATTTAACCACTACATCCATGCCATCTAAACACATTCTGTTTACACAGCCACAGCCACTCCAAAGCTGACTACTGCTTTCTTTATCTATAATATCATTGAACTTTTCACTTAGTATTTCGTAAAGCATACTTGGGGCATTCATTATCTATTTGCCTTAAACGCTAACATTTTCTGGCAATAAAAAAAGCCCCTGACCTAATGTTCAGGGGCTTTAAATGTAATTAAGTGCCGATACTGCTGGCACTTAAGGCATTGTTGAGCGTTAACTCGCTTGTTGAACCTTCTCAACAGGCTGTGCATTGTCATCTAGCAAATTCATATCAAAATCAAATTCATCCACACGAATCGCTTTTTCACGCTTCTTGTTATAATCAATCAGCTGAGCATATTCTTGTGAACTAATTAGATTTGCAGCAAGCGCATTATCAAGTGTTTCAGAGAAACGTACACCCGCTTTTATCTGTTTGCTACGAAGTGCTTTCTTCACTTTAGATAGCAAGTCTAAACATGCCATTTTAGCTTTGTAGGCTTGTTCATTAATATCATGACCATCACCAGCTGTTGGTTTAATCAAGTGCGTTAGCTGTGCTTTAAACGCTGTATCTAACTGAGCAGCTTTCGCAAGCTCACGTACTAGATCATCGCTGATTGCTGGCATTCTATGTGTGTAGTGCATTGTAATGACACGCATAAACTTGCGAGTGCCAGACGCTGGGAAGTTATCTAAGAACTTATGCAGTGCGTTTTCTGCATTTTGCAATGCCCAGCGTGTTGCATAGTGAAAGTATGGTGCTGCAGCTTGTCTATCAGCAACGGCTACTTTCTGCTCATAGTACTTAATCGATGCCATAGCCGCATATAAATAGCTCATCACATCACCTAAACGTGCTGACAACATTTCTGCTTGCTTTAATTTACCACCCAATACTAGTAACGAGAAATCCGCATAAACAGCAAGCTTGGCTGAGAGCTGGTGTGCAGCTTTTTCATAAGCTTGTACTTCTGGCAACTGTGACTTACTTCCAGCTGTAAATGGTAATAAGCCAAGGCGGAACGCTCGAAGACTGTTCGCAACGCTATAACCCACTGTTTTACGTAAAATCTTATTAAAGGTTATATCTGCATCTTTTTCTTGGCTGTGAATCGACTCAACCATAGACTGTAGATACGGGTGACAACGCATTACACCTTGACCAAAAATCATCAAGTTACGAGTAAGAATGTTCGCACCTTCAACCGTAATTGCGATTGGTTGTGCGACATAACCACTTGCTAGGGTGTTTTGTGGACCATTTTGAATCGCTTTACCAGCTTGAATATCCATTGCTGAGTCTAATACATCACGACCGATTTCCGTCATGTGGTATTTAGCGATTGCTGTAACTACAGATGGCTTAAGGCCCATGCCCAAACCTTCAGTGGTTAACACTCGCATCGCTTCTTGCAAATAAGTTTTACCCGCGATGTCAGCAAGTTTTTCTTGAATGCCTTCAAACTGACCAATTGATAGACCAAATTGCTCTCGCACAGCAGCATATTCTGAGGCTGATTTTAATGCAACCTGTGCTGTTGAAACACCTAACGCAGGAAGAGAAATACCACGTCCCGCTCCCAGACAGCTTACGAGCATTTGCCAACCGCGACCAATATTCTTCTGGCCACCAATGATGAAGTCCATAGGAATAAACACTTTATTGCCACGCGTAGTACCGTTATAAAAGCGAATACCCATAGGGTCGTGGCGGTTTCCTAGCTCCACTCCTGGATGTGACTTAGGAATCAGTGCACACGTGATACCTAAATGCTCTTTACCACCTAGTAGAGCATCTGGATCTTCAACTTTGAACGCCAAACCTAGTACTGTAGCAATAGGTGCCAAGGTAATATAGCGCTTATCCCATGTCACTTCTAAACCAATCACTTCTTCGCCGTTGTATTGACCTTTTTTCACGATACCAATATCAGGGATACCGCCAGCATCAGAACCCGCTTCAGGACTTGTTAACGCAAAACATGGAATTTCACGGCCATTTGCAAGACGAGGTAAATAATGTGCTTGCTGCTCCTCAGTACCATAGTGAAGCAATAGTTCACCTGGGCCTAACGAGTTAGGAACCATTACCGTCACCGCAACTGCAGAAGATTTTGTTGCAATAGTACCAACAATTGTAGAGTTCGCGTATGGGCTAAACTCAAGACCGCCAAATGATTTAGGAATAATAAGCGAAAAGAATCGCTCTTTTTTCAAAAACTCTAATATATGTTCTGGCAAATGTTTACTGTTTTGGATAACAGAATCATCGATCATTGCCATTAGTTCTTTAACAGGACCGTCTAAGAACGCTTGCTCATCTGCACTTAGTTTTGCTTCTGGCACAGCTCTTAGCGCGTCAAAATCAGGCTTTCCTTGGTAAATAGACCCTTCAAGCCATACATCACCAGCATCTAATGCTTCTTGTTCGGTTACTGAAATGCTTGGTAATACTTTCTTTAGTTGTGTTCTTAAACTCATAATCAACTCATCCGACCAGATAGATATACCTACATTACGGCATAAAAATGACAATAGATCAATCACTCTAGAAACATTTTTTACTAGTTTTTTACTACGGTTTCATTTGATTAAGAATATTTATAAGTAAATTAAAAGCTTACACGTGTACGCTGAAATATTGATTTTTGCAGTCTAGAAGGGTTAGTGGGTGAATTCTGTATATACGGCTTCAAACTTTTGAAGGCTGTAAAAAGGTTATAGTAAACAGGACAGACCTATTGGCTATCCCGCTTACTAATTTGAGGTATCAGTTTTAAGTTATTAGTATCAACTTAATGCCACATGTTTACTAAATCTGATATTGAGCAAGCCTATACCTTGCTGTCTTTTCGACAGTTCTCTTCCTGATTTTGCTGTTGCTGCACGATCAATGCTTTCAACTGTTGAATTTCGTTATGTAAATCTTCTATGGTCGGCACATTGCGAGCTTCATCTTTCGCCTTCTTGAGCTTTGAGCGCTCGTCTTCCATAACATTAACAACGATGCCTATAACCATGTTTAAAAATGCAAAAGCAGTGAAAAATATAAAGGTTAAGTAAAATACCCAAGACATTGGATAGACTTCCATTGTTTCATATTGAATATCTGTCCAATCTTCAAATGTCATAATTCTAAATAGAGTCAGCATAGATATTGCGATATCTCCCCACAATTTTGGGTTTATATCATTGAATACGAAACTGCCAATAGCCGCATATATATAAAAGATTATAAACATCAATAAAATAACATAGCCCAATTGCGGCAACGCTTTCAATAACGAATTTATTAATACTCTAAGCTCTGGTACGACAGACACCATCCTAAGCACCCTGAATACCCTGACGAGTCGCGCCAAAAGTGCCATTTCACTATCATTAACGGGGATCAAGCTGATCACCACAACTAACGTGTCGAAAACATTCCACCCTTTGGTAAAAAAGCGCTTCTTATCCTCATCAGCGATAAAGCGCACAGCTATTTCAAACAGAAAAAACAACGTGATAAAGATATCCAACACATGAGTAACAGAAACAGCGCCACTAGAGAGCGGAAAGGTCTTCGCCCCTATTTCAAGGGCTGAAATAATAATCACAGCAACCACTGAAAGCTCAAACGCTTTGTTGTTCTTCAAAGTGTTTAGTTGATATTTGATATTTTCGTACATACGCTACCAAAAATTTATAAGTGAGTTTTGAAACTTGCGTGATTATATCTATAAGGCGGCAGTTGAGGGAGCTATTTATTATTAAAACATAAAGAAAAATAGTGATGAAATATCAGCTTATAACCTAAAATTTCGATAGAAAAAACACCAATGGAGCGAGCACTATATACACACTATCACTAAGAGTATTTAAGAATGTAACATTGTCAGTGCGCTCTATTTTTTCCGTTGTGCCGTTTGTTCAAAACGGTCTAAATTGGGCATTGCACAGTCGAACTAAATCTTCAGGAGCAACTTCAACCTCCAGCCCACGCTTTCCAGCACTAACATATATTTTTCCAAATTTTTTTGCATCGCTATGGAGCAAAGTGTTAAGACGCTTCTTTTGCGCAAAGGGACTGATCCCACCGATTAAATAACCTGTAGCAGTTTGGGCTTTTTTAGCATCCGCCATTATGGCCTTTTTACCTTTACACGCCTTTGCAAATGCCTTTAGATCGACTTGCCTTGTTGCAGGCAAAATAGCCACATTCAATACTCCATCCACCTCCACAAGCAAGGTTTTAAAGACCTGCTCAGCGATCAGCCCCAATTTCTCAGCGGCTTCATTGGCAAAGCCATGTTGTGATGGTTCATGTTCAAATTTAAGTATTTGAAATTGAACCCCTTGTTTTTCCAATAAGTTAATTGCAGGCGTCATGATTTCCCTCTTAGTTATCCTAATTAAGTTACAACAAAGTAGACAAAACCACACATTAGACTAAAGTATTATATTGTCACTATGAACTAAAAAGATGTTAGCCATGTTTAAAAAGTATCTTTTTGTCCTATTCACAGTGATTGTTTTTCTGGTGCTACTAAAATTCTTGCAGGATGAATACTTGATGTGGAGTGACACGCTCGCTTGTAGCGCCAAATGTGAATTATTAGGTTGTAAAACAGGACAGTTGTTACTGGGTAGATATGACCAAACGGTGGCCTGTATATGTGAAAGCAAACATGATTACTTAGTGCTGCTTAATTAATTCAGCACAAACAAAAACGGCGCATAATGCGCCGTTTTTTAATGATTTATGATGCTATTTTGTTAGGTCATCAAAAAACTTTTTCACACCATCGAAAAAGCCCTGAGCTTTAGGACGATTCTTGCTGTTCTCACCCCCCATGCTCTCTTCAAACTCTTTCAATAGCTCTTTTTGACGTTCGTTTAAATTAACCGGAGTCTCGAGTACGACTTTGCAGATCAAGTCTCCCACAGCACCACTGCGTACAGACTTAACGCCCTTACCACGCATGCGGAACATCTTACCCGTTTGGCTCTCTGCTGGGATCTTTAGATTCGCTCGGCCATCAAGCGTTGGTACCTCAATTTCGCCGCCCAATGCCGCGGTGCTGAAACTGATAGGTACTTCACAGTACAAGTTATTGCCGTCACGAGTAAAAATCGGGTGCTCACGTACCGCTACTTGAACATATAAATCTCCCGCTGGCGCGCCGTGTAACCCAGCTTCCCCCTCGCCTGACAGGCGAATACGGTCACCAGTATCAACACCCGCTGGGATCTTCACGTTCAGAGTTTTAGTTTTCTCTACGCGACCTTGCCCGTGACACTTGTTACATGGATCTGAAATGATAGACCCCGTTCCTTGACAGGTTGGACAAGTTTGCTGAACTGCAAAAAAGCCCTGACGCATTTGCACCTGACCTGCGCCATGACAGGTAGTACAAGTTTTAGGTTTAGAACCTGCTTTTGCACCACTGCCATCACAAGGACTACAGCTAACCCATGTTGGGACTTTAATTTCAACTTCTTTACCACGCACCGCTTCTTCAAGTGAAAGGTCCATGTTGTAACGAAGGTCAGCACCACGCTGTTGACGAGATTGACGACGCCCACCGCCACCAAAAATATCACCGAATACGTCGCCAAAAATATCGCCAAAGTCACCATGACCGCCGCCGAAACCGCCGTGGCCACCGCCATTCTGATCAAAGGCTGCATGGCCGTATTGGTCATACATCTGACGCTTTTGGCTATCAGTTAGTACTTCGTAAGCTTCTTTTACTTCTTTAAACTTAGCTTCTAGCTCAGCATTACCCGCCGTTCTATCTGGGTGATACTTCATTGCCAAGCGTTTGTACGCCTTCTTTATGTCACGTTCGCTGGCATCTTTGCTAACGCCTAGTACTTCGTAATAATCACGTTTTGACATAGTTATCACATTACTCTAGTTAAATGATGTGCCTAAGCTCATCAACTGGCCTTGGGCCAAAATTTACATACACTAAGGGCGCGACAAGCGAAATTCGCCAGCGCGCCCTTACAAGTCAACAATTACTTATTGTCGTCTTTAACTTCTTCAAACTCAGCGTCAACAACATCGTCGTCTTGCTTTGAAGAACCTTGCTGAGCGCCAGCATCAGGACCAGGTTGGCCAGCCTGTGCTTTAGCTTGTGCAATTTCCATTAGCTTTTGAGATTTCTCCGCAAGCGCTTGTACTTTCGCGTCGATTTCTTCTTTGTTGTCGCCTTTGATAGCGGTTTCAAGGTCGCTGAGCGCCCCTTCAATCGCTTCTTTGTCTTCAGCTGGTAGTGCATCGCCTGCTTCTTCGATTTGCTTGCGCGTACCGTGAACCATTGCATCCGCTTGGTTACGTGAAGATACTAGTTCCTCGAACTTTTTATCTTCTTCCGCGTTCGCTTCTGCATCACGTACCATTTTCTCTACTTCATCGTCGCTTAAACCAGAAGAAGCTTGGATAGTGATCTTCTGCTCTTTACCTGTATCTTTATCTTTTGCAGATACATGTAAGATACCATCCGCATCAACATCAAATGTAACTTCGATTTGCGGTACACCACGCTGTGCTGGGCGAATACCTTCTAGATTAAATTGACCTAGAGACTTATTATCGCTTGAACGCTTACGCTCACCTTGTAGTACGTGAATCGTTACCGCAGACTGATTATCTTCAGCTGTTGAGAAAGTTTGCGACTTCTTAGTTGGGATAGTCGTGTTTTTCTCAATCAGTGCTGTCATCACTTGACCCATCGTCTCGATACCAAGAGATAGAGGACATACGTCAAGTAGTAGAACGTCTTTCACGTCTCCTGCAAGTACACCACCTTGAACCGCTGCACCTACTGCAACTGCTTCATCAGGGTTAACGTCTTTACGAGGCTCTTTACCGAAGAACTCAGCAACGGTCTTTTGAACTAGCGGCATACGTGTTTGACCACCAACTAGAATGATGTCGTTTACATCACCCACTGATAGGTCAGCGTCAGCTAGTGCACGCTTAAGCGGCTCAATAGACTTAGCAACTAGATCTTCAACCAGTGACTCAAGCTTAGCGCGAGTCAGTTTAACGTTCATGTGTTTAGGACCTGTAGCATCAGCAGTTACATAAGGTAGATTCACCTCTGTTTGCTGTGCTGAAGAAAGCTCAATCTTCGCCTTTTCAGCAGCTTCCTTAACACGCTGCATTGCTAGCGGATCAGTTTTAAGGTCAATGCCTTGGTCTTTCTTGAACTCTGCAACTAGGTAGTTAATTACACGGTTATCAAAGTCTTCACCACCTAGGTGTGTGTCACCATTTGTCGCTAGTACTTCAAATGTGTGCTCGCCATCTACTTCGTCAATTTCGATAATTGAAATATCAAATGTACCACCACCTAAGTCGTATACAGCAACAACATTGTCACCTTGCTTTTTATCCATACCATAAGCAAGTGCAGCCGCTGTAGGTTCGTTGATGATACGCTTAACTTCGAGGCCTGCGATACGACCAGCATCTTTAGTTGCTTGACGCTGTGAGTCGTTGAAATATGCAGGTACTGTGATAACCGCTTCAGTTACTTCTTCACCTAAGAAGTCTTCAGCAGTTTTCTTCATCTTTTTCAGTACTTCAGCTGAAATTTGTGGTGCAGCACGTTTTTCACCACGTACTTCAACCCAAGCATCACCATTGTCAGCCTTCACAATTTGGAACGGCATGATGCTGATATCACGCTGTACTTCTTCGTCTTCAAAACGACGACCGATTAAGCGTTTAATTGCAAATAATGTGTTTTGTGGGTTTGTCACCGCCTGGCGTTTAGCCGGCTGACCTACAAGTGTTTCACCTTCTGCTGTGTATGCAATAATCGAAGGGGTTGTACGATCACCCTCAGCGTTTTCGATAACGCGTGCTTTATCACCATCTAGTACTGCTACACAAGAGTTAGTAGTACCTAAATCGATTCCAATAATTTTACCCATGAATCTTCTCCGACTTCAAAATTCGTTGTTCTGTTAGATGCTTTGTAAATAGGGGCGACAAAATTGAATTCAAGCTTAAAAGTGAAAAAAATTTCGTTTTTTTTACTTTTATTTCATCGTGACCGCTTTTTAGTCAAAAAATAGGGACATTTATTGCCTCTTTTTAATCTCACTAAACTGGTCTGACCTCGCGGGTTGTGCTATAAACCCACTAAACAAAAGTCTTTAGGGGATGTTATGCATTTCGATCAATTATTGGCTCAAGCAGCGACTCTGGGAAGTGGCTCTATGCAATTTCCTGCAAACTGGTGTCAGGGTCGCACCGCATTTGGTGGGCTCTCAGCAGCACTGCTGTATCAAGCAATCAGACAGCATGTGGACAGCGATCGCCGTTTGCTGTCGCTGAGCACTAATTTTGTCGGTCCACTTTTAGCCGAACGAGATTTTACAATTCAAGTTGAAGTTCTGCGCACAGGCAAGAATAGTAGCCAAGTGATGGCTAAAATCACTCAAGATGAGCAAATTGTCGTGATCACACAAGCGTGCTTTGGTGCCAGACGCAGTTCAAATGTTCACGTTGATGTCTCAAAGAATATGACCTTAAAACCTGTTGATGAGCGTCATATGCTGCCGTATCAAAAAGGTATAATGCCTGAGTTCTTCCAACATGTTGCCTTGTGCCCACAACAAGGTGGGATGCCATTTAGCGGCGTAGACACTTCTCATCTAGGTGGCTGGATGCGCTTTAAAGACACACCACAGGGTATGAATGAAGCACACATAATCGCCTTAACAGACGCATGGCCTCCTACCCTATTACAAATGTATAAGCAGCCAGCTCCCGCAAGCAGTATGTCTTGGTACCTAGAGTTTGTTCGTGAACCACAGCTTAATCCAGACGATTGGTTGGGATTCGAAGCAATCACTCATCATTGTAAAGACGGCTACGGACTCGAGGATGGCTGTATTTGGAGCAGTCGCGGAGAGTTGCTGGCGCTTACGCGTCAAACAGTGGCTTTATTTGATTAGAATTGTTTTGAATTCAAACTGCTATAATCCTTGCCATCAAATTCCATGATGGCTTGGTACTGACCATTTTGTTTAATTTTTGCCAGCCCTTCATCAAATACTGCTTTTAATAATGCATCACTAAAGTGTGCAGGTCTTGGCGCTTCAGAAAAAATAGCATGAACACGAAAAGGCAAAACCTCATTACTGCGCTCATACAGGCTTAAGTAGTAAAGAAAAATACGCCGTTCCAATACGATTACATCCACTCTGCGCTTCATCAAGTGCGCAATTTGTGCCTCTTGATTAACCACTTCTTCATAGGAAAGCAATGATTTTGTTATCCGTTTAAAAGGCGCATCTAAAAACGCAGGCGCATTTTGAAAGGCCAGTACACTCTTGCCTTTTAGGTCGCTTACCTGATCTATCTTGAATGCATTTTCGCGTAAAGACACCGCGACATTTTGGTAGCTCAGTAAACTATTGCTTTGGTGAACTAACGCTTTTAAATTTGCAGGAAAGTTTAAGGCAATATCAACTTCCCCACTGAGCAACTGCTGCTCGGCTCTCTTGTTAGGCATATAAAGAACCTTTACATTCGTTATACCCTGTTGGGCAAAAGCCTGCTTAAGTATTTGAAGTTGAATCCCATCATCACCTTTTTGGATCACATAAGGCGGTAAGTGTGGACTTGCAGCAACGATAATCTGCTCACTGTGTTCTACCTTCACCGCAGACATCGCAACAAGGCAAAGGCTAAACCAAATAGCTAAAATTACTCGTGTCATATATCCCCTAGTCCAGCATTCAAATTCACTGCGTAGCATAAATACTAGTGTAAAATATGGGCTTTGAACACCTGTGTATCTGTTGTTGCGGGCACCAAAAACGCCGCCAATTAGCGCCAACATTGATGACACATTTGCACTCCCCTCATATTTGCCGCACACTAAGAGTAAGGTTCTGAATTTAGAAGATTAGTGTGTGATACTCGCTTGTAAACACTGCGACAAGATAATCAATGTTGGTCATATCGCAAAGCAACAACGTGCAATATGTCCATATTGTGGCTCGCAACTTCTTAGTTGCCGCAGCAACCAGCAACAATGGCTCAATGCGTTTAGTGTTGCCTCCTTGCTATTTCTTTTTTCTAGCCTCTACCCCTCATTTATTTCATTTAGCCAACACGGCCTCAAGCAACAAATCAGCCTTTGGGATGCAGTCGTGCTGCTGGGCGAGACATATAGTTCGATGCTGGCATTCGTTTTTATTTTTACGATTTTACTGATGCCACTTGCGGTGTGTTCATTGGTACTCATTACACAAAGCGCATTGTGGACGCGACTTAACACACATAATGCGCGGTGGATTTCAAAATCTTTGAGTTACATCATGCCTCTAAATCTTGCTGATATCTTTTTGGTGGCTGTGTTGGTAAGCGCGTTCAAATTAATGGCGTATGCCGAGCTAGAATTGGGCTATGGATTTTGGTCGTATGTGCTATTTGTGTTTTGTTTCATAGAGCTGCTGACCCTGATCGATGAAAATGAACTTTGGCAGCGTCAGCAACCTCAATTTGAACCAAAAACATTGCATTGCGGTAAAAGCGCTAAATCGCAAGCGCTTAAGCAGTGTAGTGTGTGCGGCCAGTTAACGTCTGACACGCATTGCCCTCGCTGTTATGCCAAAACTCACTTTCGAAAGCCACAAGCTAACGCCCGAGCCCTAGCATGGATGGTTACCGCCTTAGTGCTGATGATACCTGCAAACCTATTGCCTATCATGAATACAGTTAACCTTGGCCAGAATACCTTTGCTACAATTTTCTCTGGTATTGTTATTCTATGGCAAGATGGTTCATATCCAGTTGCCATTATTATTTTCGCTGCCAGTATTTGTATTCCAATCATCAAGGCACTGGCATTATTTTATTTGCTTATTGAAACCCAGCGCTGCAAAAAAGTAGAACAAGCATCAAAGCTTTACAGATGGTTGGAATGGATGGGTAAATGGTCAATGATTGATGTTTTTGTTGTCATCATTTTGGTCTCTTTGGTACAGCTGGGTACAGTCTTAACCGTTGAACCTCAGATTGGCATTGTATTTTTCGCGGTTATGGTCCTTTGTCAGATGATGTCAGTACATAGCTTTGATCCAAGAATTTTATGGGATAGATTGAACCCTCATGAGTGAACATGCATATATAGAGTCAAAACCTAAGTTTTCCGTTATTTGGTTTGTGCCAATTATCGCTCTATGCGTAACCATCTGGATGTTATACCAGCATCAATTAAATAAAGGCCATACTGTTTTTGTGAAAATGTCCAATGCTGACGGCATTATCGCAGGCAAAACCCAAGTAAGAGTGCGTAGCGTTAAAATCGGTCAAGTAGAATCGCTACGTTTACAACTGGACCAAAATGCCGTAATCGCTAAGGTTCAAATCGATACCATGTATGAACCTTTACTAACCTCCGATGCAAAAATTTGGGTAGTAAAACCCCGTATTGACGAATCCGGTATCTCAGGCATGAACACACTGCTGTCGGGTGTGTATTTAGAGCTTGAACCAGGAACGAGTAAAGTGAAATCTTCATTATTTACTTTGCAGGATGAACCCGCACTCATAGGCACTGATATAGAGGGTAAGCGATATAAGCTAAAATCCAAACATGCGGAGGTTTTAGACGTTGGTACTGGCATTTATTTTCGTAATTTTAAAATCGGCCAAATAGAGTCCGCTAACTTCAATATTGATAATCTTGCAATGGAATACGGGGTCTTCATTTTCTCACCCTACGACCAGCTCATCACGAATAATATGATATTTTGGGTCGCATCAGGGGTATCCATTAATCTATCTACAGAAGGCATAGATGTATCAACTGGCAGCTTATCGAAACTAATCAAAGGAGGTATTTCCGTTGACTATCCACCTGATCAGGCCCCATCTGAAATTGCTCAAGAGCAGGTGAGCTTCACTTTACACGAAAACTTTTCCACAGCTCTGGAGCAACGTTTTGATGACTATGATTTTTATCTGATTGAATTTGAACAATCCATTCGGGGTTTGCGCGCTGGTGCGCCTGTTGAATACAGAGGTATGCGTATTGGTACGGTTGAACAAGCACCTGCACAATTAAAGCGCAATGGCCAGCCTTTATATTTTCAACAAGATAGCACCTCAATACCAGTTTTGATCCGTATTGAATATGGTCGTTTATTTGAACGCAGCGCGATTGCCCGAGAATATTGGCAGCAACATATAGAAAAATGGATTAGAAATGGATTGAGAGCTTCGTTAAAAAGTGGCAATATGTTAACTGGTGCGATCTATATAGAACTAGATTTCTACCCTGATGCGCCAGACGCACGCGTGATGACATCTTCGCTTTATCCAACACTGCCAAGTGTCTCAAGCGGCTTCACCGCATTATCGGAACAGGTCACTAAACTATTAAACAAACTCAATGACCTACCAGTAAACAAGACGTTAGACCAATTAGATGGAACGTTGAGAGAATATAGGCAACTGGCAATGGAAATGAATGAATTAATTGGCTCATTTAACCAATCTGGTACTACTAACAAAGTGAATGAAAACCTAGATACTATCAAAGTCACGTTAACACAGTTAACATCCAGCTTAAGGCAGTTTGAAAAGACACTTACCCATTATCAGCAAGACTCAACCATGGTTGAACAACTGACTGATACCTTGGAAGAGTTAGAAAGTTTATCCAATACGTTAAAGCCGTTTGCTAAAGGCTTAAACGAACAACCAAACATGATAATTTTCAATAAACAAACACCTGACGACCCAGAACCAAGGAAAAAGTAAATGCGCCATCTTGGGACCTGTTTATTTATTTTGTTGTTGAGCGCTTGTAGTAATCCTACAAGCAAAACCAGCCAATATTATGGCTTTTCAATCGATCTGCCGCAAAAGCAAGACTCAAAGGCACATCAATATACTCATACATTAAAAGTAAATACCGTTAAGATGAGTGGCACTGCCGATCAGCAAGGTATTGTGCAACGGTTAGACAATAATATAGTTTCAGTCGCACAATATCACTTCTGGGCTGAAAACCCTCGATATATGCTTACACGCTCTTTGACTCATACACTTTCTGGGCAATTGCCGACGTGGAAAATTATAGATTCAGAAGTCCCTGCTACTCCACTCAACAGCTATACATTGTCGATTGTTGTCGACGATTTTGCAGGACATTATGCAGTCGGCTCGCTAATCAGTGGTCGTTGGTTTGTCTACACTTATCAAAACGGTAGCCCTGAACTACTCATGCATAGAAGGTTTACATTAACGGAACCACTAAAGGAAAACGGCTTTTCTCCTTTAGTGCAAGCACTACAAAATTCATGGCAGGAACTTAGCAAAGAGATAGCCTCTGAATTTATTGATATTACTCAAAGTCAAGGCGGTATAAATTAGCAGGCTCCTTACTACTATCTAGTATAACCTCCTGTTGAAAACTAAAACCACAAGCTTGCAACAGCTTTGCACTAGGTGCATTGTTTGGCGATGTTATCGCCAAGACAGTTTCTAACGCAAGTTTATCTCGCGCAAACTCTAATAACCCAATAGCCGCCTCAGTTGCATACCCTTTCCCTGTAAAGCCATCTAAAAAAGCATAACCAAGGTCCGGTACATTAAAGGTTGGCCGTTGATAAAAACCAGCAACACCGATGGCAGTGCCATCATCCAGTGTAACTATATATGGCGCTTTAGCGCTTTGAGTATAAGGCTCTAAGAAAGCTTTTTGAATATAATTGTGCGCGCTTTCAACTGTGCGTACGTCTTTGTCTGCAATGTTGTCGATAAAACTTGGTTGATTGAGCAACTGTAAAACAAAGTTAGCATCATCAAGAGTCGCTCGACGAAGTGCTAAACGATTGGTTCTTATTATTGTCATTGTAGGCTACCTTTAGTCAAATCAGGTGGGAGCACAGAGCACTCCCACCTTGAGTCCAATTTACTGTAAAGTAATGCGCTTATACAGCTCTTCCAAAGTTACAAGCTTTGTCTGCTTGGGCAGTTGTGCGAAGGGCTTCTCTGTAAACTTAGTCCCGCGCATCTGAATATTAAGCCTCGCAGCGTCAGGGTTTAACATTGTTTGTTGATAGTAACTTTGAACATCTTTAAGCTCTACCAGCTCAACTGCTTTTACCAGCTTTTCTTTTGAGTCGTATTCAAACCTTTCTCTATACCAATCTGTGAGTAAAGGTGATAGCTCATCGCTCAGGTTCTTGGGTTCTTCATTTAATGACACTAGGGCTGCGCTTTTCAGTTGTGCAAAAGTCGCTTCATCCAGTTGTGCAAGCTTTTTCGCGTACTCTTGTTTGTAGGTATCAAAACGCGCCTGCATTGACTGGACATCCATCACCGGTGTTTGAATATAAAAGCCCAACGCAGAATAATCATCTATATTACGCACCGTCGCTCCAACGGCGTAAGCGAGTTGCTCTTCAGTGCGTAGTGTATCAAAGATGTTAGTTTTCAAATGATTTTGTAAAATCAGCGCCGCCGCCTTTTGCTTATAACCTGGCTTTGGATGAACATGCATATCGATGATGGCAACATCGGCGACATCAATGTCCTGCTGCCAAACAAGCGTTTCTCCAGCTTTCGGCTGCCAATACTTGGTCATCACATAGTTGGTATGTTCTTTTTCTTCAGGTAATGCATCTGTGATCGCCTGTGCAACTTGATTTAAGTCATCCTGATTGTAATTTCCATAGCTGAATACTCTTACCTGATTTTCTCTTAGCACGCCATCTTGAATAGCATTGAACTGTTCTAACGTTAAGCTTTGTGCTGCATCTATCAAAGCTTGTGTATCGTATTGTCCTGCTTGGATCATTTTTCCTAGCTGGCCAAATGCCTGATAAATTGGAAACTGTTTACCTTCATTAAGTAATGATCGAACGTAACGGTCTACCGCTTGTGTGAAGTCATCTTCGGACACATTAACACGAATATGTTTCATACTCTGAGTGAGTAACTCAGACTGCTTATCCGTAAACCCTGCAACTCGCATTACCATGCCGTTACTTGGTGTTAATGACAAAGACATACCAGCCACTAGCGCTTCGGTTTGCAATTTGCTCTGTGCAATTGCAAATAAGTCTGACCACAGAGCTAAACTTATGTCGGTATTAATATCTGCCATGCGTTTTGGCGAATTGATATAAATATGCAGACTACCTTTAGGCTGATGTGAAAAACGCTCGCTCGGAGTATGCCAAATAGCCAACCCCGGTTGTTCATATGCTTTCTGAACACCTAACTTCGCCTGTTCTGCCGTTGTTTTGATTGCAAATTGCTCAGGTAACAGCCTATTAATACTTGGCAATTGTAGCGCCATTTGACTAGGCTCAGACCAACTCGCAATCTCTTGTTCAGGAATATCCGTAATCTTATATTTGCCATCATAAAAATGTAACTGGCTCTCGGTTGGCTCTTCTTTACTGATGTACCAAACACGCAAATGTTTGCTATCTAACTGATTAAGAACCTGTTTTACTGCCCCCTTATCAAACTCAGCATAATAGTAATTGGCGTTGATTGCGTGATTAACAGGGTATTTCTGCATACTGTCAGTCAAACTACTTACATAGCCAAATTCATCGCCTTTTTCTAGAAATAAAAATTGATTGTTCAGGGACGTGCGAATTTCATCGAAATACTTACTGTCTATCCCTTGATGCTTAATAAGCTCTATGTATTGCATCACTGTCGCGACAATAAGTTCTCTATTTTGCATTCCTTTATCTGTTAAACTTATATCAATACTCAGCACACCATAGTTGCCGTACAGGTCTGGACTGGCGCCCGCTGTAAGCGACGAGATCAACCCCTGCTCTTTTAGCACCTGTGCGGGGCTACCCTGCATTTCATTGCTCAACAGATAGGTGACAAAATAGTTAGGTTTAACCGCAAATTGGTCAATGTTATTCTTAATCGTAAAATCCAATTTTAGCTGCTTAACGTCTTCATTTGGCTTGTAATGGATGCGCTTTTGACCAATTTTTGAAAAGTCTAACTGAGCTGTAACGGTAGGTTTTTCAATATTTTTGTTTTCTATTGTGGAAAAATGCTCGCGTGCTTTTTTCTCCATTTCCTCTAACGGTTCACTAGAGATCATGGCTAACTTCATGATGTTGGCTGAATAGTATCGTTGATAAAACGCCACCGTTTCAGCATGCAGCTTACTGCCTTCCTTATCGCCTAAGGTTTCTAAGTTGCCTGGTAAAAATCGGTTTGCAGGGTGCTCACCCAGCATATTTCTAGCCAGTTTAAACTGGCCAAAAAAGTCCATTTCACGTCGCATTGACCACTCTGCATTTACAGCATTTTTTTCTTTTTCGGTGTACTCAGGGTAAAGTTTTGGTGATTTAAAGAAATCCGAGAACCTATCTAGCGCTTCATCATAGGCATTATTGTTTACTTTAAACATATAGTTAGTAATATCTAACCAAGTGTAAGCGTTATGAGCTCCGCCATTTTCTGTCATGAAGTCTGAGTACCCTCTGGAATCTGGAAAACGCTCAGTCCCTAAAAACAGCATATGTTCTAAATAGTGTGCCATACCTTGCTGTGTCATCGGGTCTTGTAATAACCCAACACCTACACTCAGCGCAGCGGCTGACTTATCTACACTCGGATCGGAAACAAGAATAACCTCAATACCATTTTCTAAGGTTAAGGTTTGATATGCTCGATCATCATTTGGGCTTACCACCAATTTTTGGCTTAAAACAGAAGGTGCAGGACGCTTCACGCCAGACTGACTATGGCTACTGCACCCTGTCATTACAGCAAGACTTAACACACTTATTGCAACAAGCTTTTTCATAACGATTCCATTTTAAATTTGCTTAACGACATCAATAGTCTTTACTATGGTGATGTTTTGCAACTAATTAACTATTGAGATTGTAACACTCTGTAAACCAAGGACTATATCACTATGCTCTTCACCCCAACTAAAATTATAATTATCTCTATGTTTTTACAAGTCTTTCTAACTTTTTCTGTGATGGTGATCATGGGAAGGCGCCGTTTTGCAGCCGCACGTAAAGGTGATATTCCTTTAGCATCATTTAAAACCATGCAGCTAGGACAAGCGCCTGAAAATGTACAGCTTGCGAGTAGAAACTTTGAAAATCAATTTGAAATTCCGGTGCTATTTTTTGTGGCTTGCTTATTAGGGTTGCATCTGCAAGTTACAGGCTGGTTTTTTGCAGTAAATGGCGCTCTATTTGTTGTTTCTCGCGTTGCACACAGCTGGGTTCATTTAACAAACAATCATGTTTTAACACGCTTTAGATTATTTATGCTTGGCTGCTTGTTCGTCTTACTGCAATGGCTAACACTTGTAGCAACATTTATATAACTAGTTATTATTAAAACTGCGCAGTATGTAACATAAAATTCTTTATCTAATGGTATATTTTGTTAGCATGTGTCCCCAGCAATCATAACGGGTGAATAGAATGAACAACGAAATGCCAATATGTGATTTTGGGCTCCATGCTGGAGAACCTTATACTAAGCTCCCTGCTAGCTTTCTTAATTGGATGGTTGAAGTCAACCACGATAAGTCACAACTAGCAAAGCAAGAATTAACACGTCGAGAAGATGCCGTGTTCGCAGCCTGCGCTAGCACTAAAAATTCATAATTTTTATCATTTCCATTTAGAGTTTTTAGTTTAAAATGGGCGCATATTTTGAATTTACCTGAAAAAGGTTTATATGCGCATTTTGCTTTCTGTACTTTTATGTATATTTCTTTCTTCGTGTCAGCTCACTTCTAATCGCGAAGCGCAATATTTAACAGTACTTCATACCAATGATAATCATGGTCGCTTTTGGCACAATGAAAAAGGCGAGTATGGTATGGCCGCCCGTAAGACACTTATCGATCGGTTAAAAAATCAAGCCGCCCAGAATGGTCATGCTGTTATACTGCTCTCTGGTGGTGACATAAACACAGGTATTCCAGAGTCAGATTTACAGTTTGCCGAGCCTGACTTCAAAGGCATGAGCTTACTTGGTTATGATGCCATGGCGATTGGTAACCACGAGTTTGACAACCCACTTCACGTGTTAGAAAAACAACAACAATGGGCAAACTTCCCGCTGCTGTCTGCCAATATTCTACACGCAAACGACCGAAGTCATGCATACCAACCTTATACGCTTATTGAAAAGCAAGGCTTGAAGATAGCCGTTGTAGGGCTCACCACAACAGACACAGCCAAAATAGCCAACCCTGAGTATTTAGGCGACCTCGTGTTTGTGAACCCAGCAGAGATCGTGGAATCAACCGTTGCTGCAATTAAAACATCACATGATGTCGACGTCGTCATCGCGGTCACTCACATGGGCCATTATCATGATGCTAATTTTGGTATTAATGCGCCTGGAGATGTGACACTAGCACGCAGCATTGCCCCAGATACTTTGGACATGATAATTGGGGGACATTCGCAAGAGCCAGTATGTGTCGACGCTCAAGGTAGACAAGATAAGCTATTTGCCCCAGGTGAAGCCTGTATGCCAGATAAACAAAATGGTGTTTGGATCATGCAAGCGCATGAATGGGGGAAATATGTTGGCAAGGCTGAGTTTAAAATTGAAGACGGTATAAAAACGCTTATTAGTTACGAGCTTATTCCAGTCAACTTAAAAAGTAACAACGGTGAATTTGTTAACGCATACATTGAGCCAGATGCGAAAATGAAAGCATTACTCCAACCGTATCAAGCATTTGGCGAAAAGAAATTAAAGGGTAGCGTGGGCTTTGTCGATGGTTACCTTGATGGCAAACGCAATACCGTGCGGTTTAAACAAAGTAAATTGGCAAGTTTAATTATTAAGGCGCAAATGGCGGCGGTAGGTGCCGATTTCGGCTTGATCAGCGGCGGCGGTATTAGGCACAGCATCGAAGCTGGTGATGTTAGCTACAAAGACATATTAAAAGTACATCCTTTTAAAAACCGTATCACTTTGATGCAGTGGCAAGGTGACGAGTTATATAAGTACTTAAATACGGTCACTCGTTTTCCTCCAGATTCAGGAGCTTACTTACAATATTACGGTCTGTCATTTGATTTCAGTGATGGCAAACTTAGCAATGTCATGATTAATGGCAAGCCACTTGATTTTAATGCAACCTATAAAATGAGCATTAACAGCTATAATGCATCAGGTGGAGATGGCTACCCGACGCTCGTAAATATGCCGGGTTACAAGCCAACGAGTTTAACCGATGCTCAGGTCCTAAAACAATATTTGCAGACCCATTCACCTATAAAAGTTAACTTGCTTTGAGCATATTGGGGAGCCGCTAGCGTCTCCCCTGCTACTTCCCTATAACTTGAATATCTTCAAGTTCAATATGTACCAGACCATAGCTGTGCAATTTTGAACGTGACCCTTCTCCATAAGCTTTTGGCGGATAATATTTCGTCTTGAGTTCAGGAAACTCAGCGAATACTTCATCTAAGGCTGCACGAATTTCACTTAACGTCTTTTCTAGACTATTGGAAAAGTTTGGCTTTTTACGCACTGTATGACCAAGTGTTGTTAACCGCTCAAAATACTTGTTAGCAATTGCAATCAATTCATCGGGTACTTCCTTATTTGGATTAAGGATCACATCAGGATTAGCCACACTGTATTCCACAAGCGCAATATAGAAACACAGAGGCTTATTCGCTAATTGAATTTGAACTTGCTGATCGGTACTTAAGCTTACGAACTTAGTGTTAAGATCAATCATCAAGTTCGGTACCACCGACTCTTGGGCCAAAGACATTTCTTTTATTTCTCGACGGCTAAATATAAACGCCCATAAGTAGGCTCCCCAGACCATGAGTGCTACCGCAACGGGCAAAATGTAACTCACCCAGGACAGATGCGTGTTAACCTCATAAATAAAGCCCACTTGGCGGTGTGCAGAGTTAAGCGTGTAGTAATGGCTGTTATGGAGCAGATTGATGTTACCTGAGCTGGTTAACTTCAGAAGTCTGACTCGCGATTTGTTAGTTTCTAGTTGTTGATTGATCGACGTGATGTATTGCGCGACCTTTTGTTCATTGCCACTATAGTTAAACAATGGATCTGCAATAGGTAGCATATCGAGATCAAGCGCGATACGCGTAGCTAATTTACTTATATCCAACTGGCTGTTTTGTCTTATCGCTGAATCTTTAGAAATCGTAAATGTGCAAACAAAGATAACGACAAATAACACCAAGCTAGAGAGCATATGATATTTAGTTCTCATCACTACTTCCCTCTATAAGCCCGTATGGTGCTGTACTACATTGCCAGTAATGTTTAAGAGAGTGGAAGTAGTTTGACTGCATATCGTTCACTACATCATTGACGCTGTTTTGCAATGAACAAGCCAAATCTGTATTTTCATCGCTCATTTTAATATACCACTTGCTACCACTTACATTATCCGCGATAGGCGTAATATAATTTTTTGAAAACCTCAGTTGATCATGTTCTTGCCAATATGAGGCAATGATGTCGACCTCTCCTTTGGAGAGTAGATCTCTCAAAGCGCTGTGAGAACTGGCGTAGACAATGCTCAAAGCTGAAACATCGATGTCCAGTTGTTTAAAAACCTGTTTGGGTAAAATATGCCCCGAGCGACTAGTAGGATAGTCAACCAAACCTATTTTCTTATCTAAAAAATATGCCTTCTCTATTTTGGGTTTTTCGCGACTGGATATAAAGAAAGCGGTATAACTGGGGTATCCAATTAAAGGCATGTAGTTTTGGGTAGATTCCGCCATCATAGCATCCATAATATTGTCTTTACTCAAAATGAGATCGGCAATCCCCTTCGCTAAAAACTCTATTTGCTCGGCTAAGCTACCACCCCAATAAACTTCAACAGCGCCAAACTGCTTGGCTAGCACCTCGTTATCACACAATGCGCTTTGTAGCCTGCTGGCTATGCCTTGTACTGGTACATGAACTCTGAACACTGCATCATTCACAGCAGAAGGAAACTTACATGTATATGAGTAAGAACTAACAGGTAGCAGTTTATTTAAATCGCTGTTAACCAATCGATGGGGTAGCGACCATGTCCCTATCAAACTCAGTAGTAGCACTAAAAAAAACGCTGTTTTTTTGTTCAGACGGTATCGAATATTCAAAACGGAAAACTTATTGGCCCAGAAACAGAGTCATTACAACAAGTTCCTTTACTTATTGCAATAGGTAACTTTACTTAATAAATATAACTGATTGTTTATAAAGCTTTATTAACAAGAAATTATGAATCTAATTGACTCCTTTTATTTTCTTGAAAAACACGGACAATTGACCTTATTGAAATAGCGGTTGAACACCGTGTTTTACTCAGAGTAAATAAGTCATGTTAATAAAAAATTTGTCAAAATTAGTGGCGGTTGCCGCACTAGTGAGCTCATCTCAAGCAATTGCTTGGGGCCAAAATGGTCATCGTATTGTTGGAGAATTGGCTGAGCAACATCTAACGCCTACAACCGAACAGGCGCTCACTCCACTACTTGAAGGAGAGTCGCTTGCTCAGATATCAACTTGGGCCGACGAAATGCGCTCTGACAGCAGCAAGTTTTGGAGCAAGACATCTTCTAAATGGCACTATATCAACGTTTCTGATGCCGACAACATGCACCAACATGTTCACCACAACATCTCTTCAAAAGAACAAGTAAAGAACATTCTTGATGGCATTTATTACGGCATCAACACGCTAAAGTCAGACTCCACATCAATTGACGAAAAACGATTTGCTCTACGCTTTTTAGTGCATCTAGTGGGTGATAGTCACCAGCCTTTCCATGCGGGCCGCGCAGCCGACCACGGTGGTAATAAAATTGATGTTACATTCTTTGGCGACAAAACTAACCTGCACAGCACATGGGACACTCGCCTCATTGAAAACGAGCGCCTTTCTTACACTGAGTTTACAAGTTTCATAAAAACGTCAAATAGCGCTATCATTGAAGACTATTTGAACAGTGAGCCTGCAGACTGGTTGCTTGAGTCGCACCATATCTCTGAAAAAATTTATAACTTAAATGAAACTGACATAAGTTACCGTTACATTTACAAATATATGCCTACAGTTAAGACTCGCTTACAACAAGGCGGTATTAGACTAGCAGGCCTATTGAACCAAATTTTTGATAAAAAGGCGCAGCCATTAAAAGAAGCGCTTAAGACTTCTAAAACTGCTGATTAAATAACTAGTAAGCTCTAAATTATACGGGAAACAACATAATGAAAACTCTTTTGCGCAAAACTTCGCTATCCCTCGCGATTGCTGCAAGTTTAGCTACCAGCGGTGTTGCATTTGCCAATGACACGGCATCAAGCCTTAAAGGACAAGTCGTAGGTCCACAAGGCAACCCAGCAGCTGGTACTAAAATTACCATTATTCACACCCCTTCTGGCTCAGTTAAAACAGCCGTAGTTAATGAAAGTGGTGTTTTCTCAGCAAAAGGCCTTCGTGTAGGCGGTCCATATCAAATCATTGTAGACTCAGATAAATTTGAAGATACGATGCTTGAAGACATTTACCTGTCTCTTGGTAAGACCTACCCTGTTTCTGTGCAGTTGAAGTCACAGCAAGATATGGAACAAATCGTTGTAACAGGTCGCCCTATTACAGCCCAATCTGGTGGTACAGGCCCTGCAACACACTTCTCACTGGCTGAGTTGCAAAGCAAGCCTGCAATCAACCGTGATATCAAAGATATTGTTCGTACAGACCCTCGTATTTATGTAGATGAAAGCAGCTCTGGTGCGATTCAATGTGCCGGCGGTAACCCGCGTTTCAACAGCTTAACTGTTGATGGTATGCGCATGAATGATAACTTTGGTCTAAACAGCAATGGTTACCCTACTGAACGCATGCCGTTCTCATTTGACTCTATCGCACAAGTGGCGGTAGAGCTTGCGCCATTTGATGTTCAATATGGTGGCTTTACATCATGTAATATCAACGCAGTAACAAAGTCAGGTACTAACAGCCTAACAGGTGGTGTGTTCTTCGATTACACCAACGACTCACTCTCAGGTGACACAATCGAAGATCAAAAACAAAATATCGGTGACTACAACGAGAAACGTTATGGTTTCAATGTTGGCCTGCCGCTAATTGAAGACTCACTGTTCTTGTTCACCAGCTATGAAAAGCTAGAAGGTTCTGAAATCTTCGAATATACGCCTTACGCAAACGGTAAAATCTCAAAAGCAAGCATTGACGAGATTGTAGCTATCACTAAAGATCTATATGGCTATGATGCAGGCTCTATGATCCCAAGTATGCCTGTTGAAGACGAAAAGCTATTGGTGAAGCTTGACTGGAACATCAATGAAGACCACCGTGCAAGCTTTGTTTACAACTATAACGATGGTTACTCACTGTCTCAATCAGATTCAGGCTCAGATAGACTTTCACTATCAAACCACTTTTATGAACGTGGTGCAGAACTACAATCATTTGTTACTTCTATCTACTCAGATTGGAGTGATGTATTCACCACTGAAATACGCATCGGCTACTCAGAGCTTGATAACCGTCAAATCTCTTTAGACCGCGCATCTGGCTTTGGCGAGTTTCAGGTTAATGTTGGTGACGTAACAGTTTACTTAGGCCCTGACGACTCTCGCCAAGCTAACAAACTAAAGTATGACAACTTATCACTGAAGTTCGCAGGTACTTACTACTTAGACGATCATGAGCTTTACTTTGGCTATGAGCGTGAAGAGTTAGACGTATTCAATATGTTCATACAGCACAACGAAGGTGAACACCGCTTTAGCAGCATCGATGCACTTCGTGACGGTGTAGCCCGTGTATACTATGGTAACGCCTCAACTCACAACCCTGCTGATGCAGCCGGTGAGTTTAAATACGCGTTGAATACTTTGTATTTCCAAGATAAGTTTGACCTTATCGACTACGATATGACCATCACAGCTGGTCTTCGTTATGATTGGTACACAAGTGATGACGTACCAGCCCATAACCCGAACTTCCAAGAGCGTTTTGGCTTTTCTAACCAGCAAAACCTTGACGGTGTTGACTTGTTACAACCACGCTTGGGCATCAACTGGGTGTATAACGATCAGTTAGAACTGCGCGGTGGTATTGGTCTGTACTCAGGTGGTAACCCGAACGTTTGGATCTCAAACAGCTATTCAAATGACGGTGTTCGTAACATTCAAGATAGCGCGCGTGACGTTCAGCTACTTGGCCCAGATGCTGTTGCTTTCGTAGATGGTGGCAAGCCAGGTTACGCTATTCCGCAGTCACTATATGACACGATCAGCGCAGGTGGTGTAGACGATAGCACAAACGTGACTGACCCTGATTTTGAAATTCCTTCAGAGTGGAAGTTCTCGCTAGGTGCTACATATATCACAGAATCAGATTATGTATTCACAGCGGATTACTTGTACACAGATAAGCAAGATTCAGCGATTATCAAAAACATCACTTTGGCGTCTGACGAAACAGCACCGGATGGTCGTCCAATTTATAACGACTCGCTACACTCTCGTGAGTCTGACTTAATGCTGACCAATGTGAAAGGTGATGATGGTTACAGCCATGTTCTATCATTCGGTATGAACAAGTCGTTCGATAACGGTATTGACCTTGCGTTGTCTTATGCATACACAGTTGCACAAGATGTACACCCAATGGGCAGCTCTGTTGCGTTCTCTAACTTCCATAGAATTGCAGCGTATGACCCACAAAACCCAGGTGTTTCTCGCTCTGATTATGAAGTGCCTCATCGTGCAACTATGTCTTTGTCATATAGCCATGAGTTCTTTGATGGTCTAGACACCAAGTTCAGCCTATTTGGTCAAGCCAGTGTTACAAACCCTTACTCATATACGTTTAATAACACAGGCATGTTCGGTTACGCCGATGAAAAGCGTGACTTGCTGTACGTACCAAATGCCGACGATGCATTGGTGGCATACGGTGCAGACTTCGACAAAGCAGCATTTGACAAATGGGTTGAGAGTGAAGGCTTGAAACGCGGTCATATTCAAGGCCGTAACTCACAAGAAGGTGAATGGTGGGTAACATTTGACCTTAAAGTTGAGCAAGAATTTGGTGGTTTTGCAGAAGGTCATAAAGGCTCAGCGTTCTTTGTTATTAAGAATGTTGGCAACTTGCTAAACGACAATTGGGGCACATTAGAAACCGGTAGCTCGATGCAAAACGCGGTAACCGCTTCTATTAATGACAATGGCCAGTATGTATTTGAAAAGTTCAATAACCCATCAGGTACAGACTTTGAAATAAAGCCATCGTTATACGAAATTCGCTTCGGTGTTAAATATAACTTCTAAGCGCTAAACCCTATCGATTGAATGATTAATACATCAGTTAAACACGGTTAGTATCCCTTTCGGAGCTAATCGTGTTTTGTTGTGATTAATTTACTTCAGTTAATAGGTACAATAGTTTTACAGCTAAATATTGCTTTGTTCAGGGACGCATCAAATTAGCTTTTATTAATTGAAATCAACATAACCTAAACACACGGGAAACAACACAATGAAAAACGTTCGCTTAACAAAAGTGGCCGGCGCTTTAGCATTAGCTCTTGGCGTATCAGCAAGCGCATTCGCTTCTGACACTTCATCTGCAATGCGTGGTAAAATCACGACTCCTTCTGGAGACGCTGCCGCAAACGTTAAAGTTACTGTTATTCACGAGCCAACAGGCACAGTCAGTACTTTTACTACTAACGAATCTGGTGCGTTCATCGCAAAAGGTCTTCGTGTTGGCGGTCCTTACCGCGTAGTACTTGATTCTGACAAGTTCTCTGATGCGCAACTTGACAACATCTTCCTTGAACTTGGCGATACTCACCGTATCGTTAACCAGTTAGAACCACTACAACAAGTAGAAAAAATTGAAGTCACTGGTTATAAAATCGTTCAGCAAGCTGGCGGGTCAAACAGCGTATTTGGTGCTGACACAATCGCTAACGTACCAAGCTTTAACAATGACATTAAAGATGTTGCGCGTTTAAACCCATTAGCAAGTATCAACGGTAACGGCGAGCTAAGCATTGCAGGTGGCAACCCGAGAACCAACGGCCTAACGGTTGACGGCATTGGCCAAAACGATGACTTCGGTTTGAATTACGGCGGCTACCCAACTTCTCAGCCTCCAGTTGCACTGGATGCAATTGAACAAATCTCAGTTGATAGCTCTCCTTTCTCGGCTAAAAAAGGTAACTTTGGCGGCGGTACAATCAACGCTGTTACTAAGTCAGGCTCTAACGAATACACCTTCACTGGTTTCTACGAAACGAGTACACCAAGCCTGGCTGGCAAAGTAGACAATATCTCTGAAGCAACTTACAAAGAAGATGTTCTAAACGCTGATGGTGAAGTAATTCACGAAGCTGGCGACAATATCTATGACGATGTAGGCCATAAAACATTTGAAACCTCAAGCACTGACCCTATCATCACTGAAAAGCGCTTTGGTTTTAGCACTGGCGGCGCTATCGTAAAAGACGAGTTATTCTACTTTGTAAACTATAACTCTTGGAAACAAGAGATGGATATGGATTACGGGTTTGACGGCTCTGGCACTGCGCACGAGTTTGACGTAAAACAAGACGATTATAACCGTTTCATCAACACGCTAAGTTCGGTGTATGGGGTAGAAGACAGCTTCGGCGGCAACCCAGAAGATACCAGTGATAGCTTACTTATCAAATTAAGCTGGAACATTAATGACCTGCACCGTGCAGATTTCACTTACCAGTGGCAAGATGAATCAGACGCACGTGGTTTCTCAACGGGTGGTAGCTCAATAACAATGGCGTCAAGCCGTTATGACTACACTACTAAGTTTGACAACTTTGCAGCAAAGCTTTATTCAGATTGGTCTGATGATTTCTCAACTGAAATTGGCGTTGCTTACAAAAACGTATCTAACGACAGTGTTACAAATTCAGATTTAGGTACTATCAAAGTGTATGTTGACGGTGGTCGTGGCGATTCATTTGAGTTCGGTCGTGATGTTTATCGCCACAGAAATGAAGCTGAAACAGAAACGCTTGCACTTACTTTTGATGCGACTTACTTGATGGGTGATCACGAGATTACTTTTGGTGCTCAGCTAGAAGACCTACGTCTTTACAACCTGTTTGCTGAGAACTCAATGGGTTCATGGACTTTCGGTAGCCTAGAAGACTTCGAAAACAAAAAGCTACACATTAACCGTGACAACTATCAATTTACATATGCCAACTCATACACGGGTGACGTAAATGATCTTGCCTATGATGCAACACGTAGCCAGTTAGCGTTATACATCGAAGATAAGTTCTACCCTACTGATGATTTAGAAATGACAGCGGGTTTACGTTATGAGCGTCTATCTTCAAGCGATAAACCAACGTTAAATACCGCTTTCCAAGAAACTTATGGATATACCAACCAAGAAAACCTAGACGGTATTGATATCATCTTGCCACGTGTTGGATTCAAGTACTACGCTACTGAGTCACTAACCGTTAACGGTGGTATTGGTCGTTTCCAAGGTGGTATTCCAAACGTTTGGTATAACGCACCATTCCAAAACGACGGTATTACGTTTGTTGAAGCGTCGCAAAATGCGATCAACGATTACTTCTCTGGTGTTGAGCAAGTTGACTTCACTCGCGTACCGGGTGAAATCACAGGGTCTTTACAGCAAGGTGCAGGTAGCACAGCTTACACAGACCCAGACTTCGAACTTCCTTCAAGTGTTCGTGCACAGCTTGGCTTTGAGTATGATTTCGACTCAGAGCTACTAGGCGATGGCTTCAAGTGGACCGCTGAACTAGCTTACCACAAAAAAGAGAACGAAGCCGTATGGCGTAACACTGCTATCAAACCTGTAGGTGAGAGTGCAACTGGTCGCATTATCTATGAAAGCATCTACGAAGGTGACTTAAGAGACAACTTCGATATCATGATGACTAACGCTGATGAAGATGGTCGTTCAATCATTCTTTCTACGTCAATTGCAAAAGAATGGGATAACGGTTTATATGTTTCAGCGAGCTATGCACACCAAGACGTAGAAGATGTAAACCCTGGTAGCTCGTCACGCGCAGAAAGTAACTACAAGCACGCGGCAGTACATAGCCGTAATGTAGACCTAGTAGGCCGTGGTCACTATGAAGTTGAACACAGCTTCAAGCTAAACTTACGTTATAACACTGAATTCTTCGAAGGTTATGCGTCTAAATTTAACGTGTTCTTCGAACGTCGTTCAGGTCGTCCATTTAGCTACACTATGGGCTCATACCGCGATGGAGACTTCGGTGATACACGTAGCTTTAACAGCACATCTGCATATCTTGCATACATCCCAACAGGCGCTGATGATGCAAACGTAAACTGGGAAGAGTCAGGTTTATCTTGGGACCAATTAGAAGCGTTACTTAACCGCGCAGGTATCTCAGAACGTGGTCAGTTGCTAGACCGTAACACAGGCACACAGCCTTGGGTTACAACAATGGATGTAAGCTTTAAGCAAGAAATCCCTGGTTTCTACGAAGGTCACAAAGGTGAGCTTTACATCATGGTTGAAAACTTCGCCAACTTGCTTAACAGCGATTGGGGCATTGAAAAGAAAATTTCTTACTCAGACCAGAAGTTGTACGACTTTGGTGGTTTAGATGACAACGGTAAGCTAATCATTGATGAGCGTTACCAAGGTTCCGACGTTCGTAACTACTCAGAAATCGTAAAGGGTTCTTCTGCGTGGCAAGCGAAAATCGGTATCCGTTACACGTTCTAATCACCATTTGATTAGCGCATAAATTTAAAAGGCCAACATCATGTTGGCCTTTTTTATTGTTTATCCACTTGCTGCTCTATTTTATCCATAACATGTCGTAACACCTGTTTTTCATCATCAGAAAGCTCACTTAACAAGCCTTCTTCCCACTCAAGTGCTTTTGGCGAAAGTTGCCCGTAAAGCGCCTCTCCGCCTTTGGTTAAGCTTAAGAGCTTTGCTCGCTTATCATTGGGGTCTGCACAAAGCTCAATAAGTTGTTTATCTGTTAACTGCTTCACCGCCCGCGACATGGTGGATTTATCAATCTCTGCAAGATCACATAAGCGCTTTGCAGAGCACTGCTTTTGCTGCGCCAAATGCGCAATCACCCGCCACTGAGGTACAGTTAAACCTGCCTGTTCAAAATAAACCTCAGAGAAAGCAGCACTCACTTTATTTGCCAGTTTCACCAGTCTATAAGGTAAAAATTCGTCTATTTTTAGTGACATCTCACTCAACTCTTAGCCATACGCCCATACACGCGTAAACAATTATATACAAAAGGATCATTGAAAGACACTTGATAATGCTCTCACATGAGAGTATCTTAACCCTATCTACTAAGGAGTCAAAGACTATGAGCAACGAATTTCAATACCTAACAGGCTTTGGTAACGAGTTTGAAACTGAAGCACTACCAGGTGCTTTACCAATCGGCCAGTTTTCGCCACAGAAAGTAAAATACGACCTATACGCAGAACAATATAATACCACCGCGTTTACAGCCCCACGTGCAGACAACCGCCGTAACTGGTTTTATCGAATTCGTCCTTCGGTTGTGCAAGGTGACTACCAGCCAATGGATAATGGCTTATTACGCACAGCGCCTATCACAGAGGTCCCAACACCACCTACTATGCTTCGTTGGAACCCTATCGAAGTGCCAGCTGAGAAAACCGATTTCATCGACGGTTTAGTTACCATGGCAGCCAACGGTAGTGCGAATGGTCAATCCGGTATTGGTATTCACGTATACGTGGCAAATGCTTCAATGGCAGGTCGTTACTTCTACAATGCCGATGGTGAACTCCTATTTGTACCGCAACAGGGTGAACTCGTGCTTCACACCGAGTGTGGTAAGTTGGCCATTCGTCCAGGTGAAATTGCGGTGATCCCTCGTGGTATCAAGTTCTCAGTAGAGCTTATTAGTGATCAGGTTCGCGGTTATATTTGTGAAAACTATGGTCACCCATTGGTGTTACCAGAGCGTGGCCCAGTTGGGGCCAATGGTTACACGAACGAACGTGACTTCCAGTACCCAGTAGCTGCGTTTGAAGACAAAGAAGGTGATTTTGAGCTAGTTGCTAAGTTCAACGGTAACCTATTCCGTTGTGATATCGGCCACTCACCGCTTGATGTTGTTGCATGGACAGGTAACAGCGCACCTTATAAATATGACTTAGCACGTTTCAACGTCATGAATACGGTGAGCTTTGACCACCCAGATCCATCAATCTTTACTGTACTGACTTCGCCATCTGGCACAGCGGGCGTGGCAAACGTTGACTTTGTGATCTTCCCACCACGCTGGATGGTGGCAGAAAATACTTTCCGTCCACCGTATTACCACCGTAATATTATGAGTGAATTCATGGGCTTAATAGAAGGTGTTTACGACGCAAAAGAGCATGGTTTTGTACCAGGTGGCATGAGCTTACATAACTGTATGTCTCCGCATGGCCCTGAAGCTGATGTATTTGAGAAAGCGTCAAATGCGGAACTTGAGCCGCAGCGCTACGAAAACACGCTAGCGTTTATGTTTGAGTCTCGCTATGTTATCTCTCCAACTAAGTATGCCCTTGAAGGCAAAGAGCGTCAGCCAAATTACGCCGATTGTTGGAAAGGCATTAAAAAATACTACAAAGGCGCGTAAGCTAAGCCTGATAGAAAAATTCACAAGGCACTCATAATGAGTGCCTTTTGTCGTGATTAAGGAACAAGCAATGAAACTATATACTTACTTTCGCTCATCCGCAGCATACCGTGTACGTATTGCTCTTAACCTAAAAAACATCCCTCATGAGTTGGTAGGTGTAAACCTACTCAAATCAGAACAACAAGGTGAAGCGTATACGAAGAAAAATCCACAGGGCTTGCTGCCAGCACTTGAAACAGAACAAGGTGTGCTAGCGCAATCTCTTGCTATCTTAGAATGGCTAGAAGAAACCCACACAGATACTCCACTACTGCCAAATGATCCTTGGCAAAAGGCACAAGTACGTAACTTCTGCTATGCAATTGCTTGTGACATCCACCCTATCGATAACTTGCGCGTACTGAAGTATCTCAGCCAAGAACTAAATGTCGACGATGAACAGAAGAATACTTGGTATCGTCATTGGGTCATTGAAGGGTTTAAGAAGCTTGAAGCTATGCTAGGTGATTCACCGTTCTGTTTTGGCGATAAACCAACGCTTGCTGATGTTTGCTTGGTACCACAGGTATTTAACGCATTACGCTTTAAAGTGGATATGACACCATTCCCGAAAATTGCCGCTATTTACCAGCGCTGTAATGAAATGGCTGCATTTAGTGACGCTGCGCCAGAGAACCAACCTGACGCGCAATAGAGTTTACTGTAAAGCACAGTGAACCTGATCTAAGTGCGAGATCAAGTCCAAGCCCAGATCGGTAAGATAACCACCATCTGGGCTATCTATTATGCCTTTGTCATAAAGCCTTTGCGCCGCATCACGCAAACTTTGCTCCGCATTACTATGTATTTTAATCCCTTGATGCATACTGGTTCTGGGAAACTTCGCCAGTAATGTTAGCTCTGCCATCATATTTTGATCAAACGCCATTGCGATCCCCTTCTTTTATTTTAATCTTGTTATATAGTTAGCGATATAGTGTCATGCATAGCGTGCACTGAATTGCGTTAATTTAAGATTAGCCAACTCTGGGAGTTCTGCCATGAAATCACTTATTTATATCGCGCTATTTACATTATTATTAACAACAACTCAGGCGCGTGCAGTTGATACAAATCACAAAAATGTGACTCTACTGGAGATGCCGTACAACGTTTGTTGGTATCAAGGAGTACAGTACAGTGAAGGGTCGCTCATTAAACAGTTAGAGCATACTTTTGTTTGTACACATAAATATGTAAACCAACCGCAAAGTCAGTTGGTGTGGCTAAAGGCCGATAAAGAAGGACAACCCATTAGGCTAGACCCAGTAAAGACAATCAGGGTAAAATAGGCGTTTTAAGATTTAGGTGATGTAATGACACAACAACAGCCCAATAACCCTCTTCATGGCGTAAAACTAGAAGATATCATAGTTAAGCTTGAGCAAGAATTAGGCTGGAAAGCGATGGGAGAAGTGGTCAACATTCGCTGTTTTACTCATGATCCGAGTGTCAAATCTAGTCTGAAATTTCTACGCAAAACGCCTTGGGCAAGAGAAAAAGTAGAGCAATTATATTTAGATACTTTTCATGGTTTTGTGTGGCCAACCATAAAGAAGTGAACAATCTCATTAGCCTGCGCACAGCTTATTTATACAAGGCATCGTGCGCGCGTATGATTTTATTTTTCGTACTCGTTGATAGCTCTTTATTACACGCAAAATACAGCTGAGAACCGAAGTTTGGCAAGGTGTATAACTTTTCAAGTTCTTTAGCGAGTGGTTCCGTTTTACTCTTATACTCAAACTGGATATCACTCAAAATCACTAAGTCGAGCAAACCTTTACGCGTAGCCAGCAATTCAAACACATTGTCGAACGTAGAGATGATCAGCAAGTGCTGCTCATCTACAAAGCCGTTTTCTTTTAAATATAAATGACTGAAGTTTTGCCTAATCACCGCTGTTTTATATTGCTTTGCATCTTCAAGCGAATTTATCGAGTATTTTTTATCCCGCAAGCCATAGAATGACACGCTAAACTGTCCTAAAGGAAACAACCAATCAAAAAGCTTTTCACGGGATTGTGCACGAGCAATAGAAAAAATACAGCTGTTGGAGTTTCGTTGGGCTGCATTGTATGTAACTGACCATGTATCTACATTGATACTGTAGTCAATTTCTGCATTATTCAGCACCCTTCTCACTTTATCTGCGGCGGAGCCAACAAGGTCACCACGTTCATCAGTATACTGAAAGTAAGGAAATTCTTCAGTTAACACATTGAGTTCACTTGCACTAACTGCGTATGAAAACACTGTCAATATGATTAACCATGCACGCATGTAACAACAACCTGTAACCCTGTGGACTAAAAAGAAATATAGCGTATTTACCAGAATTACAACAGAATTGGCTAAGGAATGTAGCTGTTTGGAACAGGTAATGCTTAAATCACTACCTGTTCAAAATGCGAGAATGAATTATCAAGCGTTGTTGATTGCATCAATTAGAAATGCGGATATCTTAGCGCCTTCACGCAACGTAGTCTCAGAGCTAGACTGACCAACTAACGAGCTATCTGTAAATGGCGCAATTTCCATCATATCAGCGCCTGTAATAGGAAACTCAGCACGCAGCGCACGTAAAATAGTCATCGCTTCATCTGGGGTCATACCATTCCCCTCAGGCGTGCCAGTAGCAGCAGCAAACTCTTCATCAAGTGCATCAATATCAAAGCTCACATATAGCTCATCTACTTTATCGACTTTAAGCTGGGCAATCACTTGCTGTACTATCGCATCGGCTCCCTGTTCACGAATTTCATGCGCCCAGTGTTGTTTCACTCCAAAGGTAGACTCCCAGTGTAACTTATCTTTACCGCTTGAACGTATGCCAAACTGGATCAAATGGTGGGGCGCAGGAAGGTACTCTAGTATATGTGTACACCAAGAACCAAAACACAAATCAATGCCCAAGCGTTCTACCAATAAATCCGTATGCGCATCAAAATGAATAATAGCAGTACGCTTACCCGCATCTCTTTTGGCTTTTAGATAAGATTTGGTCAACGGATAGCTTATTGAATGATCCCCACCAATACCAAAGATACCTTTGTCAGGGTGCTGTTGATAAAAGCCATCACAGACATCTTCGGTAATCGACAACGGAGAGACGTAGTAATCGCTGCTAGCGTCTTGGTAAAGTGCTTTTTGACAGTTGCTGATTGTCGCTTCATTCAGATACTTATCGTGAAGCAAATGCGGAATAACACGCACATCACCTAAATCAAAAGCATTGATATCAGGGTGTTGCTCGATGAGTGTTGAGCGTAAAAATAACGGTCCCCAGTTGGCCCCACGCAAAATCCCCCCACCACAGTCAGAGCTAATGCCCAAAATTGCCGCTTTGTATGCGCTATTCTCTAGTGTGGTTAAAGACTCTTTCCAAAGTGCATCAACACCGTCTGTTTGACCATATAGTTTGGTTCTTAATGCGTCTTTTCTTTCTTTTGCTGTATTAACGGTAAATACGCCGTCCCCAGGAGGACATAAACAGTGTTCGAGTTTCTGTTGGAATTGTTGCTTTGTAATTGTCATTTAAAACCTCCTAAGATAACGATTCTTGCATATTCATGCGTTTAGCTGCTTTGACTAATATTATGACTGACTGTGATGATTACCCGCTTTAGTGCGTCGTACCAAATTTAGCTTTATTTTCATGAATTAATTAAAGCCATATAAAGCAATACGTTAAGCAGATTTCATTTCTTCACTCAATGATAAAACGCAATGAATAATGTGAACTTGCAGGAGGTATAACATCGTTGTGAACAAAGTCAACCACGGTCAAAAGCCTAAACTTTTCGACCGTGGTTTTATATTCACAACTGATGAATAGTTAAGGGTTATTCATACCCTCTGGGCTTTTTGGTTTTAATAATTGCAATATAGCCATGCCAACTGGCATAACTCAACAACGGCATAATCACGATAAAGCCAGCTGTGCCAGTTAGAAAGCCAACTAATACGAGTGTGACAATGATTGCGCACCAAACAAGCATCGCACCAACATTGGATTTAACTGCGTGAATTGAGCTTACCACTGCGGTCATGATATCGACTCTACGCTCCATCATAATTTGTGGCGTAAATGCCGAAATAGCAAATACAGATATCATTAGTATGCCCCCAACCAAAGTGCCAAGCGTCAGAAACGCAGATAACTGCTCGAAGGTTGGGTTTGATACATTTGGATATAGGGCATGGATCAATGCCGCCAATCGCATCCAAACGATCATAATCACCATCAAAAGTACTGCAAAGCCCCATTCGCCCGCTGGGTTTCTAAACATAGATTTTAAGCTGTGAGTAAAGGTAGGTGTATGGCCTTTTTCTAGCTCCCACGCTACATCATACAAACCCGCAGCAAAAGCTGGACCTATCAATGCAAATGCTACGACCGCAGGTAGTATCACAAGATGCGTACCAGATTGATACACAAGCCACATTATGGTGGCGGGTATTAGGGTAAATATTAGCCCGTAAATTAGACTTAGCACCGGCGCTCTGGCAATATCTTTTAACGCTAGAGCCAGCCAATGAAAGGGAGCAAATGTACTTATTTTATTACTTTCAAAACAACGCGCAAATTCCGTATGTTTATCAATCGGTGCTGATGTAGGCATAGTGGTTCCTCTTATTATTGCTACACTTTAGGTTTAGAAGATGAGCCATAAAGTTGCAAGTAAGCGAGTAGGCACATAAGCTAAATCGGACATCTGTCCTGTACTTTAATGCTGTTAATAACAAACATTACGCTTTATACAAAAATAAGGTTTACTATGGACAAGGTATTTCATTTAGGGCTAAACAAACAAGCACTTAACGGTGCGACTTTAGCCATTGTACCAGGCGATCCTGAGAGAGCTAAACGTATAGCTCACAAACTAAGCGATCCTATCTGTTTAGCACAAACACGTGAGTTTCATGTGTACTTGGCAACGCTGCGTGGTCAGTCAGTGGTGATTTGCTCAACAGGTATTGGTGGACCTTCTACCTCTATTGCCGTTGAGGAGCTGGCTCAACTTGGGGTTCGGACATTCTTGCGAGTAGGAACAACCGGTGCCATTCAACCACATATTAATGAAGGTGATGTGCTAGTTAGCACTGCGTCTGTAAGATTGGACGGTGCCAGCCAACATTTTGCACCTTTAAGCTACCCAGCTGTTTCTGATTTTCATTGTACACAGGCTATGGTTAACGCGTGTATTGAGCTGGGCGTTGACCATCATATCGGCATTACGGCTTCAAGCGATACATTTTATCCTGGTCAGGAGCGTTACGATACCTACTCAGGCTATGTGAGTAAAGCCTTTCAGGGAAGTTGCCAAGAGTGGCAAAACCTTAATGTTATGAATTATGAGATGGAGTCTGCGACTTTATTTACCATGTGTGCGGCGTTAGGACTCAAGGCAGCCTGTGTGGCAGGTGTGCTAGTTAATCGAACCCGTCAAGAAATTCCAACGGTCGACCATGCTAAAGTTGAGAATGACTCTGTAGCAGTGGTTATCAAAGCGGCTGAGTTGTTACTATAACTTAGCGCGTCACAGTCGCCTCAATGACTTATAAAGCCTGAGGCGACTGAACATCTAATCTCACTCCATTTCCGCCAGTACGTGTAGCAACACCGCATCCGTAGCATAGCTTTTCAATACTGCATCAGCCACAGCTTGCTGATTCTCATATCCCTTGGTCTCGACTAGAGTAATCGCGTTTATCGCTACCTCATCAAGCTTTAATCCGGCTAAGGCGAGTTGACTCAATGCCCCCTGCATAGGTGACAAACTTGGACTATAGGCCGCATTCTCCGCATAGCGACCGTAAAATTGTCCGTGGGATTGCGTGCTTATTTCTACCGCTGATAAATTGCCTGAATACGGCGCATACGCGTTTTGTAGATGTGTTTTAAGCGTATCACTAATTTCATGAGACAAGCTTTTAATATTGCTTTGAGTGCTTGCTAGTAAACGCTGGGAGTTGTCTAAATCTTGTGGACCAAAAGCACTGGGCAATAATTCTTTCAAGCTGGTATTCAAGGTTGGCAACATGATGGCAAGTTCTGCACACTTATCTAGTTCATTCATAAACTGTCGGCAATAGCCACATGGGGCATCACTGATGGCCATACGACTGATCTCATTGGCACCATTTAGCCAAGCATTATTTATTGCTGATTGTTCAGCGTGTACCACCAAACTTAATGCCTGATGAGAAAACTCTAAGTTTGCTCCCAAGTACGCACCTCCAGTTGCCTTATCATAAGCAACTGCTCCAACGTTAAAATGTGAAATAGGAGCCTGAGAAAAGGTAGCAGCCACAGGTAATAAAGCTTTTAGAAGTGTATCTAGATCACAACTGAGTTGCGCTTGTAGCTCATTCAGTTGTGCGTGAGAAAAGTGACCGCGATTGCGTTTTGCTTGCTGTTCTAGTTTTTTTAATTGTTGCGGATTAAATACTGCCATTATTAAAACATGATTGATTAATGGCAGCACAGTTTAAGCAGATTCTACAAATTACACAACCATTGCTTTGCAGATTTAAAGCACTCAAAATTTTCTGCATTAACGTTGTAGCGCCTTGCTTTTTGCAAAAATAAGTCATGCATATAGCCTTCGAAGCCAACGACTCGAGCAACAGTGAAATCACGCAGGTAATGGGCAACTTTCGGCATAAAGTCAACAATATCTATTGCCGCAAAGCAATGCTCTACGTCACTTAAGTCAATTAGAATCTTCGAGCTGTTATGCACTTTTGCATAATCGTTCGCTATTTGATAGACATTCACCACGTCCTCTGCATTAACGCGGCCACGTAGCGTCATCAAGATCAAAGACGTCGTATCATCGTAAGTGATACTGGTAGAAAGAGTAGACATTGAACCTCTAGTCAAAAAATGCCCCTGCGTCGGAGCAATAAAAAAGCCATCTGGTATAACCAGTGAACGATTTTATGTTAGCTAGATACAATGTCAATAAATTAACCATAAAAAACGATACAAATACAAATAAACAACCCAAAAGGATGAGTTTTACCTCACCCTTTTGTCAATGACCGTTAATTATTTGTGATTAGCCCGTGTTACGCATACCTGCGGCTATGCCAGTCATTGTGATCATCAGTGCATTGTCTATGTCTGCACTGTGACCTGTTCGAGCTCGATTTAGCAACTCCACTTGTAATACATTGAGTGGGTCGGTATAAGGGTTGCGCAATGCAATAGACTCTTTTATCCATGGTTGAGCCGATAGCAACGTTGAATCTGGGGCGAGTCTTTGTACCAAGTCCCGCACTTGCTCAAGTTCATTTCTAAGCTTTTGGCCTAGAGGCTTTAATTCGTCATCCACAAGCCCCTGCTCGTAATGTTCACTGAGCCAGCTATCCGCTTTGCAAAATACCATTTCCAACATTTCTAGACGAGTTCTGAAAAATGGCCATTGTGTGCTCATATGTTTTAGCGTTTGTTCTCCATAGCGATCCACCGCTGCTTGTAAACCTTGTAATGCCCCTAACCACGCTGGCAACATCAAACGGTTTTGACTCCAAGCAAAGATCCAAGGGATCGCTCTGAGGCTTTCCACACCACCTTGCGGGTTACGCTTAGCAGGTCTTGACCCAAGTGGTAGCTTGGCCAGTTCAACCTCAGGTGTTGCCATTCTGAAATACGGTACAAACTGCGGATCTTCGCGTACGATACTGCGATAATGCGCGCAAGATGCCTCTGTAATTAGCGCCATAACCTCTTTCCAACTCACCTCAGGTTGTGGTGGTGGTAAAAGGTTACTTTCAATAATGGCACTACTATATATCGCCAAGCTTTGGGCGGCCACTTTTGGCAAACCAAACTTAAAGCGGATCATTTCACCTTGTTCTGTTACCCGTAGCCCATTTTTAAGCGAGCCTGGCGGCTGAGAACGAAGCGCTTGTGCGGCAGGCGCCCCACCGCGACCAATTGTACCGCCACGCCCATGGAACAAATTCAGCTCTATGTCTTGCTTATCGCACAGTTCCACCAGCTTTTCCATGGCGCTGTACTGCGCCCATCCTGCTGCCATCATCCCAGCATCTTTGGCGGAGTCTGAGTAGCCAATCATAACAAACTGTTTACGGTTAATGTGTTGACGATACCATGATTGCGCAAACAGCTGAGTCATCACTTCCGCGCTGCGATTAAGGTCATCTAATGTTTCAAACAACGGCGCAACAGGCATTTTGAACTTACAACCACTTTCTTGTAATAGTAATTCAACCGCCAATACATCAGATGCATTCTGCGCCATAGAAATAATGTAGATACCCAGCGCCTGCGCATCTTGATTGGCAATAACCTCAAAGGTATCTAACACTTCTTGCACATTACTACTTGGGCGCCAATGTTTTGGGAGCAAGGGGCGTCGAGAGTTAAGTTCAGCAAGTAAAAACGCCTGTTTGTCTTGCTCTGACCAATCCGCATACTTGCCCAATCCCAAGTAACCGGTGAGTTCACTGAAGACTTCAGTATGGCGAGCGGAATCTTGTCTTATGTCTAATTTACACAGATTTATGCCAAAACAATTGAGACGGCGCAAAACATCTAGCAGCAGGCCATTGGCTATCACTCCCATGTTCACCTGCGTCAATGAGCGGTAGATAAGCTCCAACGGTGCTTTTAATTGTGATACATGAGTTATTTTGTCTTGCTTTTTACTCGGCTCCTGTTTGATTTTATGCTCCAATGCTGCGATGGTTTCGCTCACTTGCGCTTTGAGAATTTTGAGTAAATATCGATATGGCTCATTATGTGAGCCCACTTGCTCTTTCAATTCATCGCTTGCGCAGTGCATTGAGAGTTCGGCACTGAGTTTATCTAAATCTCTGTAGTACAAATCAAGCGCCATCCAGCGTCCATGGTCTAGAACCGTTTGGGTAATTTGAGCGGTCACAAAAGGATTGCCATCTCTGTCTCCTCCCATCCACGATGTGAAAGAAACGGGAGAAAAGTCTTGTGGCAAATTAAGCTCAAGAATTTCATTGCTATAACGATGAAATTGCCTGATAAACAAAGGTACGGCATGCCACAGGCTGTTTTCAATAACAGCAAAACCCCATTTTGCTTCATCGAGAGGGGTTGGTCGCTTGTCTCGAATGTCATTGGTATGCCACGCCTGACTGATCAGTTGTTCTATTCTATTGTACAAATAGTCCTTGTGATGTTCGTCAAGCTCGTGCAGTTCTAAGGCCTCTAAACACTCACTCAATTCAACGTGTTTACTGATAATGGTGCGCCTTGTTACCTCCGTCGGATGGGCTGTAAGCACAAGATCCATTTTCAAATTGGCAACCGCATCCGCCACCTCATTGAGGTTAAGTTTACCATTATTAACTTGCACTTTAAGTTCGCTTAGCGTGTGCTTCAACGCACTCAGTGCCCCTTGCGGTGCGCCTTGTTTCGAAATGGTATGGAATTGCTCAGCGACATTCGCAAGATTCAAAAAGTGGTTAAAGGCACGCGCAACAGGCAATAATTCTTCATCGGTAAGTGCGTGTAAAGTTTCGATAAGTAAGGCTCTATCTTGCTCGTTGCCACTGCGAGATGATTTTGAAAGCTTACGGATTTGCTCAACCTTATCGAGCACTTCTTGGCCTTGGGCTTGCTTGATAGTTTTTCCTAGCAACTCCCCCAACATACTGACATTTGTACGTAATGTTTGATATTGCTCAGTCATGATGCATCCTTTGTCGATATTTTATACTACTCACTATACCGAGATTAATTCGATTTACGAGCGATCTGTTTGTTCGTTTTTAACGTAAGTTACTCTAACAAAGTTAGTCAACGATTTGATATGAAAATATTTTATGATGGTCGGTGCCCATTGTGCGTCGCTGAAATGAAGAAACTACACCAGTTCGATCACCACAAAAAAATCATGCTAATTGACTTGCATGACGAAAATTTTGCAACTCACTATCCACACATAGATAAATGCAAAGCGCTACGCATATTGCATGCGCAAAGCGATGATGGACAGATTTTTCTGGGCCTAGATGCGACATATCAAGCCTGGAAAATCGTTGGCAAACATCGCTGGCTTAAAGTGTTGCGTATTCGGCCCATACGTTGGATTGCCGATAGCTGTTACTGGCTTTTTGCCAGAAATCGTATGCGTTTGTCTCACCTGTTATTACCAAACCGCTGTCAGAATCAAAGGTGTGATCTCAATGACTAACTCTGCAATCATCATTATTGGCGCAAGCAGTGCTATTGCCAAAGCATTTATAAGCGAGCAACATAAACGCTATCCACAGCATCCTATCATCACGATTAGTCGAAGCGCGCTGGAAGATCTAAGCGAATATGATGACGCATGCCAAAGCGAATCTTTTAAGGCGTTTCATGAGCATATCGTTTGCGATAACTCGCCAGTTGAAATTACCAAAACCGTCAAAACCATTGCAGCCCAAATTACCAATGCTCAAAGCGTCACTATTTTCAATGGCCAGCTTCATAATGCCCACTTCAAACCAGAAAAACGCTTGGAAGACATTCACAGTGACTATTTGCAGTGGCTATTTCAAGTGAACACCATCACCCCACTGCTTTGGCTTAAATATATTGGTGAACACTTGGGCCACTCCAGCAAATGTGTGCTCACTTGTCTCAGTGCGCGAGTTGCCAGTATTGATGATAATTCACTCGGAGGCTGGTATGGTTATCGCGCGAGCAAAGCTGCGTTAAACATGGCGGTAAAAACCTTCGCTATTGAGCTGGCTCGTCGTGCTAAACATTGTAAATGTGTACTCTTTCATCCGGGTACAACCGACACCCCTCTGTCTAAACCCTTTCAAAAAAATGTCCCTAACGGCAAGTTGTTCGACCCACAATTTGTAGCTGGGCAATTAAGCGATTTGCTCACCCAACGAGTTATCAATGGCCAAGTTGACTACATTGACTGGCAAGGTAAAGCGATTAATTGGTAAAAGTGGTTCTCTCGATTCTTACAGGAAAGTTTATGCATATTTGTTCAACCGATATCGACAATCTAGACAAGTTAACCCGTGTAAATTTAATTAACTCACTGAGTGGTTTTAAAAGCGCAAACCTCATCGGTACTGCTGATAAGCGTGGGCAAGAAAATCTATCCATTGTCAGTTCTGTGTTCCATATTGGTGCGAATCCGCCACTGATAGGTATGATCATTCGTCCCCATTCTGTGCCTAGGCATACACTAGAAAATATAATTGAGACAGGTGTTTATACTATCAATCATGTACATAATGAAATAATTGAACAAGCACACCAAACCTCCGCTCGTTACGACAAGCATATTTCTGAGTTTGATGCCGTTGGCTTGCAGGCTCAATACAAAGGTTCATGTAAAGCGCCCTTTGTTTTGCAAAGCAAACTAAAAATTGCAGTTAAACTTATGAGCACTCAAACCATAGAGTTAAACCAAACAGAACTGGTAATAGGTCAAATCACAGATATTTACTTAGAAGACGACCTTGCATACTGTGATGATGGCTTTGTAGATTTAGAGCGTTTAAATACCGTGACACTCAGTGGGCTAGATAGATACCACAGTACAAGCGCCCTTGCGCGTTTAAGCTATGCAAAGTGTGATAAACCACTATCGCATGTAGCTGTATCACCCAAACTCAAGGCTCAAAAAGAACCTTGATACAGAGTGTGTATAAATATGGCTAATAAAGTACCAAATGCGCCCTGAAGCCATGTTTTAACAGCTAAGGTTTTAATCTTTACTTGCACTTAGCTTACGATTAGTGGTCCAATATATTACTTTGTTTGTATTATGGTGATCCAAACTTTTATTGAGTTTTGGTATTCTAAATACAACCAGCATTATGAAATATTCAGGAGGCATAACATGTGGTATTCAAGAGTGAGACTCGCCGTATGTATCGGCATGTTAGCTTGGGCAGCACCCAGTAGTGCAAGCCTAGAATCAGGGATTGAAGCCGCTAACAGTGGTCAGTTTGAGGTAGCGCTTAAGGAATTTCGATACCTAGCAGATATGGGCTATGGTCCAGGTATTTACGAGTTGGCCAAAATGTACCAAGGTGGTCATGGGGTTCCAAAAGACCTTCGTAAAGCAGCGCAGCTATTTCAAGATGCCGTTAATACGGGTGTCGCCGATGCCATGTTTGACTTAGCTGTTATGTATGAAAATGGCGACGGGGTAAAACAAGATAAGCAAAAGGCTGTCGAACTCTATACGCGTGCAGCTAACAAGAACTTAGCAGCAGCACAATTCAATTTAGGCGTAATGTATACCAACGGTGATGGTGTCATTAAAGATTATCACATTGCGATGGACTGGTATGAAAAAGCCGCAGCGAGCAATTATACCCTTGCCCAGTTCAATTTAGCCTTGATGTATTATCAGGGGCTTGGTGTTAGCAAAAATATTGAAAAGTCTTATATTTGGAATACTGTTGCTGAATATAACGGCAGCCGTCAAGCGGCCAAAAGCCGACAATTGGATGAACAACAGTTATCTCCTTCACAAATTGAGCGAGCGACTGAAAAAGCCACTGATATTTACTATAAAATTCAAGAACGTAAGTACATCCCAGAAGCAAGGCCCCGCAAAGCTGCTTACTAGAATTAAATAGTTAGTCAATGGCTTTGCCCATTGACTAACTATTTAAGCATCAACTTTTTAACTAAATTAATCAGTATCTTAGATTGCTTCACCATAAGCTTGGTTCGTAGCTGAGTTTTTCTATCGCTATGCAAAATGCTTTTCGCGTGGCTCACAGTCAAGAACCCTTCTTTTGCATGGTATTGACCCATACCAGAGTTCCCTACTCCACCAAAAGGTAAATCTTCAACGGTAACCTGAAGAACAACCTCATTGATTGCAAGAGAGCCAGTACGTATGGTTTTGTTCGCCCTATCTATTAAGTTGTCATCATTGCTGAACAGGTATGTTGCCAGTGGCCGCTCACCTAGCTCCACTTTTCGCAAAGCGGCATCAATATTATCTACAATCACAATCGGTAAGAGAGGCCCAAATATCTCATTTTGCATCACGGCCATATCTTCTTTGACGTCTGTGATTAAATGTAACCCCATCCTTTGAGGCTGATACTGCGTCTTAATTGGCGGCCATATAGTCGCAGCCTTTTCTTGCGCATCATGTAACACCTGATGCAGACGATTGAATTGCTTTTCATTGATGATGCTGGTTATCTTTGAGTCATTTTCCTGATCTGGATAGTAGGCTTGGTAACACGCCTTTAATTCATTAATCAGCGGCTGTGCGCATTGCTTTGTAACCATGACATAATCGGGTGCTACACATATTTGCCCCGCATTGAGTAACTTACCAAACAATATGCTTCTAGCTGTGTGGGCAATATCTGCGTCATCAGCCACAATCACCGGCGATTTACCACCAAGTTCTAATGTCACAGGCACCAAGTTTTCAGCGGCTGCAGCCATGACCTTTTTGCCGATTTCACTGGCACCTGTAAAAAATAGATGATCGAACTTCAATTTTGAAAATGCCGCAGCAACGTGATGATCTCCTTCCACCACAATACAATGCTCTTGTACATCAGCAAATATATCTTTAATGACCTGATTTACGTTAGGTGTAAATTCACTGAGCTTTAGCATCACTCTATTGCCCGCTGCCAGTGCCGTAATGACAGGCGTTAATGCCAGTTGTATTGGGTAGTTCCATGGCGCAATCACACCCACAACACCTTTTGGCGTATATTGCACATGTGCTTTTGACGGCCACAGCAAAAAGCCGGCTTGCCTTTTGTCAGGCTTCATCCATCTTTTTAGGTGTTTTAAAATGTAGTCAAACACACTCAGTGTTGGAATTACATCCCCAAAAATGGAATCAAACTCAGTTCTGCCATTAAAGTCTTTATCAGCGGCTGCAACCAAGGCGTCACTGTTATCAACAACACGACGCCTAAGTGTGTTCAACAACTCACACCTTGCTTGATAGCTCCTGTAGGGCTCTTGCAAAAAACCAGCCTGCAGTGACATAAGTTGTTTATTTAGCTCTGATAATGACTCTACTTGCATATGCTATATATCCATATTAGTGATTAGACCACTATAACAAGCGCTCAAAAGAACGCAATATATTCACTTTATATGGCCATACACACAAAGGTGAGAGTGTTACACAGGGTGAGGTTTTCAGATGTAAACCTACAACTAGCTCGTTTCAACACATGATTTGATTACTTTTATTGTTAGATATCGGATATGTGCCGGAAGCGGACATTTTGGTTTAGCTCGTTTCTGCCCCAAGATGGGTTAACATTTTTATATCAAAGGTCTGTTTTGAGCGAATTGCAGACATCGGACTTTCCGACCCTAAAAGGTAAACTCGCTTGCATGGCCGAAATAACAAACTGTTTTGAATATTTAGCCAAGGAGCTTTTTAGTGTTGGATATAGCCAAAAGAATCGAACTCATAAATGCACTTTTAGAACAAGATACTGAACAGAGCCTTACTTATGCTGCTTTAGAATGTAGACTTACATTAGAATACCTGTGCTACGAACGGTTTAAACTCTACCTATCATACCTATCATACCTATCACAAAATGACTTAAAAACTGGCAGCCCAAACACATCATTAAACAAATTTCAGATCAAATTGATGACCATGTTTCAAAAGAGTTCTCGATATCAATATCAACTGAAAAAATAAATGGTAGATCTCCAGAAACGAGAGAAGAATTTGAATCGATAGAATACACCCCTTTGGGTACTCAATCGGAACTTAAGTTTAATAGACTACATAGCCTGTGGAATGGTGTATCTAACGTTGCTTTACATATTCCACTGCCAAGCATATCCTCTGGAAATATTGATATTTATGGCGAAAAAGGCCGTATCAGAAAGAAAGTCGTAGACGTTATTTCATTTCTTTCTGATATTAAAGGCAACCTATTGATGGGAGGCTCTTTCGGAGAAGAATATAGCTTTAATTGCTCCGCATGTAAGACCAAACTAAAACGACCTGTAAAAAGCTTGCTCGGTAAAACAGTTTTAAGCTGTATAAACCCAGAGTGCAAAGAAAGCTACGTCATTCAAAAGAATAAAAATGATGGCTTTGAAGTGATTAGAAACATTATTAAGTTTTCATGCTCAGGCTGCGATGAAAACTTAGAAGTTCCTATCAGATACTTTCAAGACTTGCGCTTCAATCAAACGCTGAATATTAAGTGTGCTAAGTGCGATATGTTATCAGAGGTGATTATGAGACCTCTGATGAAAAGCACTAAAATGCGATAAGCCGATTTGTTTTCTAAATACGATAGGTCAGGCTCTTTCTAAGCAAACTCATCATTTTTGTCGGATGGCGGCGCTGCGCGCCTTATGCCGACCTACGCCAACTGGTAGGTTGGTTAAGCCGAAGGCGCCACCCAACAGAGTTTCATGTTCGCGCCTTGTAGGTCCGTTTTTGGCACAAAGCCGTCCTTCACCTCTAACACATCTCTGTCCAAAAATGTGTTAACTCGACTATCTGTTTTTCGCTCATAACAGCCTCCACGGGTTAAACCTACATAGCTATTAGGCCGCGAAGCCTAAGCTTGATTTAACCAGCAAGCTTAGAAACTCTTTGGCAGCACAAAATAGCTATGTGAAGCACATATGGTTGACTCAGTAACCAAACAGCCATGCACCACATGTCATGGTAAGCGCGGTGATAAGTACAATTGCTAAAATATTCATAGCAAAGCCCGCTTTGATCATTTCTCTAATTTTGATCTCACCGGAGCCAAATACAATCGCATTGGGTGGAGTTGCAACGGGCATCATAAACGCGCAACTGGCGGCGATGGCGGCCGGGATCACCCAAATTAATGGTGTACCTGCTATTTGTTCCGCAATGGGGCCTAACAAGGGTAAAAACCCTGCTGCTGTTGCCGTATTGCTGGTAAGCTCGGTTAAGAAACAGATTAGGGCAGCAACCAACAGCACGCCGATAATAAGAGGAACCGCAGAGGCGCCAGCCAATGAGTTTGCAACATAATCGGCCAAACCAGAGCTCTTAATTTGCGATGCTAGCGTCAATCCGCCACCAAACAGGAGTAAAATCCCCCAAGGCAGCTGATTTGCTGATTGCCAATCCATGATTTTTTGCCCCTTGGAACCTGAGGGCAATACAAATAGTAACAATGAGGCGGCGATAGCTATGCCAGTATCCGTGATATTCAACCCCGTCCATTGAGCCAAGTAAGGACGTAAGATCCAACTAGCCGCGGCGAAAACGAATACCGCAAACACGTTTTTTTCAGCAACAGACATTTTACCCAAAGAATCTAACTGCTTAGCAAACAACTGCGCTAAATCAACGTCGCTTGAGGTTACTTTTATCTTAAATGCAAAGCGCGTCAGCCAATACCATGACAGCACTATCATCAGTACACTAAAAGGCGCAGCGAAAGCCATCCATTGTGCAAAGCCAATTTTTATCTGATAGCTTTCCCACAAATATGCCGCCATCAGCGCATTAGGCGCGGTACCTATTAATGTCCCTACCCCACCGATACTGGCGCTATAAGCGATTGCTAATAACAGAGCTTTACCGTAGTTATCACAATTGCTTTTATTTTCCTGAAGAACATGGATAACAGAGAGCGCGATGGGTAGCATCATCAAGGTGGTTGCCGTGTTGTTGATCCACATAGATAAAAAGCCACTCACTAGCATCATTGCTAAGATTTGCACCCGAGCATTGTTGCCACAACGCAGCATAGTGTGCAGCGCAATTCGTTTATGTAATTGCCATTTTTCCATCGCGATAGAAATCAAAAACCCACCTAAAAACAAAAATATAAGTGGGTGGGCATAGAGACTGGTTGCCGCTTTGATATCGTTGATCCCAGCCAATGGCACCGCTAAGATAGGCACTAAAGAAGTCACAGGAATGGGAACTACTTCACTCACCCACCAAATCGCCAGCCAAATCGCCAACCCCGCCGTACTCCACGCTTGTGGACTCAATCCCGTAGGAGGTTGTGTGATACAAGTGATTAAAAACAAGGCTGGTGCAAGCCAGAGCAACAATATATTGATATTAAAGTTATTATTTTTTATTTCTGTCATAAAAGGATAGCCAACTACTTTTTCTTGGCGCTAGTGTATAAGCACATTTTGGACAAAGTATGAAGGAGCAAGTAGCTGACAACAAGCCTAAAAGTGAATAAATCGTTAAAGAAAAATACGGGCGGTGTTTCTGCCCGTATTTATTGTGCAATGTAATGCAGCGCTACTGAGCACTAATTGTGAGTGTCACACCACTACTGGCGCTATAACCTTTAATACCTATGTACCAAGTGCCTGAGGCTGGTGCATCAAAACTACATGACTCTGAATTACCATTTTTGTATGGTCGGCAGTCATACACCGTATCGGAAACCTGACCATTGTGTTTCACATACAAGTCAGCGTCACCTGAGCCACCAGAAATACTTACCGTCAGATTCGAATAGCCTGCATCCAGTGCTTGTTCAAAGTTCAACCAGCTACCGCGGTTAACGCTTAGGTTAGTTTCTTCGCGGTTAATTGGTGTTGGACCATCGCCATTGGTTTGATAACTGCCAGTGAGGCTTACACCGCTAATTTCATTCCAAGCTTCCACCATCACGTGATAAGTACCCACCTGAGCATTACTGATATCACAACGCTCGTTGCTGCTGGAGGTCGTGCTCTTGCAATCATAGCTATTTAACGTCGGTTGCGAGGCAAACTTCACATACAAGTCCGCATCACCTGTTCCACCTGCTGTCACAAAATTTAAGTTACTGCTATTTTCAGGTACTTCTAAGGTATAAAACATCTGTGCTTTAGCAGCGCCTGAGATGCCTGTTTTTGCCACACCATTTTCTAGCTTATTGTCCGGCTCTGGGTCAACGCTACCCGCGTCTTTGGCTAATTCAGCTAAATAGGTAACGGCAAGTTTTGCAAATTTACTGGCATGAGTGGAATCAAACTCCGTGTCATTAATAGTGTGTATTTTACGGTTGACGTCTGACATGGATGATTCAAATGGCATCGAGGCAGCATAGCCTTGTTGGTACCAAGAGGCATGATCAGAACAACCATAACCACATTGGTCGTAGCCATAACTAATTGCAGGTAAATATGTATCTATCAATTGGCCTAGAAATTGGTTTTGCGCACTGTTGGTGTAGTCGGTCATCATAACGATGTCTTGTACGCTACCATTTCGGCCCGTCATATCAAATTGCACCATGCCTACAACATTTTTATTTTGTGATTTGTAAGCTTGAGCTATCGCTTTAGAACCTCTCAGGCCCACTTCTTCAGCAGCAAAGCCCATGATCTGAATGGTACGTTTTGGTTTAAAGTCAGTCGCAACCACCGCCCGCAGAGCTTCTGTTAACACGGCAATACCCGACGCATTGTCATCTGCACCGGGTGCTCTACCTGAGCTTGGGCTTGAAGAGTTAATTGAATCCAAGTGTCCACCAATTACAACGATTTCATCTGCTTTTTCACTACCGGGAATGGTTACCACAACAGAAGACTGAGACCAACTGTGCGCGTAGGAATCTACGCTAATATCGCTGCGTGAAGCACTAAGTTGTTGCCAATGGTCTTTTAGCCACTGGGCAGCATCAACACCGGTTTGTTGCGTGTAATAACGGTTATGAAACGCACTCATAGTATTAACCGTGTTGGTTAAGTTGTTGGCTGTGATTTGCCCTAGCATCGCGTTCACACGATCAGGGTTATCAATACTGTAAGCAACGGTTTGTGCGCTCACTAAGCCTTGATCGACCAAAGACAATTGTTTTAGATATTGTTGTGCTTCGTCATATGATTCATGAGCAACAAAGCCACCACAGCGATGGTAGTTATCATGCATGAAAGTACTTAGCTCGTTAACTTTATTTAAGTTAACCTGCATCAAATTTACCGTGCTTAATTCGGTGGCATATTTTTTTACTGTATCTCCATCAAGCATGCTTTTTAACTGAAAATGTCCAGCTGCTTGTGGACCTATTGTCACCCATACATTGTCGTTTGGCTGCTCAGCCATCCCTACAAAGCTTGCAAAAATGCTGGCGCCAATAAAGGGCAGTTTCAATGCGGTTTTCATGTTTATTTCCTTTACAGTTGCATAAAAAAGGGAGCCGAAGCCCCCTGTGTCACTTTGTAGATTAATTTGCTTTGATATTCAGCGTAACACCGCTTGCAGCGTAGTAGCCACGTAGGTCAATGTGCCAAGTGCCCGCTTGTGGGTTGGTAATAGTACAAGTCTCTTCGTTGCCATTTTTATAAGGACGACATTGGTAAGTTGAGGTTGTTGACTCAGAGCCGAAGTTTACATACAAGTCAGCATCGCCCGTACCACCTGAGATTGTTACTTCTAACGATGAGTAACCAGCTGTTAGCTCTTGGGTATAACGCACCCAATCGCTACGAGCAACCGAAATATCAGACTCTGTACGATTGATTGGCGTTGGACCCTCACCATCACCATAGCTACCTGTTAGGGTAACGCCTGAGATTTGGTTCCAAGCTTCTACCATGACGAAGTAAGTACCTTCTTGGGCCGCACTGATAGCACAAGTTTCAGTTGAGGTAGAGCTAGTGCTCTTACAGTCATAAGTATTTAATGAAGGACGTGAGCCAAACTTCACATACAAGTCAGCGTCTCCTGTGCCACCAGAAGTTGCAAACTGTAGATTCGATGCACCTGCAGGTACATTCATAACAAAGAACTGCTGTTCTTTTGAAGCGCCTGAAATGCCAGTGCGAGGTACGCCGTTGAAGATTTCTTCATCGGTAACAGGTCCACCACAATCACTACCTGAGCTTGCATCTGAGTTTACACCCACAGCAGCAAGTGCTGCTTTTACGTCGTCAGTATTAAAACCTAAGTCACAGGCCGCATCAATCGCACCATTACCTGCTAGATCCCAGTTCGTGCTCGCACTCCAGTACATCTGGTTAGCTCTTGCCATCACTAAGAAAGCTTTTTTTGTATCCCAACCTGTCGTAGTTGCTAGATTATAAAACGCTTTGTTGAACACACCTGAACTGTGGTGAACATCCATACCTGAAGTGTAATCAGATTGATGATCAATCGAACGACCATCCTGAGTTGGATTGTTCATGTAACGAAGCGCGCCATTGGCTTTGAAAATTTCTTGGCCAACTAACCAATCGTTTGTACCCTTCATGTAAAACTCAGCAGCCTCACCTGACATATCAGAGAAAGCTTCATTTAGACCGCCCGACTTACCACTGTATACAAGGCCTGAGTTTTGCTCTGTGAAACCATGGCTGACTTCGTGCGCCGAAACATCTAAGCTAACCAAAGGATAGAATCTATCTTTACCATCACCAAAGGTCATAGCGCTACCATCCCAGAATGCGTTCTCGTAACTGTTACCGTAGTGAACACGCATCTTAAGTTGGAATGACAACGGAGCTGTATTTAGCCAGTCGTTGTACATGTTAAACACAACATTGCCGAAGTAATGTGCGTCATTTAAAGGAGAGTACGCACCATTAATTTCTTTATGTGTATTCTCTGGGCATGTAAAGCTATAAGCCGTTGACCCTGAAGAGCCATGATTAAGGTTGATAGTTTTAACATTTGCGTTGTTCATCGTACATGTGCTGCCAGATTGAGCCACATCTAAATAGCCAAAGTCTGTTCCATACATGTATTTACCCGTTTTGGCATTACCACCTGGGCCTGTTGCATCAGCGTGTTGCAGGTTTTCATAGCTTAATAAAACCTCACCCGTGTTAGCGTCCACAATTTGATATGGGCGAGATGGGCTGTCACCATAAACAACGTATTCGATTTCATACGCTAAGTGTGCGTTTTGACTTTTAGGATCAACCCATACAACTAACTTTGAAGACTCGTTGTGCTTTTCAAGCTTTTTGCCCTGTGCATTCACAGCCGCTATACCGTGCGCTTGCTCAGCACTTGCCATTGCCATCGCTTTATCAAGCATTGGTGTAACAGATGGTACGTCAGCAGCGATATTATATACCGCAGCACCGTGTGCAAATTTTAACTGCTCATTTTTATCAAATGATAAAATCACTGTATCACCAACAACGGGAATACCTTTATACATCTGTTGGTAACGACGTGTTACACCGCCATTAGGTTGTTTAAACTCTTTAAGCAGTATCAGTTCACTGTCGTTGCCCAAGCCTAGTACCTGTGCAGGCTGAGATGACAATACACCAGCCGCTTGAGAATTGACGACATTGAGGACATTTGTATTTTGATTTAGAAACTGCTTGCTTGCAGCCGATGCTGTACCTGCTTGCGCTAATGCTAGCGCTGAGAGTGTGGCTAAAGTGATATGTGATAATTTCACGTTTACGCTCCAATTTGTTGTTTATGTTGTATCCGTCAGGTTCCTGACTTTTATTCAAGCTTCTTATTCAAGCTTTGATTTCAGTGGTGCTGTTTCACCACCTTATCCAGAGTAGACGAGTGAACAAAAAAAAAGCAATCTATTTAACAAAAAATAAACACTTCAGAAATAAAAAATATAAATTTAAAAAACATACAGTTATGAAGCACCTAAAAATCTTATCGTGATTTTTTGGGTAAAAACGTAAAGATGAAGTTACAAACATTAACAACTGTGATACATGAAACTTTAAAAAGTGTTGGCAAGGGTCTCAGTTAGTCAAAAGGTGAAATATTAAAGAATGGATTATGTATGTTAATTAAAGCTAGCAGCTAAAGTTGGTCGATTTATTCGTTTACAAATTCACTAAATGCTCAAACTCTCGTAAAGCATGAACAACACCCATCCGCAAACTTGCTCATTACTTGTGCAAAACCGCTAGAAAAGTGCGTTCACTCCCCTAACGTGCTTAGCATTGAGATGTCATAATTATTTATTTTCATTGTCATACAAACCCACTCAGGTACCTAAACGTCAGACTCAAATTGTGGTTTGTTGTTTTAAAACAGTATTGCTGCTTTAGAGACTTGCTCTAGCAATGGAACAAACGCTGCGAAAATTAAGGAAGTGCATGTAAAGGTTGGCAATTTCATTGACTACGAAGGGTTGCTAATGACATGCAGTAATATGCTGACGCCGATTTAGCAAGTATTTCTACTACTGAGGGGTTACACAGATCCCTGACTTACTCTTTTAGCTTACTAGCTCTAAAACTTTTGCAAATATTGGAGTTGAATACGACGCCCAGCGCCTTGAATTTTACCATCCAGCATACGAGGCTCAAAAACAACGTAGTGTTTATCAAACAGATTTTGCGCTTTGATTGAAAGCGAGCGGTTATCTCCTAAACGCCACGAAAGCACGGCTCCAACCAAGTTATAAGCGCTCTGGTCTACGTGGTCAATAACATCAGGCTCAGGACTGGGCACAAACACGCTATCTCGCCAAATAGTGTTAATGCTGAGTTGAAAAGGTTCCATGTTATGGGTGAAAGATAGGCTCGCAAAGCGTTTAAAACTTGGGCTGAATGGCTCATCAAACAAGTGTGTATAGCCCACCTCGAGCCATGTTGTATCTGATACATTTAACTTTGTATTTAATTCATACCCTTGCATATTGGTATTAAATGTATTCATGAATGTAAAGCGTCTTTGCTCGTTGGGCGAAGCCATTCCACGAATTGGCACTAAATTAATAAAATCTTTCAATTGATTGTCAAACAATACAATATCCAATTCCCAATCTGATTTTTTAGTGTGCCAAACTAGCTCGGTGGTTTTCACATACTCTGAAGTAAGGTTGGGATTACCAACTGTTACGTCATCATTAGAATTCAACTCATTGCTAACAGGCGTACGAAAAGACTCACCGTATTGCAATTTTAAAGTATTACTTGGTGAGAGCTTATATATCGCAGCAACTCGCGGGGATAGCTTACTATCAATGTCTTTAACATCATCATATCGCGCCCCGACGAATAGTGTTAAGTCATCACTGAAAATATGCTTAACTTGCGCGTAAGCCGCTGTTGAGTCAAATGATTGTAATAAACTATTAAACGGCTCATGAGGTTTCACCGTAATAGTGCCATTTTGATAAAATGGCTCGTCAATAAACACATCACCACGTGAAAAATCATAGTAACTGGTATTGATCCCCGCTTCTGACTGCTCTTCTTCGGAGTATTCCACACCCATATTAAAAGATGTAGATGCATTCAAGCGATAAGCAATATCAAGGTTAAGCGCTAGATCCTTGGATTGCCATGACGGCCCAACGAAAAAGTCATGTGCCAACCCAAGCTCTTCAGCAGAGGCTATTAAACCAGCGGAATAAATATTATGTTCGATGTGTTTTAGCGTGCTGCTGATATCCCAGTCGCTGTTTGCTAACCAATGATAAGTCATAGACAGAGCGGTATTTTGGCTTTTATGTTTGTTTTCATTAGACCACCCCGCTAAGTTAGCAAAGCCATTTAGCTGTGTTTGGTTATGCCACACAGACACGTTGAACTCGCGCCATTTTGCACCAAACTCCAAAAAGTAGCTGGCAAGTGGATCCCTGACTCCTTGAAAGTACTTCTCGCCATCTTGGCCTTGCCAAGAAACATTGCCATACACATATGTCTGCTCAAAGAGTGTTTTGTGAAAACTGCCTGCGACCTGCGTGTAACCGTGTTCACCAATGCCAATACTCATTTGGTTGCGCTGTTGAAAAGTAATAATATTCATCACGCCTAGAAATGCATTGCTGCCGTACAGTGCGGAGCCTGGCCCACGAATAAATTCAACTTTATCAATGATATCAACAGACACATGTGGCATGTATACCGACGCTTTACCAAATGATGCTTCATTTAGACGTTGTCCATTGAGCATCACTAATACATTACCACTGTCTAGAAACACACCACGAGTATGCTCTTTTGGCACAGCACCGACCCAATCTCCCCTAGTTGACTGAAAACCGGGCACATAATTCATCAAGTCATAAACATTATTTACACCAAGTAGTTCAATTTGCTGGCGAGTGAAAACAGTGGTGCTGGACGGAACCGTAGCGCGGGTTTCATCGGTTTTTGTCGCTAAATTAATATTTACATCAAGCAATTCTTCAAAAGATAGCGTAAATAGATCTTGTTCAGAGCTATATGCCAGAAATGGAGCGCTCAAAAGCCAAGCAAAAAACAGAGATAGCGATTTGTGTGGGTAGTTTATCATGATTCAGCCAAGCTACGTACACTGACTGAAACCAGATTGTTCAAATTGACAACAGCACAGCGACCTTTCACATCATATTAATAATACAAATGATAGGCTGCTGTGCAAGCTTTAAGATGTAATTTATTGAAAATTATGTGGCTATAGCTTCTTTGGCTTTGAAATATTTAACCAATCCGATAATAGATGCGGCTATCCAAAACAACTCTATAACAAAACTTGCCAAGTTAAAGTTATAACACAAGCTGATCAGCAATAAGATTGCGCCAGAAAGGTTCATAAGATTGTAAGTTAGGCTTTCAGGCGCAGCTTTACCCAGTTGCAGCATAAAAAATGCGCCAACAACTAACCCTGTTCCGCTCATACCTATCACATCAAACAATATATCAATCATGTTTTTGTCCATAGAAAATGCCATATTACTGGCCATCAATATTTCACCCAAACATCACTGGCCCGCTCCATGGGAAGGGTGACTTTCAATCGTTGAAACAGCACAAACGCGCCAATATTATCAGCTCGATAATCCAGAGACAGGATATTTGTCCGCTTGTTTATTTGAACCTGACTTTGCCACCCACGAACTTTAAAGCAGGCGTGCCTCGGATGAGTGTACTGCGGGCAAACTCTTGTTCGCAGTTAGGACAGTGAAGATTATCACGAGTATGATTTTTAACGATACGCTCTACAAAACACTTTACTAACGCCCCTTTGCCACCTTTTCTATATTTAAAAAGCGGTTGAGAACAGTTAGCGCAAAATATATCTATCGTACGAACAGGACCTTTCTTATTTGGCTTTGCCATCTACTACCCAGTAATACTTAAAACAGCCCCCATTAAAACAAATTGGCAGGTATAGTATCCACCATTAATTAAAAACAGCTTCAAAGGTCGCTGCTCAAAAATGTAACTAATGCCCAGTGCCGTTGTCACCAATCCCCCACCTACCAACACACCCAATACAATGGCATCCGTTAGCAATGGATCTTGTCCAAGCAATACTGACATAAAAAATGCTGCAAACAACGCCAACAAAAACGCAACGCCATAAATCAACTTTGGATCGCTCTGTTGTAGGTCAACCTCAGTTAAACCACAACCCTCCATCCATGGTCGACCAAACAACCATGGCGAATACCAAGCTCCACCAAGCATAAATGAAGAGAGCGCCGCCAGTAACACCGCCCAATAGTTCAAGTCGAACATTGACATAAAAACATCTTTCTTAACATTATTGTTTAAATTTAGGCAACTATTCACGAATGGGCAAATTGCCAGTATGCACTTACAATATAGATGATCAGCGTAATTTGACCTGACAAACTAATTACTTATGAGCGGGTCGCTTTTGAAGTTTACGCTGTAATGTTCTGCGGTGCATATTCAACTGTCTCGCTGTTTGTGACACATTACCATCGTTTGCCTTTAACGCTTGCTGAATATGCTCCCATTCAAGCCGGTCCGCTGACATTAGCTCGGTACTCGGCTCATAAGTTGTGCTAAGCTTTTGACCTAAAAGGGTTTGTGCTACTAAAGTGCTATCAGCAGGCTTTGACAAATAATCATCAGCACCTAGCTTAACCGCTTGTACCGCCGTCGCGATACTGGCAAAACCTGTCAGCAAAACCAGCCGACACTTTGGCCGTAACTTGCGGATCATAGGTATAAAATTAAGCCCTGATACACCATCGAGATTCATATCTAGTAGTACAAAATCTGGACACCATTGTTGGCATTGAGACTGAATATCCACCTCAGCGCTGACTATTCGTGTGTCAAAGTTATATCTTTTAAGCCTACGTGCCAATGCATTAGCAAACGCAATGTCATCTTCAATGATCAACAACTTCATGTATTTTTACTGCCCTTTGCCAGCGGAAGTACAACGCGGGTCGTCGTCCCTCTGTGTTGATTATTTTCTATGGTCATATGTCCATGTAAACGCTCTAACGTTGCATTTGACAGCAACAACGCCATACCCAAACCATGATCACTTTGCACCATTTCGTGCCCCAATTTTAATAGTTGTTGCGGTTCAATACCGGCACCATTATCTATGATGTTTAAATACCATTTTTGACTTTTTACGCTACTGTGAATGGTTATTTTATCATCACCCGCCTGGTCATTTGCGCGTGCCGCATTAGCAATAATGTTTAGCAACGCAGGTATAAGCATCGGATCAAACAAAACGACAGCATCATGATGATTGTTATTGATAACCAACTGTTGTTCAGGGTATTGCAACACAATTAATGTATTAAGTTCCTGCAAAATATCTTCAATTGGTATTACGTTTTCAACTTTTGTGCTTTTCAGGTAATCCGCTTGTGTTCTGAAACTATTCAACTGTGCTTTGCACTGTTCTAATGCTAACGCAATGTCATCCCAAACTAGCAGGTCCGGATTTGATTCTTGCACTTCTTCAAACAATAGGTGTAATGTAGCAATGGGTGTGGCCAATTGATGTGTTGCTTGTGCTGCGGCGGCACCCAATGCCATCATCTGTTCATTTTTCAATTGCGTTTCTCGAACTTGTGCTAGTTTTTTCTCTCGTATTTGCAGTTGTTTTGCCAGTACCATCACCACCAGCACCACAGCGAACACACTAAAAACAAAGTTTACCAACATACCCAAAAAGTGTTGATGCATATCCATATGGTTAAGGTGTTGGTCTGGAAGTGTAAAAAACAGGTAGCAGTAACTCACAATCGCACTAAACGCGGTAATTAGCACATAATATCTTGGTAAAATCACCGCAGCAATCATGATTGGTAGCAGTAGTAACGACACAAAAGCATTGCTTGCTCCACCTGAGAGGGACAGTAGCATCGTTAAAAAAACAATATCAGCCAACAGTTGCAACAACATACCAAGGTGGGCTGCCTCATGAGTTTTACGATAAGCATACACACTCGCCAACTGGAAGAGTGATTCTAGCGCAATAACAGATAAAGCTGGCAATATGTCTATATTTTTAGAATAAAAAAAGGTTCCTAACAGAACCATCAACAGTTGTACGACTATGGCAATGGTTCTCAGTAGCAACAACCGACCAATCGCTGAGTTTGGGGAAAAAGCAATCATATGAGAATATCATCGTAAGCAAAGGAGTAAATCTAATGATTTTGCTTCAAATAACAAGTACAAATAGAAAAATCTAATCGTCTAAATGTAAAATGAACTCCCCACAAGGCGTGCCTTGATGAAACACTAAGCGCCAGCTTTGTTGCTCTAAACGCCACAAAGACATTCGCACTGAATAATTTAGCTGACATTTTACACTACGCCGATAAGCCGCTTGGTAACTTAGCTGTGCCAATCCTTCACTCAACATGCGTCCATTAAATGCTTGATTGTAAAACTGGGGCACTTTTTCATCAGGTAAGCGCGACATGACATGTGCTTTGTTAAATATAAGACCGTTTGCAGAGATTTCATAAAAGTCGTCACTGAGTAAATGCGCGAGCTTTTCGCTTGACTGTCGAACGCTGGGTTCCAATAACTGACGCTCTAGCTCTATGAGTTGCTGTAGCAAATCTGCTTTGATTTTATTAGACATAATACCCTGAGGAACAATCTCTACTTTATTTATGAGTCTAGTCTAGACTAAACTCTAAAGACAACATCGGCTGGTGATCGCAAATGATTTTGCTATATAATGCCACGCTACGCCACTGGTCAGACTAGAGTTAAAGAGAACCACATGATTTACGCAAAAATTACAGGGTGGGGGAAATGTATTCCGCCGGCTTCAATTTCTAATGAAGATTTAAGTCAAATTGTAGACACCAACGACGAGTGGATAAGCACTAGGACGGGCATAAAAGAACGCCGTGTAAGTCACGTTACAACAGCAGAACTAGCAACCGTTGCAAGTCAACATGCGCTGGCTTGTGCAGGCCTCAAAGGTGAAGATATCGATTTAGTATTACTTGCCACCTGTACTCCATCAACTATGGTTGCCAACACAGCTTCATTAGTACAAAAAAATATTGGTGCTGTTGGTGCCGCAGCCTGTGATACCAACGCAGCATGTTCTGGTTTCTTATACGCTCTGCAAAACGCCACAGCTCAGATCCAAGCAGGTATGATCAAACGTGCCGTGGTTGTTGCTGCCGAGCGCATGACTTGGTATGTCAACTGGGCCAAAAGAGACAGCGCAGTACTGTTTGGTGACGGAGCTGGCGCAGTTGTTCTTGAAGCCAGCGATGAGCCTTGCGGCTTAATGGGCACAAAAACTGGCTGTGATAGCTCAGATAGAGACATTTTACATATCGGTAACTATGGTACGGATATGGACAAATATCAGCCTGCAGGCCCATCTGATCTGCTATTTGAAGGGCGTGAAATTTTCAAACGAGCGGTAAAAGGGATGAGCGAAGCCAGCGATGACGTGCTCTCACAAGCTAATTTGCAATTGAGTGATATTGATGTACTAGTTCCTCACCAAGCGAACCTGCGCATCATTCAAGCGATTCAGCAACGCTTAGATATTAGTGATGATAAAGTCATGGTAAATATCGACAAATATGGCAACACCTCAGCGGCCACTATCGCTATTGCCTTGTGTGAAGCAGTCGAAAATGGTCTTATCAAACCACACAGCAACATTATGTCAGCGGCGTTTGGCGCCGGACTAACTTGGGCCGCAAGCTACATCAAGTGGGGAGAGAGAGTTACGCCTATTGCAACCTGTGATGCCACTCTACCTGAGTGTAACCAAACAGGTTTAGAGTTAATCGAACCCGCAGTGAAAGCTTGCCAATAAAGCAAGCGCTTTTCGCAGCCCTACTTGAATGATAAAATTTCGATTATTCATTCAAGTAGGGAAAACATTGTGTTTAAACCACACAGCGAAATTAGCCAGCTAGAGCCTAAAGCTATCTGGCAATTCTTTGACCAAATTTGTGCTATCGCACATCCATCTAAACATGAAGAAGCCTTGGCTCAGTTTATTGTCGACTGGGCAACATCTCAAAACCTATCGGTACATCGAGACACAACAGGTAATGTATTTATTAAGAAGCCTGCAACGACTGGAATGGAAGACCGCAAGGCCGTGGTTTTGCAAGCCCATATTGATATGGTTCCGCAAAAAAATGATGACACGGTGCATGATTTTACCTGTGATCCAATCAAACCATATATCGATGGTGAATGGGTAACAGCCACCGGAACCACGCTAGGTGCAGATAACGGTATTGGCATGGCATCTTGCCTTGCTGTACTGGCTGCGGATGATATTTCACATGGCCCACTAGAGGTTTTACTCACTATCGATGAAGAAGCCGGCATGACTGGCGCCTTTGGCCTAGAAGAAGGCTGGTTAGAGGGAGAGATTCTGCTCAACACCGATTCCGAACAAGAAGGTGAGATCTATATGGGCTGCGCGGGAGGTATAGACGCAAGCCTGAAAGTAGCCATAGAACGAGAGGCACAAACTAATTTAAGCACCTATGAGTTGGTGCTTAAGGGCCTAAAAGGTGGCCACTCGGGCGTTGACATTCATACCGGCCGCGCAAACGCAAACAAACTACTTGCCCGCTTCTTACAAAACCATATTTCAGGTATCGACCTTAGGTTAGTGTCTATAAAAGGTGGCTCGTTACGCAATGCTATTCCACGCGAAGCCTTTGCTCAAGTAGCGATTCCAGCATCTCAGCTCGAGGAATTTCAGCAGCACCTTAAAGCTTTTGAAATCATATTAAAAAGCGAGCTAAGTTCTATTGAAACAGGATTAACCTTAACATTAAATGAGGTCAACACTGAACTTTCGCCAATGAATGTAGCATCACAATCTAGGCTATTGGCATTGCTAAACGCCTGTCCAAATGGTGTAGTCAGAATGAGTGACGACATTAAGGGCGTCGTTGAAACTTCACTTAATATGGGCGTGATCACAACTGACTCAGATAAAGTCGAAGTACTGTGTTTAGTCCGTTCACTAATTGATTCTGGTAGAGAGGATGTTGTCGGTACATTACGCTCTTTGGCCACACTGGCCGATGCGGATATTGAATTTTCAGGTGCTTACCCAGGTTGGAAACCGGACCCTGATTCTGAAATACTGCATATTTTCCGTGATGTATACGAAGAGATTTACGGTAAAAAACCTGACATTATGGTCATTCACGCAGGCCTCGAATGCGGTTTGTTTAAAAAACCTTATCCGCATATGGACATGATCTCATTTGGACCCACCATCAAGTTCCCACATTCTCCTGATGAAAAGGTTAAGATTGACACCGTGGGCTTGTATTGGCAGCAAATGAAAGCAATTTTAGCGAATATCCCTCGCAAATAGTATAGTTTTAAAAGCAGGCCGTAATCTGGCCTGCTTAAATACTATGATTTAACCTTGATAACGATTAACTAAGTAATCAAAGGTTGCACGTAAACCTAAACCTTCTCCACCCACTGGGCGGCCAGGTAGAGCGCGTACGTTCCATGCCATCACATCAAAGTGAATCCAAGGCGTTTGTTCTGGTTGAACAAACTCTTTTAGATATAGCGCAGCGGTTATAGCACCGCCAAATGGGGACGAACCACAGTTAGCTATATCCGCAACATCGCTCTTAAACAATTCTTTATACTGATCAAATAGCGGTAATTGCCATACAGGGTCTTGAGATTTCATGCCATACTCAACCAGCTGCGCTGCGACTTCATTGTCAGTCGAGAAAAAGCCAGGTAACTCTGTGCCCAATGCCACACGACAAGCCCCCGTCAGGGTTGCAAAGTCAACCAACAGATCTGGGGTCTCGCTTTGTGCTTCAGCCAAGGCATCGCACAACACCAAACGCCCTTCAGCATCGGTATTATCTATCTCTACCGTGATCCCCTTGCGCGTTTTGATTACATCTCCCGGTCTAAAGGCATTCTTAGATACCGCATTTTCAACTGCAGGCACCATAACACGTAACCGTACGGGTAAATTAGCCGCCATAATCATTTGTGCTAGGCCGATAACATGCGCAGCACCGCCCATGTCTTTTTTCATATTTCGCATACCCGAAGCTGGTTTTAAATCCAAACCACCCGAGTCAAAACATACACCTTTACCTACAAGCGTTAGCTTAGGGTGACTTTCATCACCCCATACAAGGTCCAACAAGCGGGGCTTATTGTCACTTGCTCTGCCTACCATATGAATAGTTGGATAGTTGTGCTCTAATAATTCATCACCGATTAGCTGTGTAAATTTACCGTCAAATCGCTCAGCTAACTCAGACATGGTTTCCGCCAAATGTTGAGGCATCATATCCGCAGCTGGGGTATTAACTAAATCTCGCACTAAATAAATCGCTTGAGCGCTTTGCGTTACACGTTCCAACATGGCGCTATCTTCAAGTGCCAGTTGCGCCTCTACTTTAGCCGCTGATTTATAAACTGAGAATTGATAGGCCCCTAATACAAAACTCAAGGCTTGCTGCTCAACAAACTGCTCTTCACCTTGTAACTGATAAACTCCTTTTGGTAACTGCTTAGCAAGATCACCTGCCAACCACATTGAATCTAAAGAGTCGACCAAGCACACAACACTACTGAGGCCACTGCTTTGCATATCTGGAATAAGGAATAATTTGGCGTTGTTTGTTTTTGCTGATGTAATGACAGTTTGAGTTATCGCAGACTGGCTAGTTAACCATTCATCTAACTGTGACTTAAGAATAAAATGAATAGGTATACCTGAGTCTGCTTGAAGGAGTAATCCGCGCATTATAATGTGTCCCGTACCTGTATAAAGTCTAACTTAAGAATAACAAGTTACGAGCCGTAAATCACTCATTTACGAGAAGGTTTATTAGTTGAAGAAAACGAACTGGGCAAAACATCTACACCGACCCATTGACCAAGTTTCACAATCAATGGAATCGTTATCGGCGCAAATGGCAATAATGCAAACACACCCAACCCCAGTCCTTTAAGCAAATCAAAAAACTGCTTATTAGCGATTTTGAGCTCTTCTTTATGTGCTTTACCTGTACTATATCTTTTATAGATATCCACCATCTCCTTGGTTTCTTGCTTTTCCTGAGATAAAGCCAGCTTGAGTTCAAGCATTGCACGTCGTAGCCTCATTTGCTGTCGACGCTTGGAGATTTTCGCTACCCGAATAGGTGCTTTGTGTACTACCTTGATAAGCCTCATAAAAGTGCCATCAATAAAACTCGTTGCTCCGAGTTTAGCAAAATTTTATTTAATGGTACTATGTGATTTTAGTCTTAAGCAAAAACAATCATGTCTATCAACTCCACATTAGCCCCTGTTAAAGAGCCCAAAAAACCAAAATCTGATGAGTGTTGTGGTGGCGGGAGTTGTTGTCCTTGCGTTTGGGATACGTACCGGCAAGAAAGACAAAAGTGGCTAAAATACCAGCAACAGAAAACAAGCTGTACAAATAACAGCCAAACAGAATAAATTTTAAAAATTATTTTTTCGTTGTTCCCCACCCTATATCTGCGCTAATTTACCCGTATTTAGGGCATTTCAAGAAAAGTTATTTAAAAATTTGCCTTTATTTAAATCAATGCTACGGTTAAATCGGGTGCAAAGAATGTTTGCATCACAAGTTAATGATATGTATATATAAGTTGCGATAAAAAGCAAACATGAGTTTTGTTTAAAGCTTATGACAACAATAATCAAACTGGGGAAACAGGATGAAACTACAATTAAACGCGATTAGTCGTGCAATAACTTATGCTATCGCTTCAACTGCGTCAGTAGGTATGATATCTACAACTGCATATGCAGAAGAGGAAGGCGCTAAGAAAGAAAAGATTGAGAAGATAGCGGTCGTTGGTTCGCGTGCTGCACCTCGTTCAGTCGGTGACTCACCGGTACCTGTCGATATCATCGGCGGTGACGAACTGAGCAAGGCGGGTGGCGATGATATGCTTGAGCTTTTAAAAGGCTCAGTACCTTCTTTAAACGTTCACCAAAATCCAATCAGTGATGCAGCTTCACTGGTGCGCCCTGCTAACCTTCGTGGTCTGCCTGCTGACAGTACCTTAATACTACTAAACGGTAAGCGACGTCATCGTTCTTCTGTTATCGCCTTCCTAGGTGGTGGTATCAACGATGGTGCACAAGGTCCAGACATCTCGGTTATTCCAAGTATTGCATTAAAGCAAGTTGAAGTACTACGTGACGGTGCTGCCGCTCAGTATGGTTCTGATGCGATTGCAGGTGTAATCAACTTCGTATTAAAAGATGCTTCAGAGGGCGGTAGTTTCTCTGTGAAGCAAGGACAATATTTTGAAGGTGATGGGGATACCACAACATTTGAAGGTAATATTGGTTTACCATTCACTGATGATGGCTTTGCTAACCTAAGCTTTCAATACAAAAATGCTGACGCAACAAGCCGAAGCGTACAACGTCCAGACGCTGCAGCGTTCACAGCAGCAGGTCTTGAAGGCGTTAGAAACCCAGCACAAGTTTGGGGTGCACCAGAAATTAAAGATGACATCAGTCTATTTGGTAATGTTGGTTTAGACCTGTCAAACGACTCTCAATTTTATATGTTTGGTAACTATTCTGAGCGTGATGTTAAAGGTGGTTTCTACTATCGTAACCCAACAACACGTCCTGGCGTATACGGCGGTACAATTCGTTTGGTAAACGGCGTACCAACGAGAAGACACGCAACAGATGCGGATCAACAGGCGTTGTGGGATGCAGCAACACCCACTGTATTAGTCGGTTCAAATGATGGCTATGATCAACAGTTAGACTGTCCAGTTGTTGAAATTCAATCAAATGGCCTACCTGATCCAGATGCTCTAGCGTCACTTGCAGCAAATAACTGTTTCGCGTTTAATGAAATTTTACCAGCAGGCTTCACGCCATTCTTCGGTGGTAATATCACTGATACATCTTTCACCATTGGTACTAAAGGTGAAATCACAGATGGCTTTATGAAAGGTGCTTACTATGACTTAAGTGGTTCTGTTGGCCGCAACGAGTCTCGTTACTTCATCACTAACACAGTAAACGCGTCACTGGGTGCTGAGACACCAATGGACTTCAGCCCTGGTAAATACATTCAACTTGAGAAAAACTTCAACGCTGACATCTCTAAAGGCTATGACTTTGGCTTAGCTTACGATGTAAACGTTGCGGGTGGTTTAGAATGGCATGAAGAGACTTTCGAAGTAATCGCAGGTGATGAAGCATCATTCATTGCAGGTCCGTTAACAGAGCAAGGTTTCGGTATCGGCTCTAACGGCTTCCCAGGCTTTAAGCCTTCTGCAGCAGGTGAGTTTACACGTCGCAACTACGCAGCTTACATTGACGTAGAAACGCCATTCACTGAAGAGTTCTTAATGGGTTGGGCACTTCGCTTTGAAGACTACGATTCATTTGGTTCAACAACAAACTTCAAAATCACAGGTCAATTCCAAGCAACTGATGACTTGTCATTCCGTGGTTCAATCAGTACTGGTTTCCGCGCACCAACAGTAGGTCAAGCAAACGTAAGTAACGTTCAAACGAACCTAAGCAGTGGTGTATTGGTAGATTCAGCGCTATTGCCACCTACAAACCCAGTGTCACAAATTCTTGGTGGTTCGGAGTTACAACCTGAAGAGTCAGAAAGTTACACATTCGGTGCGGTATATCAGTCTGGCGATTTATTCATGACTATCGATTACTACAACATCCAAGTGGAAGATCGCATCAGTCAATCAAATAAAATCGACCTATCGTTAGAGCAAAAAGCTGCACTTAAAGCGGATGGTGTACCAAACGTAGACAGCATCGCTCAGGTTAGTTTCTTCACCAATGACTTCGATACAACAACTCAAGGTGTTGACTTTGTAGCTAACTACTCAATGGACTTGCTTGGCGGCTATTCAACGTTTGCATTCGCATATAACTGGAATGAAACAGAAGTAGACCGATTCTCAGCAATCACTGGTGATTTCAAAGTACAGCGTTTAGAGAAGGACTTACCACAACACCGTGCTACGCTAACGTGGACGCAACAGTGGGAAGACTTCACAGGCTTCGTACGTTACAACTACTTCGGTGAGTACCAAGGTGTACACGTTGACTATGATGCAACTGCAATCATGGCAGACCCTTCTGTAACATTTGACGCTGAGTTAACTTACTTCGCAACTGAAAACATTAGCTTAACAGTTGGTGCAAATAACATCTTCGATCAAGAACCTGAAAAGCTTGATTTTGAAAGAGCCACAGGTATTCCTAATAACAATTGGGGTGGTAAATACTATGAGACGTCTCCGTATGGTATTAACGGCGGCTTCTACTACGTGAAAGCAACTTACACGTTCTAATTTTTACTGTAACCCAGCAGTAAAGGCGAAATGGCATTGGCTATTTCGCCTTTTTGTTTTTATCATCTAAATATATTAAGTCAGAAATAGTCAAAACATGTTACTGATCCAAAGAGCCTATGAATTAATGGCAGAAAACAGGCTTCGTGAAGCCGAGTTTATGTTTAAAGCAGTTCTCAAAGAAAATAACAATAATGGTCACGCCTTGTTTGGCTTAGGGCAATTGTGTATCGAACTCGCTGACTATGACAGCGCAATTTACTACTTAAGAAGAGCTTGTGAAAATCTTCCCAGAGAGTTAGACCCATTGTTCACATTAGCAAATTGCTTTGTTATCGTTGGATCCGTGGTTGATGCCAAAACCGTCTTGGAATATACCCTGTCCATCGCTAGAGCCAGCGCACGCGCGCACTATGAGCTTGGCCAGTTCTATCTCGACCACGGCTTTATTGAGAACGCCAGAAAAATCTTTGAAGAAGGCATTAGCTGCGAAAACGAACCGGTCACCCCGCATATTATTTATGAAGCAGCTCAGCTCAGTGCAACCTCTAAGCTGCCCTCATATGTCAAAAAACTTGAGCACCTTTTAGAAATATACAGCAACGATCAACAGTTAAAGGTGGTGATTTACTATGCCTTAGGTAAATGCCAACACCGTTTAGGCAACTATCAGCAGGCTTTTGATGCATTTAAGATGGCAAATGACACACAGATACAATTGTGCGAGTTTCGAACCAAAGATATGCTGCCTTTTTTCACCCAGCTCAGAGAGCACTTTTCCGATATCTACTTTAATCAGCCAACCAATAAAGTAACGACGACATTTACACCGACATTCATTGTTGGTTTGCCCAGAACTGGTTCAACATTGCTTGAGCAAATGCTAGTGCAACACAGCAACATTGGCTCGATTGGTGAATGCACCGTACTAAGTGACACAATCGTGCCATTTTTGGCAAAACGTGCAGAGGCACCTTTCCCTTATTGTGTCTCTAACTTAAATACTTCCGTGCTCGATTACTGCCGTAATCTGTACATTGATGAGATCAAAGATATGCGTGTTGGTAACGAAGTGGTGATCAATAAACTGCCCGCAAACTTCCAAAATATTGGTATGATTTATAAAATTTTCCCCAATGCGCGCTTTATCCATTTAACGCGTAATTTTGGTGCCACGGCCTGGTCTGTATTTAGCAATCACTTTGGTGCCAACGAACCCTATTTTTGTTCCCTCACTGAGTTTAAGCTGTATGCGCAGGCGCAAATCGATATGATGGAGCACTTTAAAAAATACATTCCACAAAATATATTCACATTAAGCTACGAAGATTTACTCAAACATCCTGCTAAAGCACTCAATCAAACACTACACTTTCTTGAGCAAAAATTTGAACCTGAATGCTTAGAGTTTTACCTTGATAAACGCTCCGTATCGACCTTGAGCAAAGCGCAAGTGCGAAAGCCAATAAGTAAGGCGCCACTCACTAACTGGCACCATTACGAAACGTATATGTCCGAGTTACTTAATGACGATCATAATGCGCAAACCAATCTAGCAAGTCCTTAAATTGATCATGCACAGCATGTTTGTGCGTGAGCATATCGATATGGCCATAATCATGTTTATGGCCATGCTTTCGGCCGTATAGCTTCATCTGTTGCACACCTTGTCCAGACTCCTCCATAAACTTTTTAATATCGATAGGTTGAGCGAGTGCTTTGTCTTTAATTCCCGCAATGTGTAACGTTGCTGGCAAGCGCATATTTCTGAGCACCGCCGCATAGTCAAAGCCATCGTCACTATCAACCCAAGGTTTGCGCTTGGCCCATTCCATACCCTGGCGATGTGACTTTGCCGTTTCATCATCACTACCCCACTTGAGCGCTTTTGACGGTAAGTAGCCATGCTTTTTGGTGTATAGCGGCGCAAGGCCATACCAAATCAAATTTGCTTGAAAGTACTTACTAATGTGTTTGTTGTGCAAACTACGTTTAGAGCCAAAGTAAACACATGCATCCACTTTCTTCACTTGGGATGGAAAACGTGCAAAGTAGCTGTTCATCAGCACTCCGCCCCACGAGTGAGCAACCCAAAAACGAGGAAATTCTCCACTATGCTGTTCGATATACGCCAACATTGCAGGTATGTCTTCTAAGATCGACTCAGTTTGGCCATACTCCGAGTTTGCCGATATTGCTGGCAAACTTTGACCTCTACCACGCAAGTCAGCGACATAACAGCGATAGCCTTGCGAAGCTAAAAACGGTGCTAAGCCTTTATTGCTCTTGGTGTAGAAGATTTTGCCATTTTCCACAGCCCCATGCATGAAAAATACAGCAGGCCCAGTGCTGCCAGCTTGAGCTATGTACCTTAGGTGTAATGATTGCTCTTCGCTAAGGGGCACTAACAGAGACGTTTGTTCAATCATAATTTATTCTAATTGTTGTCTTATTAACTCATCCTACCAGTAGTAAAACTGACTCGCAACGCATACCTAATTGTCACCGATAGTAACTCAGCGATATAATGGCCAGCCACTTAATACAAAGCGCTCAAACAATGCACAGTAGAAACAAACATCGCAATGGTTACGACTTTAAAGCTCTCTGCACCACCTTGCCTGAACTGGCAAACCACCTCATCAACACGGTAAAGGGCAATACCAGCATCGATTTTAGCAACAGAGAATCACTAATATGCCTTAACAAAGCGCTGCTTATGCACTACTACGACGTTAAATACTGGGCGTTGCCAAAAGACTTTTTATGTCCACCAGTCCCAGGACGAGCGGACTACATTCATGCGTTAGCCGATTTGCTCCACGCTAATGAGCAAGAGGTTACACAAAGTTCAGCTGTGAAGGTGTTAGATATTGGTACTGGGGCCAACCTCATCTACCCCTTGATAGGCCATGCTGAGTATCAGTGGCAATTCTCAGCGTCAGACATCAACCCAGAAGCACTAAAATGTGCTAAAGCCATCGCTCAGGCCAATGCTCTGGACATAAGGTTACAGCAACAGCCCAACACAGAGCATGTTTTCCATAATGTGATAAAGCCTGGTCAGTACTTCAACCTAACCATGTGTAATCCACCGTTTCACGCAAATCAAAAAGAAGCAGAGCTTGGTACCCGTCGTAAGTGGCAAAATCTAAAACAAAAACCTACCAGTAAATTAAACTTTGGAGGGCAAAGTCAGGAGCTTTGGTGCGACGGTGGTGAGAAGCGCTTTATTAAAACTATGATCCGAGAAAGTAAAGATTATGCCGATCAAGTAGGCTGGTTCACCTGTCTGGTCTCCAATAAAGAGAACTTATCATCGCTGAAGCTCACACTAAAAAAGCAACAGCCCAAGGAAATCAAAACGGTGAAAATGACGCAAGGCCAAAAGATTAGCCGATTTTTGGCTTGGAGTTACTAGCCGCCAAGCTAGCTGAACCAAGGATGGTAGTCGTTACGCACAAAAGTGAATGTTAGCGGTAATTACCGTTAGCATTCACACTAATTTTGGCTTTATTTTAGCTAAAATAAAACCTAACAAAACAACTACCGAGCCCGCGATTAAGCCAAATATTGCGCTCATTATACTGGGCAAAATATATTCCAACCATGAGAAGCTTAATGTGGCGATATCTGCACTGATGGAGTTTATCCAAAGCGATAGTGTATGCCAACCATGAACCAAGATCCCACCGCCCACCATAAACATGGCAACGGTTCCAACAACAGCCAGCACTTTCATCAAGTTAGGAGCTATGATCAAAAGCGATGAGCCCAACGCTTTTTTGAGACCGCTGACATTGGGTGTAGAGAGGAGATAAAGGCCAATATCATCAAGTTTAACAATGAGTGCCACAAGGCCATATACACCAATTGTCATAGCGACGGCAATAATGCTGAGAACGCTCAATTGCATAGTCAAATTTTGCATTGCTACTGTGCCCAAAGATATAACGATTATCTCCGCCGATAAAATAAAGTCGGTTCTTATGGCACCTTTGATTTTATCCTTTTCATAGCTAATTCTGTCCGTAATCAATGCGTTGGCTTCGCTGTCATGAGGTTGCTTACCTTGAAACAATTTTTCGAAAACCTTCTCGGCGCCTTCAAAACACAAAAACAATCCACCAAGCATTAACAAAGGTGTGATTAGAAATGGTAAGAAAGCACTGATTAAAAGCGCTGCGGGTACCAGTATGAGCTTATTGACAAAAGAGCCTTTTGCAACAGCCCATACGACTGGTAATTCTCTATCTGCCGACACTCCCGTCACTTGCTGAGCATTGAGCGCAAGATCATCACCTAACACACCCGCAGTTTTCTTCGCCGCCGTTTTAGACATCAGTGCAATGTCATCCAACAATGTAGCGATGTCATCTAGCAACGAAAGTAAACTTGCCCCAGCCATATCATTCCCTTTGTTTAATTTGTAAGCGCCTGCAAAAACTAGTTTTTTGAAACTTTGCTTAGTTCAGCCTTATAATGTTCACGACACATTGAGACGTATCTATCATTACCACCAATTTCTACCTGAGCGCCATCAGCTATTGCTACGCCGTGCTCATCCGTGCGCAGCACGCGATTAGCCTTTCGTCCACAATGACAAACAGTTTTAAGCTCAATTAACTTATCAGCCCATGCTAGCAAATACTGAGAGCCTTCGAATAGCTCACCTCTGAAGTCAGTTCTTAAACCGTAACATAAAACCGGTATATGTAGCTCATCAACAACATCAGTCAAAGCGCTGACTTGCGCCTTACTCAAAAACTGACACTCATCAACTAAAATGCAATCAATTTTTTGCTCGCTATGATGCTCATCGACCAAATGTTTAAGATCTGTGTGTGCGTCATAAATATGGGCATCAGCTTCTAAACCAATACGTGATGCGACTTTACCTACACCAGCACGATTATCAATTGCCGCTGTTAATATAAACGGTGTCATGCCTCGTTCACGGTAGTTAAACGCTGACTGTAATAAAGTGGTTGATTTACCAGCATTCATTGCTGAATAATAAAAATAAAGTTGTGCCATTTGAGAGTCTTAAAGCTTGAAAAGCCGTTAGTCTACCCAAAGTTCATATTGTTTACTACGTTACTGTGAGCTTGCTGCACTTTGAGGGTCACTCTCTTGCGGCACCTTCTTATCATTCTCTTCTAGGTATCTCATGTACACTTCTGCAAATGGAAAGCTGGCTAACTCCCCCCATACTTGTTTAGCTAACTCTTTGTTATTTTCGTAGAAGTTCTTAGAAAAAGCCAAAAAGCCATAACTCATATCAAATGGTGGGTATTTGGCATGTAAAACACCTGCGTAGGGGTAAGCACTGACCTGTTCACCGTTTATCATACATAGTCCAAACGTGCCATCGACTACTTCTTTACTCACCAAGTCAAAAGCATCTTTTTGCGATAGGGTGTCTACTTTGGTGAAACGCGGGTCCGCTATTCGATCGGCTGACGAGTACCCTCTTGGAATAGCAATATTAAAAGTACCTTCATTCGCGTCCAGTTGCGACACAAACTCTTTACTGCCAACTAAACATCGCCCAAGCTTATTCAACGCCAGTGTGATGTCTAATTGTCCGCTTTCGCTGCTGGGAAAAATCATAAACTCTTGTCGGCTTTCTACATAGCTAGCTATAACGGCATCTACTTTATTACGCTTGATATCGTGTAAACAACGCTGCCATGGCTGGCGCACAAAAATAATAGTAAGCCCTCTTATGTTCTCCTCTACAGCCTGAAGCGCTTCGATACTTGCTCCGGGGTTTATTGGAGGAACCTCAAGCCCCTTGCCCATATAGGATGGAGCTAGTTCTTTGTCCTCGTAGCAAAAGGTTAGGGTCTGGGCAAATAAAGCCTGCATATGTAGCAACAAGTAACAGTAAATAATCCAGCGTACTAGCAATCCTTTGTTCCCCTAACGTTTGTTCACTTGTAGTTAAGTATATCTAAGTTTTTCTATTTTGCTGCTCATGTTCAAGTAACCAAGCTTTTTTTTCAACGCCTCCGGCATAACCTGTTAACGTACCATTTGCGCCTATGATTCTATGACATGGCACAATGATGCTGATCGGGTTTTTACCATTTGCACTACCAACTGCTCTCACAGCCTTTGGATTATTCAAACGATTTGCCATCCAGCTATACGTGTTTGTATCTCCGTATGGCACCATCATAAGTACTTCCCAAACAGATTTTTGAAACGCCGTACCATGCACATCAACTTCCACATCAAATTCGTATCGAGTACCTGAAAAATACTCCTTAAGTTGCTGCAAAGCTTTTTGTGTATGAGTATTATGCTGTTCACTGTGCAAGTGTATTGGTTTAAACCCTACATAAGTTAACCCTCTTTGGGATGCCTGTATGAAAAGCTCACCAATAGGGGTATTCATTGTATGCTGATAAATCATAGTTGTTGCCATAGTTGAAATGTTAGATAACTTCGAAATGGAGCACATGCAACGATATCCAGTGTTCCACATTGAGAAAATGCTTTTTTGACACCTAAATCTGACCCCAAATAAATATCGGGATTGCTCTGCCCACGCATTTTTGCGTAATCGACGGTCCAAGGACCGATGCCTTTAATAGCCAACCACTCTTCTAATTCGTTGCTAAGTGGGTTTTGCTGACTATATTGCGCAAGATATGCCAACGCCTCTTTGCGCCGTTGTGGCATGTTAAAAAACTCATACTCACAGTTCGCCATTACCGCAGAAGAAGGAAACAACACTTGCCCTTGGTGGTTTGTTTCACCAAGTTCCTTTATCAGCGTGATTAACAAATTTCTAGCAGCCGCAACGCTTACCTGCTGGCCCAGTACCGCACGCACACCGGCTTCGAATTCACTCCAGATCCCTGGAAGGCGTAAACCTGCTGTCAATTGAAATGACTCGGGCAACGATTGATATAAATGCTGATGAATAAAATTCGGATCGGCATCCAAGTCTAATACTCGTCTAATGTTACTGACAACCAAGTGCAAGCCAGCGATGTCATTGATTGTAATTTCTACCTTAAACCTGTGGTTAGGTTCGTCAAAATGCGCCTCAAAGGCACCATCATAACCATCAAGTCGATATGTTCTCCCATAGCTATGGTCTGTCAGCCATTCCATAGGTTCAATGAGTCGTTTGGATAGAAACCCGTGTAAAGCTTGCCAGTTGTATGGAGGTCGAAACGGCAAGTGCAGCGTAATGTGGGATTGAACCTGCTCACTTTCCCCTCTGAGTTGACTAGGCGTAAGCTGAAATAAGCGAACGAATGCGTCATTAAAACGGCGTAGCGAATGAAACCCACTGGCAAAAGCAATGTGGGCAACACTTAACTTGGTCTGCTGCAATAATTGTTTAGCAAAATCACATTGTTTATAGAGTGCGTACTGTTTGGGCGTAGTGCCATAATATTGCACAAACAATTTATTAAGATACCTTTGCGTGATCCCTAAGCGGTCTGCTAACTGGGCCACTGAGTGGTTGGATAATGCGCCCTCATCAATCAACTTTTTAGCGCGCACTGCGGTGGTTTGGGTACCAAGCCATGCATAACTGCCCGGTGCAGAGTCTGGACGACAGCGAATACATGGACGAAACCCTGCGTCCGCTGCATTATGAGCGTGTTGGTAATATTCAACATTTTTCTCGTGTGCCGCCGGTGCAGGACAGATCGGTCGGCAGTATATGCCCGTTGTTTTAACAGCGACATAAAACAACCCATCAAAGCGATGGTCGCGACTCTTTCTAGCTTTTTGGCAAACTTCAGGAGAAAACATAATCACGTTCTAATTTATTCATAATGGTGTCAGTGTATCGCAAAAAACACTTCACTATCGCCATATCTGGAACTAAACGTTTAAATCTAACTTTTGTCGTCAAAACATATACATTGACCCAATTTGCAATGTTTGTTAGCTTAGCGCTGTATCAATGTTTAGGTATAGACACACGTGAATTTGAGAGTACTTATCAGCATAATCATTACACTAACGATTGCTTTACAGTCGGTGGGTGCAATGGCGTCTGCGACCCAAACTCATCAAATTGACCTCGAACACCTACAAACCGAACATAGTCATGCAGAACAATACAATGCAGGTGAAGCACTGTACGATGAAGATGGCCATAACATCAAAGACTGTCATCACTGTGGTCATTGTAGTGGCACCCACTTGAGCTGGTACGTTACTAAGCCAACTTGTCAGTTGTCCTTCGAGCTTACACAGGGCGCTTATTCGCAAACGCCTTCTCATACTGTATATAGGCACGAGCCACAATTTAAACCTCCAAAAGCCTAATCTCGTTATCTTTTTGGGTCTGATGGCCCAACATAAAAAATTAATCCGTGATACAAAACCATTCAGCACCACAGCCGTATGCGTTTTTTCGATGGATATTCTTAACATTATTTTATATAGATAAGAGATTACTATGCGTAAATTTTACCTAGTGGGCGCTATTTGTTTGTCTTTCTCCCAGTTATTTATCAGCAATAGCGCACAATCAGCACAGTCGCACAATCACCACGATTCCGTAGCCAGTGCTGATACACATACTGAACACGACCAAACCCCCGCCCTCACTTTGAGCACCGTCCAGCAACAACTGGCAAAGATACATGTGACAGCGCTTAAAAAACATAAACCTAGCCAAAAGCTCTATGCACCAGGTGAGCTTAAAGAAAACGGTTATACCAGCTATGTCGTATCACCAAGAACGGACTCTGTCATTGTTACTCGTCATACCACGCTGGGAGAGAGAGTTAAGGTTGGAGATAAGTTGATCACGCTTTACAGCGAAACAATGGCGCAAGCTCAAGCCGACTACATGGTGTCAGCAAGCGAATGGAAACGCCTTGAAAATTTAACTGATCAGTCACTAAGTGACAGCCAACGTGTTCAAGCCAAAACTCGTTATCTGGCTAGTATGGGCAGACTCACGGCCTTGGGGTTAAGTTCACATGCAATTAGTCAGCTTGACGAACAATCAAATATTGAACTGGGCCAATACAGCTTGTACGCGCAAATAGCAGGGATTGTACTACAAGATGACTTTGCTCAGGGGCAACGAGTCAGCACAGGGCAAACACTCATGCGACTGGCTGATGAGCAAAACTTATGGGTTGAAGCTCGTCTATCTGTTAACGATAGCCAGCAAATTAGCCAACAAAGCCAAGTCGTTGTTGAGTATCAAGGACGAGCGTATCCTGCCAAAGTAATTCAGGAATCCCATACCATCGACCCTGTCACACGCACTCGCAACGTTCGGCTTCAGGTGAGCAATCAAGACCACCAACTTCATGCTGGCATGTTTGTGAATGTCCATTTCCTATTGCCAACACAACAGCCAATAGTGACAGTTCCGGAAACTGCGTTGGTGCGTTCAACTGATGGAGACTGGCAGGTTTTTGTAACTGATGAAACCAATCAATTTGAAGCGGTGCAAGTGCAACGAGGTCGAGCTTTTGGGGAGCAAATCGAAGTCATCGGAATTCCTGAGGGCACACATGTTGTCACTCAGGGCGCATTTTTTATATCGTCACAGCTGGCTAAAAGCAGCTTTGATCCACACAACCATTAAGCGAGGTGCCAAACATGTTTAATCGCTTAATTGATTGGTCTGTTAACTGTCGCATGGTGGTGGTACTGGCACTGCTAATCACCTTAGCAGTGGCGTCAGTAACGATTCCTAAACTCAACCTAGATGCCTTTCCAGATGTGACAAATGTGCAGGTAACGGTCAATACGCAAGCACCTGGACTTGCTTCTGAAGAAGTTGAAAAGCTCATTACTTATCCCATAGAAGCGGTGATGTACGCACTACCAAGCGTAGAACAAGTTCGTTCGGTATCAAAAACCGGCTTGTCCGGTGTCACAATCGTTTTTAAAGAAGGAACTGATATCTACTTTGCACGGCAACAAGTTTTCGAGCGCTTGCAAAGCGCTAAAGAACTCATTCCGACGGGGCTGGGTACACCAGAAATGGGCCCAAACACTTCAGGGCTTGGACAGATATTCCAATATTTACTCGTAGCAGAGCCTAATGCAGATGTTGATACAATGGCACTTCGCAGCATCAATGATTGGGTTGTGAAATTGTTGCTGATGCCCATTGATGGCGTTACCGACGTTCTATCATTTGGCGGGGATGTAAAACAGTATCAAGTTAACATTAATCCCACTCAGTTGCTCGCCTACTCCCTCACCCAACAAGATGTTATCAATGCAATTGAGCAAAACAACCAAAACGTGGGTGGCTGGTATATGAATCGCGGCCAAGAACAACTGGTTATCCGTGGAATGGGCTGGTATACAAGTGGTGAACAAGGGCTGGCAGAACTTTCCCAAGTACCACTAAAAAGCATTAATGGCACGGTCATTACATTGTCCGATGTTGCACATGTTCAATTGGGAAGTGAAATTCGCCAAGGTGCAGTCACCATGACACGCCGTGATGAACAAGGTAGTGTTGAACGCTTAGGCGAGGTTGTAACAGGTATCGTACTCAAGCGTATGGGGGCAAATACTAAAGCAACCATTGATGGGATAAATCAAAGACTTGATATCATTCAACGTGCACTTCCCAGTGGCGTGCGTTTGATACCCTTTTACGACCAAGCTGATTTAGTACAAAAGGCGCTCAGTACCGTTGTTAAAGCGCTGCTACTTGCGCTCATACTCATTGTGGTTATTCTCTGTTTGTTTTTAATGAGTTTACGCGCCACTTTGTTAGTGCTTATTTCAATCCCTGTTTCCATCGCTTTAGCGCTTATGTTTATGGCTTGGTTTGGTGTGTCAGCAAACTTAATGTCTTTGGGTGGAATCGCCATCGCGATTGGCATGCTCGTAGATGGATCAGTTGTAATGGTTGAAAACATGGTCAAACACCTCAACCAAGAAACATCTACTAATAGCAGTGAAACCATTAAGCTAGCAGGCAAAGAAGTGGCTCGCCCCGTAATTTTTGCAGCACTCATTATATTATTGGTATTCACGCCACTATTTAGCTTTGAAGGTGTCGAGGCTAAGCTTTTTCAGCCTATGGCTATCAGTATAATTTTATCTATTATTAGCGCGATTATTGTCGCTATTTTAGTGGTGCCTGCTCTGGCAAGTTATCTGTTTAAATATCAAGTGAATAATAGGACAAGCATTCTGCTCGAACCACTAGACAAAGGCTACCAATACCTGCTGAGCAAGGCGATACACCGCCCAAGCATCATCGTCGGCAGCGCTATTGCACTATTTTGCGCAGCATTGATAATCCTGCCAAAGATAGGCACTGAATTTGTACCCGAGCTAGAAGAAGGAACTATCAATCTCAGAGTCACCTTAGCCCCGTCAGCAAGCTTACAAACGGCGCTAGATGTAGCCCCAGTGTTGGAACAAACACTGATGTCGTTTCCTGAGGTAACGTATGCGTTGAGCCGAATTGGCAGGCCGGAGTTAGGCGGTGACCCTGAACCTGTTAATAACATTGAAATTTACATCGGATTGAAACCAAAACATCAATGGCAAAGTGCCTCCAACCGACTTGAGTTACAAAACCTGATGACCAAAAAGCTTGAAGATTACCCAGGACTACTGTTCACCTTTTCTCAGCCAATCGCGACCCGAGTTGATGAACTTCTGTCAGGGGTAAAAGCCCAATTAGCCATAAAGCTATTTGGCCCACAGTTGGATGTATTGGCACAAAAAGGCCAGCAAATCGAAGCGCTAGTAAAAACCATTGATGGCACAACAGATGTTGCGCTTGAGCAGATAGTTGGCGAAACACAGCTGGTCGTTACCCCAAACCGACAACAGCTCTCCCGCTACGGATTATCTGTGTCGCAGGTAATGGAAGTCGTACAAGATGGCCTAGGTGGTCGCTCTGCTGGTCAAATCATTAATGGCAATGAGCGCTATGACATTTATGTACGGCTAGACCAGTCATACAGAAAAGACATTACCTCAATACAATCGCTGAGACTCCTAGCTGCCAATGGTGCATGGGTCAAGCTCGCTGACGTTGCGGATATTCGCATGCAATCCGGCCCTCCGCTGATCCGGCGCGAAGATGTTCAACGTACCGTCGTGGTTCAGGCCAATGTTCAAGGTCGCGATATGGGAAGCGTTGTAGAGCAAATTAAGACGAGTATAGATAGCGCTATTGAATTGCCTTCTGGCTACTCTGTGGAAATTGGCGGCCAATATGAAAGTCAGCAACGCTCTGCAAAAAGGCTCAGTATTGTAGTACCACTGGCGTTGGCATTAATTGCGCTGTTACTATATTTTGCGTTCTCCTCAATCGCTCAAGCGATGCTCATTTTGCTGAATGTACCGCTGGCGGTCATAGGTGGCGTGTTTACCTTGTACCTGAGTGGGCAGTATTTATCCGTACCCAGCTCGGTTGGCTTTATCACCTTGTTTGGTGTGGCCGTGTTAAATGGTGTGGTGATGGTTGAAAGTATCAATCAAGGAATACGATCTGGGCAGTCTGAGTCACTTGCAATCTTTAATGGAGCCACATCACGGCTAAGGCCTGTGCTGATGACAGCACTAACTTCTGCACTTGGATTAACTCCTATGCTACTGGCAAGTACTGTTGGCGCAGAAATCCAAAAGCCGCTGGCCAGCGTGGTTGTCGGTGGGTTAATTAGCTCAACCTGCCTTACGCTTTTTGTACTTCCCGTGCTGTACAGCAAATTTTCTCGACACCGGTATGTTCATTTGAAGCAAGGCTAACTCTCGGGCTTGGCTTTGAGTAGCATCAAGACTCAAGGCCAAGCGTAAGCGCGTCAATAATCCCTATAATGATACAAAAATGAACTGTAATGCGAATCATAATCAATTTTTAACTATATGATTTTTATGGATTTTTTATTGACAGCATCACTCATTTAGATAAACTGGTCGCAATTAATCTTTTTAAGGCGGACGTTATGAAAGGTAAGCAAAGAGTTATTGATGCGTTTAATGCACTATTAGCCAATGAACTGGCAGCCATTGATCAATATTTTATCCACTCGCGCATGTATGACGACTGGGGGCTGAATAAGCTATATGAGCGTTTAAACCACGAGATGGAAGAAGAAACGACCCATGCAGACTGGTTGATAAAGCGTATTCTATTTCTTGAAGGCGTGCCCAATATGACCAAACGCCGAGATCTTTTAATTGGCCATGATGTGCGCTCAATGATGCAAAATGATTTAACCCTTGAGTTAGAGGTCGTTGAAAGCGTTAAAGAAGCCATCGCCATTTGTGAACAAGAGCAAGACTACCAATCGCGCGAGACGCTTGAGAAGCTATTGTTCGATACCGAAGAAGATCACGTTTATTGGCTGGAACAACAACTGGGGCTAATGGATAAGATTGGCATCCAAAATTATATTCAATCTCAAGTAGGTTAGGAGCCGATATGAAAGGAAACAAAGACGTCATCGCGGCACTTAACGCAGTTCTTGCTAATGAGTTAGTAGGTATCAATCAGTATTTTTTACATGCACGTATGTTTAAAGACTTTGGTTTTACAGCGTTAGACAAGGCTGATTATAAGACCTCAATTCAAAAAATGAAAAATGCAGATCGCCTAATTGAGCGCATTTTATTTTTAGAAGGCTTACCAAATCTGCAAAGCTTAGGCCGTTTACGTATCGGTGAAAATAGCGAAGAGATGATAGCTGCAAACATGGAATTCGAACAACTGTCGTTAGTTGATCTGAAAAACGCCATTGAACTTGCAGAACAAAAACGTGATTATATTTCACGCGAAGCGCTGGATGCTATTCTTAATGAGCAAGAAGAACAAATTGACTGGTTGGAAACCCAACAAAGTCTAATTAAAGCAATGGGTATTGAGAACTACTTACAGACGCAGATGTAACCATAAGCAACAAAAAAGGGCCAACAGGCCCTTTTTTGTATCATAAAACATCTATATTATTCGATTATGCAACTTGATCTGTAATATCCACAATTTCAATAAGCTTCTCGTTCAAGATCTTTTTTGTGCAGTTCGTGCATTTACCACATTGTGTCCCCACACCTAGCTCTTTACTTAATTCACGCATGCTGGTCGCCCCATCATCAATCGCCTGAGCAATCTTTTTATCTGTTACACCGTGACAAATGCAGATATACATGAATACAAACCAATCTCAATAACATTAACTGCTGATGAGTTTAATCTAAACAAAAATAGTTATCAACTACAAAAAGTCAAAAAATGATAATTATTGTCATTTAGCTTTCATGGCGTTACTCATGCCTACGCCAACGAAAGCGTTATTATTTTTTAACTTCTCCATAATTCTCATGTGATTAGTGAAAAAGTAGGCTAAAGTTTGGATATATAAGTAAGTAAAGATGTGTGTTAGTGTGCCGTGAAAAGTTAATATCGCAAGCTTATAGTCACAAACATAAATATTGTGTTAAATTAACGATTTGAACCCTCGATTTAACCAAACGGACTTACCTACTTGTGAAAAATGCTATTACGTAGCTAGCATACGCTTAAGTAGTCAGGAGACAGTTATATATAAACAATTTTAATTCAAAGGCTTAATTCATGTATCGTTGCTTTGCGCTCATTCTAATTTTGTGCTTTACAGCCATGCTGCAAGGTAAAGCTTTTGCGCAAAATAAAGGTAATACAATTAACCGACTGTCAACGGAAGAAGGGCTATCACAGGCTAGTATCAGTGGCATCGTGCAGGACAAGCATGGCTATGTTTGGATTGGTACCCAGTTAGGCCTTAACCGATATGACGGTAACAATATCACTTTGGTTAAAAGCCAGTTTAATCTAGCAACCAAACACATTTCCTACATCACGCTTGTTGACGCTGATTTACTGCTAGTATCAACTGCCTTTAGTGGCGCTTACTTGGTAAACGTCAATACTTTAGAGGTCGAACAAGTTTATTCTGGCAGATTAGTCACTAATTCTAACGCCTTTTCCGAAATCACCGCCGCGTTCAAAATCGGTAACATGCTATACGCAGGTATAGACAATTTTTTATACAAGATTGATTTAAACAACAAACGCTCCACCTTGGTGACAAGTTTTGAAAAACACAGTTATGTTCGAGCCATCGTACGACTTGATAAGGCGTTACTGATAGGCACCAATCAGGGCTTTTTCACCTATAATTTCGAATCCCGGCTATTAGTTGAGCAACAGTTTTTACCCAAGCAACAACGCAATAGCCTGAATAGCAATGTGAAACTGCTAAAATTTGACCCAGCAATCGGATTACTTGTTGGCACTGTGCAAGGGTTGTATAGCATCCCTATCATTAACAAAACCCTACAATTAGAATCGGCTTATACCCTTGTACCAGAATTAAATATCTGGGACCACGTAGTGACGCCGTACGGCGAGCTAATAGCAACCGAGCGTGGCGTTTATACCGTAGACAGAAAACGCCAGTCTGCCAGTTTACTGCTATCACTAAAAGACAGTAAGTTCGCGCTAGCACAAAGTAACGTTATTGACTTGATGTTTGATACCTATGGCAATATATGGATGGCAACACTCAATCAGGGGGCATATTACTGGCCGTTAACTTCACTTCGTTTTAAGACATTAAAAGCTGAGAATAAAGCATTCATAAACCACAACATCTGGTCTATTTATGAACAGAGCGAAAATCAGATCTGGGTAGGTACTGATAATGGCTTGATTCTGTTCAACGGCTTACAAGACACCAATCCCAAACACTACTATAAAAACACTGATCCTAAAGCCGCCTACGCGACTAATGCGATATACAAAACCATCGCTTTAAATCATATTGATGACAACGTTTTGTTTGTAGAAACTTTGTCTGGCCTACGCGTATTGAACAAAACTGACGATACCATTAGCCTGCCTCCCGTTGACAAGCAACAAAAAACCCCATTTGTAAGCTTGAACTGGGGAGCGGCTTCGGTCAGTAAAAATGAAATTGCATTCATCAGTAGTGAAGGCTTTTTCGTCTACGATGCACTTAATAAAAGTGTTCGTCCCTTAGTAGATCTAACACAAAAGCTAGAAGTAGACAGTGCCTACAAGTTTCTCCCTCCTCTGCCATCGCGTCAGGGGGAGTATTTACTCAGTACAGAGCGCAGCTTGATCAGTTACCATGAGCGTAGTGGGAAGTTAACCGTTATTTACGAATTTGGCCAGCAAGACGCGGAGCGATTTTCCGTGATCGATCACTGGGTCTATACCGAAGACGGTACACTATGGCTTGCCAGTTCAGTTGATGGCGTGATTGCACTAGACGAGCAAAGTTTGACGCTCAAATATAAGGTAAAAATTGCTGACGGTTCTGAACCTCAATCTGCATATCAACTCATTGCTGATAACTTCGGTTACCTATGGATTAGCAGTCAGTCCGGCTTGTATCGATTCAATATCAGCAACAGACAATTGCAAAAATTCGACGCCAGCCATGGTTTACCGAATAGCGAGTTTAACGCTGGAGCGAGTACTATCTTGGACTCCGGCCTAATGGCATTTGGTACCATCAATGGCGTAGTTTGGTTTTCTCCCGCTGATTTTCTTGAAAACAACTTATCAAAAGCCGAATTGGCAATAACAGACATCAACTTGATGTCTCGTAGTATTGACTTCTATCCAACATTCCTTGAAACCCAGCCGCTTGTTCTTAACCACGACGACCTGGGCTTGAAGATTATGTTTAACAATTTTGATTTTTCTAATCAGTTCGTTTTTCACTACCGCGCAAAACTAACAGGCCCAACCTCAATAGAATTTAGTAACTTGAACTCTAATTATCTATTTTTCAATCACTTAAAACCAGGTAAGTACACCCTACTGATCGAGCAACTCACACTTGGTAATCAACAGATAAAAGATGCTATTACCTTATCTTTTAATGTTGAACACTCATTATTCAACTCGCCACTTGCTTGGACTTTTTACGCCTTATCTATACTCAGCGTAGTCTTGCTTTGGCTCAAGCAAAACAATAAAAAGCAACGCACGATCAAAGCGGCGCTTAACGAAATGACCATCAGCAAGCAGCAAACTGAAATGGCACTTAATACGACCCGAAGTGGCATATGGCAAGTAGATCTCACATCAAAAACGGTTAAACAGCGCAGAAACTTTGACTGTTTACCCATGACCGCCGACACCGAGGTAGCAATACTTAATGACTACTTTGAACGCGTCCACCCAGATGATAAAGAGCATTTACAACGAGTTTGGAAACAGTTTATTACTTCTCCAACAGATAAGCAGCTGTCTTTAACCTACCGCGTCAAAGGCATCGATGAGCCTTGGCTTTGGTATCATGACATCGGGCAGGTACAAAGCTATGATGAAAAGGGCAAAGTCAAAGACATCATGGGGATTTATACCAACATTACCGAGCAAAAAGCGACAGATCTACGGGCTACAATTCTTGGTGAAGCCTTTAGTCAGGTCAGTGATTGGATCCTTATTCTAGACGTAGATTTACACCCATTATCGGTAAACGCAAGTTTTTGTCACGCTTTTGAACTTGATGAAGAGAGTGCCGTGAAAGACCTTTCTTTCAAAAAGTTTACCAAAGTGGTTGGTTATAAAAAACTCAACAATTTGCTTAAACGAATTAAAAAACTAGGACCAAATCACCATATTAGGCAAGAACTAACGGTGAAAACTTCGCATCAGGACGCGCATCCGATCCACTTGAGCATTAATGCGATTTCTAAAAATAATCGTCAAATCGAACACTATGTAATCGTGATCTCTGACCTTACAGAGCAAAAGCAGGCTGAAAGTGAGCTGCGGTATTTGGCGAATTTTGATGCGCTTACTAAGTTGCCGAATCGCAACCTAATGCTACAACACATCGAGTTTGCGCTACATCACGCACAGTCGTCAGAGCGAAGTTGTGCTTTACTATTCATTGATTTAGACAAATTTAAGCCGATTAATGATGCCTACGGACACCATACGGGAGATCAGCTTCTAATCAAGATCACGGAGCGGATCAACCATGTGCTCCCCGCAAACTGTGTATTAGGTCGCCAAAGTGGTGATGAATTTATTGTGCTGGTTAAAGATGTTCGCTCACCTCACAAACTAAGTGAACTGGCGACGAAACTACTCTACAGCCTGCCTAAAAAGATTGAGATCGGCGGTATTACAATGAGTATTTCGGCAAGTATTGGTGTGGCAATGTATCCTTTTGACGCAAAAACACCAGAAATGCTGATCCGTAACGCAGACATAGCTATGATCCATGCAAAACAAGCTGGCAGAAACGGATTTAAGTTTTTCACAACACAAATGAATACCCAGTTTTCACGTAAACTCACCTTGGAAAATGCACTAAAAACTGCGTATCGAGATGAGCAGATTTATAACCATTACCAACCTATTGTAAATATCATGAGTGGCCGAGTCATAGGTGTTGAGTTGTTGATGCGCTGGCAATATGAAGGTGAAAACGTTTCTCCGATGGATTTTATTCCAATCTCTGAAGAGGTTGGTTTAATTGAATTAATGACCGAACAAGCCCTTAAAAGAGCATTGCGTGAGCTACGAGAGTTTATCGAACGTGACAGTGAGTTTTATTTATCACTTAACCTCTCTCCCGTCCATATTCTAAAATCTGATGTTGCTCAGAACCTAGTCAATATTCTCAACTCTTTTAATTTGAGTACCAGTGTGCTGCGGCTTGAAATCACCGAAAGCTCACTTATGGAAGATACTGATAAGGCAAAACGGTCTTTAAGAGCGCTAAAACGAGCAGGGTTTGTTTTACTGTTGGACGATTTTGGAACAGGCTACTCATCTTTAACCTACCTCAATCAATTCCCGATTGATATTATCAAGATTGACCAAGGGTTTGTCAGAAAGATGGACAGTCTAAACAGTAATAAGTCTATAATACGCACCATCTACTTACTCGCCGAAAGTTTGCAAATGTCCTGTATCGCAGAAGGGGTAGAAAATACCGAGCAGCTGGCATTTTTAAAGGAGCTTGGTTGTTTTTACATGCAGGGATACTACTTTTCAAAACCTGTTGGAGCCGAAGAGCTTGCTCAGGTTATAGAGCAGATTTAACGAATAGGTTTGCTAGGTAACCTCAACTACACATAAGATAATTGTTCCAATAAGGCTATTTTGCACACTATCTTCACTTGCAATAACGTGCTATTACTTCGCAAAAACGCCTTAATGTTGAACAAAAGTTCATCTTTGGATGTGAAACCGCAAGAGGTTAATTAATGTGTGACAGTGCTTCTGCAATCGCTTGATACAAAGTGTCTTTTTCAATTGGTTTAGCAACAAAGTTATCCATCCCCACTCGTAGGCACTTGAGGCGATCCTCACTGTATGCGTTGGCAGTAATGGCGATAATATAAGGTTTACCATATATATTCGGCTCCTTTCTTATCTGTTCGGTACATTCATACCCATCCATGTTTGGCATCTGACAATCCATTAAAACAATATCTGCACTGTGCTCTTTTAAAAATGATAGGGCTTCAACCCCATCCATGGTTTTATGTAAAATACACTGGGTGTCTTGCAATGCCTTCTCAAGTACAACCTGATTTACGATATTATCTTCGACTATCAAAACTGATGTATTACTTAAATCAGGCACATGCACTAATGCGTCTGTCTCTAGGGGGAGCTGGGCCACAGCTGCGGGTATTCTCAAAGTAAAGCAACTGCCCTCACCCTTCACGCTGTCAACTTCCAATTTACCCCCCATCAACTCAGCTAAACGCTGTGAGATAGTTAGCCCAAGCCCTGTTCCCCCATAACGACGGGTGGTAGATACATCCAACTGGGTAAACTCATTGAACAATAGCTTTTGCTGGTTGGGTGATATACCAATACCTGTATCTTTAATACTCACTATCAAATGATTATCTTGGTAATCCACCAATAGTGATACAGCTCCCTCCTCTGTAAATTTACCGGCGTTATGAAGTAAATTATTGACGATTTGATTGACTCTTAGAGAGTCGATTAACAAGCATGGCGGCAGCTTGGAAGATAGTTGATACTCGAACATAACCTGCTGTTTTAGCCCTGCTTGCTCAAATAGCGTCGCTATCGTATCAAATAGCTTAAATACATCTGTTGCATGCAAATCAAGAGCTAGTGCACCTGCTTCAATTTTGGAGTAATCTAAAATGTCATTGAGGATCAGCAACAGATTCTGCGCCGAAGTATGAACAATTTCGAGCTGTTTTAATGTTTCCTCGTCGCCTTTTTTCTGCTCAACAAGGATCCCCGTTAGTCCAATAATACCGTTCATAGGTGTGCGGATCTCATGGCTCATATTTGCTAAAAAGCGGCTTTTGGCTTTATTGGCATTGTTTGCAGCGGCAACAGCAGCCAGTAACTCTTCTGTTTTTTCATTAACTTGCTGTTCTAACTCGCGGTTAAAGTTTGTCAGCTTTTTATTAAGTTCTTCATTTTCACTGTTGGCTCGCTGTAACTTTGAAAAGTTCATATTGAGTTTAAAGGCAAGCTGATTAAAGTGTTGTTGCAAAGTAATTACTTCTAAGCAACTGGCGTGCTCGCCTGCGGAGTTACGTAACAAAGAACTGGGTTCAAAGTGATTAATATCTTCACTCAATGCCGCAATAGGCCTTACTAAATAACGAGAAAGCTGACTGACAAATATACTACTTAACACAATAATCACTAATGCTAGTACTAAGGACTTTCCCCATGCTGATGCAGCAGCAAAACGAATATGATGACCTTCTAGTAGTGTTACCACTGTCCAGTTTAAACCCTCAATTTTACTCGCAAAACGGTATAGGACCTTACCTTGAGGGTCGGTATAAGTGGAGTTAGTGTCATCCAACCAAGCGTCTAATACATCTGTCGGCAAAATATCCAATGCTTTGTAAGACGCCAATGAGCTGTATACCACTTGGTTGGTGTTATCTAGTAATATCAAATCACCACTATTTACTAGAATTTTTGGTCTGAACCGAGCGAATGACTCGAAAATCAGAGAAGCTTCAACAATCCCATCAAACTGGCCGTCGTTAAATAAAGGCGCTGAAATCGCAATGATAAGGTCACTGCCAAAGCCACGTCCTGTTAACATAGGAGAGATATATCCATTTGGATAAAATGGAGCCTGTACAAAGTACTCCCTATCTACAACAGACAACGCTTCTTCCATACGGTTATTTTTAAAAACACTGGGATAGAAAGTATCAACCATCCCCTTTGCATTAGCAGAAATAGCTGTGCGTAAATCTGGCTGTAACTCAATTAAGGTTCTAAGTGCTACCTGCTTGTCTAGGCCCTGTTCGACGTTTTGTGCAATGCCCACAACCGCACGCCGATAGCCTTTAAGATAATCACTAAGCTGCACGCTAATGTTTTTCGCTGCACCTTGTAGCTGTTCTTTAACTTCATACTCAATACGACTATTACTATTGTTCGTCAACACGATTGAAGTAATCAGAACCACCAAAACAATGAGAAGACTAATGGTGTAATTGAGAATTGCATTGAGTGGCTGTGCACGCCACAAGTGGCGTATGAAGAAAAAACTGAGTAAATCTACAATCGCCAGATATAACGCCGCATTAATAAAATACTTTGCTAATGCAGTGATAACCACCAAGTTGGGCAAACTTAAAATGTAATAGCCAAAAATGAGTAATATCGGGATCCCGAACACTAACCAAAAACCCAACCCCCGAATGAAAAAAGGCTTTCCCTTTCTCACACACAGCGTTTGCAACCAAATCACTTCGAGCACAAATACCAAAGAAGGCCAACAATGTCCCCAGCGATAGAAGATAAACCCAGCTCCAATGGCGGCGCAAACCAGCGCATAGCGCCAGCCAAATAGCATTAAAGTTAATAAAACAAAAAGTTGACCAAAAAGAAACTCTGAGGAGTCTAAAAAGAAAAACGGCAATAAGTTAGCTAAACCACCTGATATTCCCAGAAGGAGGGTCATTATCAATGGCATATATTTGTGAAGATAATTAGGCACAGAAAATTCCCAGAGCTACTACCCTACTAAAGGTAAAAGAAAACCCACCATTTGCCAACCTATTACGACGTTTTTACTAGTTTATTTGTGGTACTTGGACACATTTGAATAACACAATTGCTCGCTCGCGTAAGGGTCACTTCCTTAGTGATCTGGACATTGATGGCTTTCTATTTGTAGAACGCATTGTTCAACGTTGAACTTGCTTCTAAGTAACTTTTCCACCGTTACTCTACATAACGCGTCATGCTGCTCTATCGTACAGTGATGTTTCAATACAATATGCGCTCCCACAGCCAACTGCCCCTCTAGCTTGCTCACCGTGATATTGTGTACACTTTCAACATGCTCTGCACCCGATATTGCTTTTTCCAATGCAGCTATCTTAGGTAGTTTTTTCTCAGCAAAGAATAAACCTACCACACAACTTCGTATCACCTTGACGCCAGTTACCAGTACAAATACCGAGATCAGTAAACTGGATACAATATCAATTAATTCCCAACCTGTTGCATAAATGAGTACACCTGCAATGAACGTCGATACTGTGGAGAGCAAGTCAAAAAATGAGTGTAAAAACACAGCATATACATTAATGCTGTCTTTTCTTCCTTTGTATAATATCCACGTTGATAGGCCATGAAAAAGGAAGCCAATTGCAGCAATCACAGACATTAAGTATGAGTTAACTTCTAACTGATGCCCTTCAGTGTGGTGAAAAAACCGCTCGGAGCCTTCTATTATGATCAGTACTGAGATAGCTAGGTAGAGTAAACCATTGATTAGTCCGCCGATATATTCTGCTTTTTTATAGCCATCGTTAAACGTCTTAGCCAAATACACCGCGATACTGGACGCAATAACCGCAATAAATAATGAACTGTTGTGCACAAAAAGGTGCCCAGCATCAGCAAGTACAGCTAAAGAGTTAGCATAGTATGCACCAAACAACTGGATAACCATGAATGAGCAAGTGATTGCTAATGCAATCAGCAATCTTCTACGAGAAGCTTGATGAGTTGTGATGTCAGTCATCTACAGGGGGAAAACCTTAAAAATTGATATGCACCGAGGTCGGTAATGATATAAAATAACAATTGTAGCGACTTTTGCATCGCAGCGCATCAAAAACCTAATAGATCACGGCTTTTTCCTTCATTTAGGCTAATACTTAACCACAATTGTCTAATGGCAAAACTCCCACATCACTTTATCCGCAACTTCACGCAACACTTTAATGTCGTCGTCATCGAAATTACGTGGCTCAATGTCGATCAGACACAGTGTTCCTAGTGCACTACCATTATTATGTATCAATGGTGCTCCAGCATAAAACCGTATATACGGTGGGCCAGTTACCAGCGGGTTATCCTTAAAGCGTTCATCCTTAAGCGCATTGGGTACAACAAAGACATCAGGGCCCAAAATAGCGTGACCACAAAATGATACATCTCTAGATGTTTCACATGCCTCAAGCCCAACTTTAGACTTAAACCACTGCCTATCGCTGTCAACCAAGCTAATTAGAGCAACAGGTACACAAAATACATGGGCCACAAACTCAGTTAAACGGTCTAATTGTGGGTCAGGCTCTGAATCCAGCAATCCCAACTCGTTCAGAGTTTGAATTCGCAATGGTTCGGTTTTAGGTTTTTGCGGCTTTTTCATAACGGTGTTTGATAGCAATTTATTAACCTTGTTCTATAGTAGTTTATTAAACTGGCTATGTTCTACTCCTATGCTAAAAAAAATCAAAAAGTTACTTTGCTTTATTGCCTTATTCAGTTGCTTTTTAACACTTGACCACCTTCTAGGTCTTTATGATGAGGCAAAACTTGCTCATATAACCCACACACAAGTTGCTTTTAGTAGTGAACAACAACTACTGGTAGGGCAACTTGTCTTTTCCTTGCAACGAGAGCGAGGAACTAGCTTAATTTTTTATGCACAAAAAGATCTAAACCGTTTTGAAGTACTCAATCAATATAAAAAAGATACCGACCAACGCTTAACACAAGCGACCCACTACTTTAGTGAGCAGAAGGTTACTACACATTTACAAGGTCCTATCACAGCATTAAACAGTGCACCAAAAATGCTGGCAAAGCTAAGAGCTCAAGCACTTAACAAGGAAATCACGGAGCGTGAGCTATTCCAGCGTTATACTAAGCTAATTGATTCACTGCTTAGTACCCAATTGACCATATTGCAAAGTGGTATAAGTGCGACAAAAGACACTAAAAGCAGCGACTTTTCTGGCTATTTGAATTTGCTCTATAGCATAGAATATGCCGGTAAACTAAGAGCTAATGTTGGACGTTATTTACATGCCCCCCATCAAAAAAGTGCAACAAAAATTGCGAATATCTTGTACTTACATGCTAATCACAACCATTTGCTGCAAACAGTCTCTGCCAACGAAAAGCTAAGAAACGCAATTTTGGCGCTCTTAAACACCACCGAAAAAGGTCTCATTGACGGGATAATTGAACGCTTTCAAACAACAGGTAACGCAAAATTAGAGATATCAAACTGGTGGCTCGTTAGTACCGATTATATTAACCAATTGATTGAATTATCAGATTCTATTGCGCAGCAACACGCGCATAGCGCTACCCAAAATAAAGCAAGCTCTCAGCACCGCCTAGTCTTGCTCACATTTGCTATCGCGACGTTAGCGCTGCTCATCACTGTTATTTTGTACAAAGCATGGGGGTTTATGATGAGCCACAAAGATGGTCAAAACCTCCCTTTGAATTACTGGCAGTTGGCACTTATTTTCGTCACTTTTATACTCGTTATTTTAGTGACACATCGTTTTAGCCAACGTATCTTAAACGATGACTTAAATACTCAATTAGCGGGCGAACTTAGAAGCAATGCTATCCACACCTTACAAAGTGCAAAAGAAGTCTGGTACAAGCCTGTTAAAATACGATTAACAGAAGCTCAAGCATATTTGTCTAAAGTATCCGACAATGAGTTGAACAATAATACAACGCTCCAGACCTATATGAGCGCCAATAGCCTAGCCATATATGACCTTAGTAAACAAGCTTGGCTAATCAACGGCAGCGATAGCTTAGATGTTGCTAAGCAGCAAGCAGAATCCAAATTACAGCTCGCCAAACAAGGAAAGATTGTTTCAACTACGGTTTTTCTAAACGACACGCTGAGCGCACATTTTGCAACCACCGCCGTAAGTCAAAACGGCACCCGTCCCTACTTAATATGGTATTCACAAAGCGATTTTACGTCGCTCAAAACACTTTTAAAGTCACCTTTTCTGTCATCAGACTCGACCACATTTTATTTTGACAAACACCATATTGTTACTAGTTTTCATGAATATGAAAACCTTTGGTTTGAAAAGAACATCTATAACACCCACACCTCGCTCACACAGTTGGGCACGCAAATGCTGCAACCGTATGACAACTTCCTAGGTAAAAGTGTGTTAGGCGTATTTGCCTGGGATAATGAATTAGGTATTGGGATAGGATCAGAGCGAAAAATTTCTGCAATAAATTCGCTGGTAGACAATGTACAGAATGAGTTCACTATACAATTAGTTATGCTCTTATTGCTAAGCAGTGGTGCATTATTTGCCGCTTTTAGAGTACAAAATAGAGCAATTGAAAAACTTAGCCAGTCTGAGCAACAACTAGAGAAAGACAAAATTCAACTCAATATGGCTCAACAGATCGCCAATATGGGTTCTTGGGAATGGCAGCATGGTCAAAGAGACGTATTGATTTCAAATGAACTGGCAAATATGCTCAACCCATCCATAGATGTACAAACATGCTCTTTGAGAAGTTTACTACGCTTCCTAACAGCACATAGCCGTAAGGCCCTGTTCCTAGAGCTTAAAAAACATCATGAACTGCAACCAATCAAGATGCAGCTCACCACCCAAAACCTAATCGACATCACTCATATTGAGCTCGCGGCAAATTGGCAGGTGGTTCACAGCCCCCAAGAAAATAGACGTAGCCACACAACCAAAACCTTAGTTGGAATAGTTAAAAATGTCACCCGTATGGTCAAAGAGCAAAATCATCAACAACGACAGCAAGTAGCACTTAGAGCAGCGAGAGAGGCTGCTTTGAAGAAGATGGACGAGGCTGAGTTACAGCGCAAAGCTCTTGAATCTTCATTGGCGGAAAACAAGAAAACTGAAAAACTGCTACAAGAAACTATCGATAGTATCCCTGCTTTCATTTTGCTCCTTGACTCAAAAGCAAACATTAAGCTTGTTAATCAGTATGGGTTTAAGTCGCAACATACGGATCAGTTTCGCGCGGGGCTATTTTTGAATACACTTTTTCGCGTGGGCGATAGCTGCCTAGATGCTATAAATTCATTACCACTGAAACAAAAACGTCCACTGCTAGATGCAGTCAATGCTGCTCAATATCAAGATAACTATGTCAAAGAGCTAGAATGTGAATACAACGTAGATGGGACCACTCTTTGGTATGAAGTAATCATAACCACACTTGAAACTGATAATGACAAAGCTATTTTGTTGTACCAACACGACATTACACAACGGAAAAAAAATTCCACCCTTTTAGAAGAGGCCAAGGCTAAAGCCGAGTTGGCGAGCGATGCCAAATCTCGTTTTCTTGCAACAATGAGTCATGAAATCCGTACGCCCATGAATGGCGTTGTCGGCATGTTGGACCTGCTGCATCAAAGCCCACTCAGTCAGGAACAAAACCACCTGACATCAGTCGCAAAAAACTCCGCTTTAATGCTGCTTAGAATAATCAATGACATTCTAGACTTTTCTAAGATAGAAGCGGGCAAAATGGCCATTGACAAGGTGGCGTTTAATTGGCGTACCTTAGTCAAAGAAATTGCCGAGTTGCTCTCTCATCAGGTGAAAGAAAAAAACCTACAATTGTACTTTATGTTTGACCCAGAGCTTAGTTATTGGCAGTTAGGAGATCCCATAAGAATTAGACAGATCTTACTCAACCTGATTGGCAATGCGATTAAGTTCACGAAAACAACCTCCAGTAAAATTGGCGTTATCGAAATACAAGTAGGCAGCATAAGTGATAAGCAAAATCAGCTACAGATCAGCGTAAAAGACAACGGTAAAGGCATGACAGGTGAGCAACAAACAAGGTTATTTCAGCCTTTCACACAAGCTGATAGCACTATTCATCAACAATTTGGCGGAACTGGCTTAGGACTGTCAATCACCCAAAAGCTCGTAGCAATGATGCAAGGACATATCAAATGCCAAAGTCAAGAAAACGTCGGCAGCACATTCTCTGTAGAGCTGCCTTACCAAAGTCATGAAGTCAATCAAAGTGCATCGGAAATAGAAATTCGCTTTAACAACACAAAAGTTTACATACTGGGCGATGATGATGTGTTCGAGCAGGACCTGCGTGCCAATCTAATAGCCCATGGAGCTGAATGTCAAATAGACAACTGGGTGAATGTAAACAACAGCAAAATCAACTCACTTGATGTCAACTACATCATAGTGACGTTAGAACGTTATCAGCAAATCGTCACCTCTGACTATCAATTTCAACCTAATCATGACAATACGGTATACATCATTCTTGTTGGCGATAACTTCACCATCCCACTACCAAAAGAAAGCTGTTTTGAACCCATCTTCTACAACCCTTACTATAGTTTTAAAATCATTGAGCAGCTCGCTGTTAGAGAAGGCATTATAAGCCCTGAAGTTAAACTTGAACCTGTCGCGACACTTAACCAGCTTGAACTACCCAGTATTGAGCAAGCACAATTTAACAATCAGCTGATCTTGATAATTGAAGACAATGCTTACAATCAAGAGGTGTTTAGGCGCCAGTTAAGCCTATTGGGATACCAATGCATGATAGCTGAACATGGAGCGATGGCATTGGAGTTTTTGCAGAGTTACTCGTTCGCTTTGATCATTACAGACTGTCATATGCCAGTTATGGACGGCTATACATTTACCAAAGAGTTTCGTCAACTAGAAAAGCAAAACCAGCTAACCAAAGAAACCCCCATCATCGCAGCGACCGCAAACGCACTCAGTGGCGAGCGCAACAAATGCTTAGAAGCTGGCATGAGCGACTACATCTCAAAGCCAATTGAGCTGACAAAGTTAAAGCTAATTATCCATAAGTGGATGCCCTGTGTAGCATCAAGCACAGAGCCTGAGCACATCATAAATCATCATGATGACACCCAACACAACAAGCTTATTGACTTTGGGCAGCTAAGCGAGTTTGTGGGTGACGATAAAAGCACACAGCACCTATTTTTGAAAAGCTTCATGTCTGACTCATCACCACTGATGAAGTTACTCGTTGAACAACAATCTGACATTAGCCAAGTCCAAAGTTTTGCGCATCAGTTAAAATCCTCTGCCAAAGCAGTAGGCGCCGCTAAATTAGCCGAGAGTTATCACAAGCTGGAAGCCGCTGCCAAGGATAAAAGCCAAGACAGAATCGATAGTTTGTTCCCGCAATGTATTTCCCAGTTTGATGCAGTATGTTCTGAAATAACATCTATACTAAATTCTAGCGATTAGCTCCTGTTCTGAAATTAGTTCTTAAGGTTGTTTAATGGATGCCACAAAGACATTCAAAATTATTGCGATAGATGATAATAGCCTGATCCTCACACAGCTACGATTGTTGCTAAAACACAATTACTCCGTAGAGTTTTATGGTTTTACTAATGGCCCTGACGCGCTAGATATGATCGCCAAACATCATGTTGATGTTATTTTTCTGGATCTCAACATGCCAGACATGGATGGTATCGAGGTGCTCAGATACTTGTCGGATCTCAACGTTAAGTCCGCCATTGTTTTGCTCAGTGGTGAAGACAACACCATTATAAAAATGGCAAAAAACCTCGCTCAATTACGCAAGTTAAACGTTATTACGGGGATCGACAAACCCATTACGCAAATACAGATAAAACAACTGATGTCATCGTTATTCGATGAAGGTACACCATCCAATACGGAGTTAAGCACACATACTTTTGATTACGATGCTGTCAGTTTGGCACTCAACAACAAACAAATGTCTCTATATATACAGCCTAAAATGTCATTGCCCGAAGAAAATATCGTGGGAGGGGAGTTCTTAGTACGCTGGAACCACCCAGAGTTTGGTGTACTGACGCCCTATTACTTTATAGATATTGTCGAGCACTCGGATCTCGTACACGATTTTTCAATCTTAGTTGTCGATGAAGCCTTTGCTTTTATAGAAGAGCACTTTGCACAACTTAAGGGGCTAACATTTAACATCAACCTAAGTGTCAAGAACTTAGAAGATATCCATCTGCCAGAACGATTAGCAGAATTAGCCAGCAGCTACAACGTTCCACCACAAATGATCTCTTTTGAAGTAACTGAAAGCCTATTGATTGAAAACCTAGCGGAATCATTAGATGTGTTACTGCGACTCAGGCTTAAGGGGTTCTCACTGTCTATTGATGACTTTGGCACGGGCTACTCTTCGATAAAACAACTCAGCCAAATACCATTTTGTGAATTGAAGCTAGATAGATGCTTTATCCATGGTTGTGCGTTAGATAAAGATAAACAGGCGATCATTGAAGCAACCGTTGCACTTGCTCATAAGTTGCAATTAAAGATTGTTGCAGAGGGAATAGAAAACCCCAATGATCTAGGCTTTTTGAATCACTACAAAATTGATTATGGCCAAGGCTACTTATTTGCACTGCTTTTAAAAAAAGTCAGCTTTTTAAAAACGTTAGAGCAACAAAAACCTTACTCGGTACGCGAAAATTATAATTAACAACTATACTGAGCATATTAAATACTGCATAAAACAAGCTTAGTTAAAAAAGCGATGTTGAAAAAACAATAAGAGCTGACCCTTTTCTTATATTGCTAACTAGGAAGTGAAATTATGGCGCGTAAAGAAGTTGAGCACGTAGAGCGGCACCCCAAAGTTGTATTACTTTGCGATGATGTTGAAGAATTGGGGGGCGTTACTGAGGTTATTTCATCACAAATTACAGCATTTAGAACGCTCAGTAACTACGACAGTATGCAAGAAGTGCTGTTAGAAGCCGCTCCGCTTGTGATTATTATCGCCATGTCGAGTGTTAGTCGCAGTGTTGAACTATACAGTAAACTGGCCAAGCAAGGGGTGTTGGACTACCCCCATGAAAATATTCTGTTATGTGAAAACAAAGAATCAGGTGTTGGTTTTAGGTGCTGTATGAAAAGCATTTTCCGCGATTACTTTATATACAAGCCCATGTATGAAAACTATCGCTTGAGAATGATCTTACACAATGCTCTCATTCGCAGTAAAGAAGCCAGTGAAGTCACTAATATTAGCGAAGAACATTTTGGTCGAATTGATGATGAACTGAAGCAGCTCATCGATGATGCGGCCGAGTATCACAAAACCGCTGAGCAAACGCTCAAAGACGCCAGAGACAATCTAGACCAAACAGAAGGCATCAATGAAGTACAAACGGCGCTTATTCAGGAGCTCAAAAAACAACATATTACCCCTTTGCTGGACAAACTTGAAACACAGCTCTCAGATAGTGTTGCTGAACTTACAAGCAGGCTGAAGAACAAACAAATATCTGTCGCAGAGCTGTCCGCCCTATTAACTGAACGTTCCATTCCCAATACCAGTCACCACGCATCACAACTCAAAGAAGCCAGAGTTGTTACCGCAGTCAAGCAACCAAGCTATGAAGAGAGTTACGAAGACCAATTGGAACCGAGCCCTGCGCCCGAGCCAGAAGTAGAAAGTAGACCTAAAACCTCAAAAATTATGGTGGTTGAAGACAACGAAATTTATCGCGAGATGATCAGTAAAATACTCCGCGATGAGGGACATAATGTGGAAAGTGTAAGTAGTGGTTTAACCGCAATAAAAATGCTTAGAAAACAAAAATATGACCTAATTTTTATGGATTTATTCATGCCAGAATTAGATGGCTATAATACCACCAAAAACATACGCAACATACCAAACTGTAAATCCATCCCAATTATTGCGTTAACGAGTAATAAAAATAAAGATCTGATTAGAAAGTGGGCAAGTTTAGGGCTTGCAGCCTACATAGCAAAACCTTCAACAAAGCAATCCATTTTGAAGGCTGTAGAAAAATGTAACGTACATTCGTAACACAACATACTGTTGGATTGGCAACCGCTATGAAACTAGAGATAACCAAAACCCCTGCGCTGCTCATCGGTGATGACCTTACCATACTGGACCTAAATGATGCCGCGCTAATGCAACTCATGCTGAAAGTTGATGAGGTTAAAAATCAGCCCGTAGAGCAGTGCTTTGGATTTTCAGAAGAACCGACACTGCCATTACTGCACTCGTGGGCCCACACTCGAATTACATTAACCTTAAAAAAGCTTCAAGCTGATGTTGTGGTTCTTCCTCAAGAGCAAAATCGGTTTCTCTTTTTAATTATCAATACCATCCCACTAGATGCCTACGAACAAATAGCACCTGCTGAACAAGTGATTGGCAGCTGGATGTATAATGCCAATGAGCATACGTTTCAGCTTTCAAATACCTGCGCAGCATTACTGGCATTGACCGAAAAAACCGCAGTACCTTTAGATACGCTCGTTCAGTCTATCGACATGAGCGACCGAGAGTCTCTGTTAAACACCTTTAGCAAAGCAGACAAAGATAAAGAGCCTTTTCATCTTTCTTTAAAAACTGCACATACCCTAGACTCCACTCCCCTGCAACTGATTTGCCAAGGCACACAAGACGAAACCGACAAAGTGATCTTAAAAGGCTTGTTGAAAAGAGATATTTACTCTCAAGTAATCCATTGCAAACTTCATGAGCAAAATGAAAGCCGTAAACGGGCCCTTGAAGGAGGAAGAATTGGTACATGGAGTGCCACTCAAGTGGGAACACAGTGGTTTGTGCGGTGGGATGAACAAACGTGTAAACTGTTACATGAACCTCTTGATCAAAATTATGGCGATCTCGATAAGTGGATCAGCTTCATTCATTCTAAGGACGCAGAAGAGATAAAAAATGCGATTGAGCATTCTCTTAAAAGCCAAGAAAACTTTGAAAAAGAATATCGCTGTGTTTTAAATGATGGTAGTGCTTTGTATATTTACGCCAAAGGGGTGGTAAGTTATAACCAGCAAACTCAGACTAAGTGCCTCGATGGGGTAATCATCGACCATACATCCATCTACGAAGCCCGTATGAGATTGGAGGAGTCCAATCTACTATTAGAAGCCAAGGTAAAATCTCGTACCGAAGAGCTTAATCAAGCTGTTAAACATGCCGAAATGGCAAGCCAATCTAAGTCAGAGTTTTTATCTATGATGAGCCATGAACTGCGTACTCCCATGAACGCTATCATTGGTGCGCTTGACTTGTTAACCCATCAGGATAATAGCTTCGAGGAACAAGAGCTACTCGACACCGCAGCCATTGCTGCCAACAATCTCGTTTCGATTCTCAATGACATTTTAGATATCAACAAAATTGAAGCTGGCAAGCTTGAACTAGATTGCTATGACTTTGATGTCTCAGACATGCTCAACAACATTGTTGTAATATTTGGCCCCATCGCACAACAAAAAGGTGTAGAGCTCAGCTTGTTCGAATCAGTTGACATCCCTTTGCAACTTAATGGTGATGAAAACCGCATTCGACAGGTACTATTTAATCTGGTGAGCAATGCAATTAAGTTCTGTGGTAATAGCACAGATCAACCTGGGCATGTAATAATTGATGTTACCTGTGCACAGGTAAACCGTCTTGTCAACAAGCTCACACTCTCTGTGAAAGATGATGGAATTGGCATTGACGATGACACCTTGAAGCGACTTTTTACTCCTTTTACTCAAGCAGACAAAAGTACCACTAGACGTTTTGGTGGCACTGGCCTTGGTCTAGCTATCTGCGGCAGATTAATAGAGCTGATGGGTGGTGAGATCATCGTAAAAAGTGAGCTAGGTAAGGGTAGCGAGTTTATCGTTAGCATTCCAATTTGGAACTTTAAGCCGAGAAACCATGAAGCCATCTTCTCTTGCGCCAACCTATATCATCATATTAAAAATGAAAGCAAAGTGGAGTATTTAACCCAAAAACTGCAAATGTACATCGAAGACATTCAACAGAATCCACTTGAGCAGACCACAAACACCAACGGCAACGATGATGAGCTAAGTATCGTGGTCATTACAGACAGAGATGACATTCATGCCATAGACACGAATTCTTTGCCCCCAGCTGGCAGGTTGCTCATCCTTTATACCCTAAACATGTTTGAGCAATTAAAGGGGCGGTTTAGTGATGTTTTAATGCTTGATTTAAACACCTTAACGTTTTTTACGCTACATAAGTACTTACTAAGATTGAAAAATATAGATAGCAAAACTTGCCAACAACTCAACGAAGATGATTTTGAAATCGATTTAGGCCTAGAGCTAGGCCTTGATTCAAAAAGTAGTATTCAACCAGAGTCACCCGCAAAGCCAGATATGCTACCAATCCTCATAGTTGAAGATAATGAGTTTAATCAAAAGCTTATGGTTAAGCAGTTATCTCGTTTAGGTTATCAATGTGAGCTGGCTTCTGATGGAATGCAGGGCCTTAAAATGTGGCAAAAAGGCAATTATGCGCTTGTTCTAACGGATTGCCACATGCCTAGAATGGACGGGTTTGAGTTGACCAGACAGATACGAGCTGGCGAAAATCAAAATGTCCAAGACCCAATTCCAATTATTGCCGTCACTGGCGCCGCGATGAAAGGCGATCAAGACTTTTGCTTATCTGTTGGCATGTCTGATTTTATCAGCAAACCTGTCACACTTGAAAAATTTAAAAATACAATTGAGAAATGGTATGGACGTTAGTAACTTAGATAATTTGCAAGTACTTAATGAACAAGTAATGTTGGAGCTTTTAGGCGATGATACCACCGAAATTAACAGTTTTCGTCAACAGTTTTTACAACAAGCCAAAAGTAGCTTGCAAAAAATTGCAGCTTTATATCGTGAACAACAATTCAAGCAGATAAAAGATGAAGCCCATTATTTAAAAACCTCAGCCAAGGCCATCGGAGCTGAGCGATGTGCCTATTATTTACAACAAATTGAAGATGCTTCATTGGCGCTGGACAAAGTGCAATGCAAGCAACACATTCAAACACTAAGCGAAGAAATTAAAGGTGTTTTCAGGGCCTGTTCCAGCCAAACTTGAGTAATTTATACATGTCGTAACATATTACTTCCCTACCCTAGCTACCAAGTCAAAGTTCGCAAACATTATCAATCGCCCCTAGGTTACAGTGTTCCCAGTTGCCCCATAAACGAACAACGTTTTTGGTAGTATACTGCCCTTAACATTTATCAATGAGTATGGCCAAAGGATCTAAATATGACGCTCAAAAACACGACGAAACATATCTACAGACAAAGACTGCTGAAAGTGATCGACTATGTGTATGAGCACCTAAATGCAGATCTGGATGTCAATACACTTGCTGATCTGGCAAATATGTCAGCCTACCACTTTCACAGAATTTACCGTGAGTTTACCGGCGAGACAATCAATACCACGGTCAGAAGAATGCGTTTGTTTAAGGCGGCAGCATTGTTACTGCACAGTCAATTAAGTCAAGCTGATATTGCTAAACAAGTGAGCTATGCCAGTGTAGAAGCGTTTAATCGCGCGTTTACTAAGCATTATGGTGAAACACCTAATCACTATAGAAAGCACCGAACTTGCCAGCAGCTTGAACATGCTGTGTTTTACCCCTCGCATATAAAGGAGTACACAACCATGTATACCGTTAACCAAATTGAAAACGAAGCCTTAACACTTATCGCTTTGCCTCACCAAGGCGACTACATGCAAATCGGACAAGCATTTGAAAAACTGTTTATGTTGGCAGGAAGCGCGGGGCTGGTGAACGAACACACCCGCTCATTTGGTATTTACTATGATGACCCAAAATCAGTCGCTAAAGAGGACTTGCGCGCTATGGCATGTTTAAGCGTCAATAGTAAAGACATCCCACTGCCTGACCCAGATATCCAGTTCATTGAACTACCAAAGGGTAAAACTGTCAGCTTGCTGTTCAAAGGTGACTATACCGAGTTAGATAAGCCATATGACTGGTTATTTGGACATTGGTTGCCAAACAATCAGGTCGAGCTTGCTGACTTTCCACCATTTGAGGAGTATTTAAATGATGTCAAAGAGACCCCACCATCTGAACTACTCACTCGCATCAACTGCTTAATCAAGTAGTCTAGTAACGACAGCTGCACCTTAAATGCAGTTGTCGTATTAACTAACTAAGCGCTCTACTAACACGCTTTTTGGCGCGTTTATTACGCCTGCTTAGCCATAGATAGCCACCAGTCAGAGCGAGAATAACCGGCATAAACCCAGCAATACTGTAAATAGTCTTACTGAATAAACCAGCGAAATTACCAAAGTGCAGACGACGGAATGTATCCACTAGCACCACAATGAAACCTTGCTGACAATCAAAACTTAACAGCAGAGCTTAACGAGCCAGAGCTTAACGAGAGCTTAACGAGAGCTTAACGGACAGCCACTTTAAAAAGACATTAAAAAGAACCTTCAAAAAGCTCTCAATGACAAAACATCTGACTTTGTTGCTAGATGCTCCCAAAATCATGACTGATATGGGTAAGTGATTGCTGAAATTACCCGCTTTTTAATCTATTTCTCCCTCTTTAAACGCACGTATCCCTGCCATTTTAATAGCATAAAAGTAAATGAATGAAATAAGCTTTTTGTTAGCTTAGTAACGTTGTGCAATTTGAGATGCTGTGTCTTCGCTTATGTTGTTGTCGCTCGCAATACAAGTCCAGCGCACACTCTTTGCCTACCGCACCATGAAACACCTTCTCAAACTGAGTAGTGAGTTTTAACCAGTTGTCTGTCTTGATATTCAACCGCTCAAGAATCGGTGCTTGGTATTGCTCTATGTAGCCCCGTTTGTCTGTACGAATACACTTTCCTGTCAGTTCAACGAGTTCAAGGTAACTTTTAAGTTCAAAAGGTAGACCTTTGGGCATATGTTTTCTGGGGCTACCTGCAAAGCGTGCAAGTTTTTTTGGGTGTTTACCCTCTTTGGCTTGTGCACAGCGTATTTGAATACTGGTGTGGGCTGACTCGTCTGGTGTCTTTGCCATTTTGGCTCTGATTGGGTTTAAATCAACATACGCCATACAGGTCATCAATGCGGCCTCATCCAGTAACGCTTGGCTTTTAAAGCGCCCTTCCCAGAATCTGCCAGTACAACCATCTTCTTTATTTGCTTCACGTGCGATACCTTCGTTCAACACCCGCATAAACCAGCTAATGCTTGACAGTCGGCGTCGGTATTCTTTTATCTCTTTGTCTAAAAAGAATCTTTGACCTTCGTCTAGACGCTCATAGTGCAGATACTTATGACCCAGAATCGAGCCTTTAAACAACTTGTGCCAACGTATGAGTACAGCTCTGTCACTGAGTCTTTGGGCTTTTTTATCATCCACATACAGCACCACATGGGTATGATTGCTCATCACCGCAAACGCACATATATCAATGCAAAAGACCTGAGCTAAAAACAACAACCGTTCTTCTACCCACCCTCTGCGATGCTCATACGACTTACCCGTCAATTTATCTTCACCGCACAAAAATGCACGGCGTAAGAAAACTAAGGACACCCACCCCAGCAGGATAAAACTAAGAGGAGAAAACTAAGGACACCCACCCCAGCATGGGAAAAACTAAGGACACCCGGAAATAAGGAAAAACTAAGGACACCCACCCCAGCATGTACATTGAAATGGGTGTCCATGATTAAGTAATTGGCCGCAGCCCTAGCATTATAACTGTATAAATAAATGGTCGTTTTATGACAAAGTCTCGACAGCTTCAGGCATCACAGTGAACGGCTTTAGTCCAGTGGGCAATTCATGTAAACGGCCCATAAACCAAATGAAGGCCTCGCTTTGACCGCCCAGTTCGCATTCACCATCACAAATACACCGCAGCAGCGCCTGCACATCCCGTTCGGTGAATGCAGCAACAGCATCCGCGCTGTGGCAGTGGATATGGCACATCGGCAAGCGCATCGCGTCCTGCTTGCCTGTTATCACGGTATTCTGAGACACACACAAAGCATGACTACCGCTTGGTGTGCTCACCGTCAGCTGTAGTTCAGGTGCCTTTGCAGAGCGCGCCTTTACCCACTTTTCTATATACGTAGCAAAGCTGCTCCACCCATTGTCAGATACGCAGGCACTGTGTAAATCTCTTGCTTTGTCGGTGGATAAACTAGCAAGCTCTGCTTCTACCTCCTGTACTGATTCTTTTAATGCCACCAGCGTTGCATCCACGTCTTCCTTTGTATGGGCTGCTGAACAGATAAAACGTAATCTGCCACGGCCACTTTCTACGATCGGATAAGTCACGGCGGAGGCCTGAACGCCTTTTTCATACAAACGCTGCACAATCGCATACAGTTTATCTTTATCACCAAAATGGGGCGTGACTATCGGCCCGTCGCCGCTGCCCAGTTCAAAGCCCGCTTCACTGAATTGCACCCGCATATATCGGGCCGTATTCCAAAGCCGCTCACGCAGTGACTCATCCTGACTGAGACGTTGCAGCGCGGCCAACGCTGCGGCGATGTCTGCGGGGCTCACAGAAGCCTGAAAAATATAAGCTCTGGCTGAAGCTTTAAGCAAGTCAACGTACTCAGTGCTCGCGGCAACAACGCCGCCTAGGCTGCCGAGTGATTTGCTCAGCGTGGTCATAATAAAGTCAACCTCGTCGCTTACCCCCTGTTCAGCGCAGATCCCAGCCCCGTGCTCACCATAAAACCCGAAGGAGTGTGCTTCATCAACCAGAACCAGTGCTTGATAACGCTTAGCAGTACGAACAATTTTTGCCACAGGCGCCGCGCCTTCACCCATGCTGTAAACCCCCTCGATAATGACCAACACAGTTCGATAGGGGGAACTTTCGCTCTCAAGCACAGTAGCGAGATCATCGACATCGTTGTGCTTAAAGGTGCGTACTTTGGCACCACATAAGCGGGCACCATCAACAATCGAGGCATGGCACAGCTGATCGATCACCACCACATCGTTTTCACCCAGTAACCCCGCAACCGCACCGACGTTGGCGGTATAGCCGGTGGGGAACAAGCAAGCAGCGGGCTTGCCCACCACCGTGGCAAATTGTTGTTCAAACGCCAGATGCAGATCGGTTAACCCAGATGCGGCTGCAGAGGTGCCCATGCCGGTGCCAAATTCAGAGACGGCTTCACGCGCAGCTGCAACCACAGCGGGATCTCGGTTCAAACCAAGATATAAGTTAGTGGTCCAAATAATCGCCTCTTTCGCGTCATTGTGATAAGCATCTGCCACCGTACCGCGCGTGCCACTGCCGTCGCGCAGGACTTTGCTGTAGGGATTGGCTCGACGCTTGCTAACCATCTGAGTCGCACAGCGCACCAGCTTACTTTTATCTGCGGCCGACCAGCTTGGGGCTTTGGCCAGCGCAAAGGTCGGATGGCTGGCTCGCAACTGGTTTTGCAGCTCTCCTAGAGTATCGCGTAACGGCTCAGCAGACATTAGGGATGACGTACTCCCACGCACCCCCTGCAGATACGCCGCCAGACGTTGGGGCGTATTAAATTGATAAATTATCTGCATGGAGCAGTTCAATTCAAGCACCTTACTCAGGCGATTACTCAGTTCCAGCGTAGTTAATGAATCCAGTCCCGCCTGCTCAAAGGTTTGCACATTCGCAGCCTCTGTTACGTGACCCAACAAGTTACTCAGTTCATCACAGATAAGTTCAACAAGTGCTGGCTCCGAGCCTGTTACCTTACTAGCTCTAAGTTGTTGCGGCCGTGTAGGTGCACAGGGAAGGCTGTTGCGATCCAGCTTGCCGTTAGGTAGATAAGGCAATGAATCAAGAAAACATACACTGTGAGGGACCATATGATTTGGCAAATAACGGGCCACGAAGGATAGAATCACATCTGGGCTCAAGGTTTCTTCTTGCTGGCAAACAACACAGGCTTGTAATCTGGCCTGCGCACAAGTGCCCTGCAACACGTTCACAGCTGCCGCCGCAACACCCGGTATTTTACTCAGCACTGCTTCAATTTCTTCTAGTTCAATACGAAAGCCACGGATTTTTACCTGTTGATCAACACGGGAGATAAAACACAGTTCCCTCTTATCGCTCCACCGACATAGGTCGCCGGTTTTATATAAGCGCGACTGCGCAATACCACTAATAGGTGTAGGCATCACAAAACGCGCATCTGTACGGGGTGTATCAAACAAATAACCCGCAGCTAGCTTGTCTCCTGCAAGATACAGCTCACCCACTTCGCCAGCTGATACCGGCTGTAAGGCTTCATCAAGCAGGTAAGCGCAAGTATTCGCAACAGGTCGACCAATAGTGATTTCCTCCGCATCAGCACCCACCTCCACAGCCGTCGAAAACACCGTGTCCTCGGTCGGACCATAGACATTGACTACGCGCAGGTCCTCCTGCTGGCTAAATACTTGTTTTACCAGTGCAAGACTGAGTACTTCACCACCGAAGACCAGACAACGCAGCGTTTTTGGTAAGGTATAGCCACTGAGCAATGCCCGCATGGCCGAGGGCACAGCGACGCAAGTCCGAACACGTGCTAGGTGCGGTAGATCAGGTAATGCCAGAATATTTTTTGCTAGAAGCACCGTACCACCGAGTAATAAAGTACCGATGATCTCCATCACTGATGGGTCAAAACACACCGACGTGGCAGCCAGCACCCCGCTCAGCTCTTCTTCACAGAGCAGCGCGTCCATGGCAGTGCACATGGCAAGCACATTAGCGTGTGTTATTGCTACACCTTTAGGCTCGCCGCTCGAGCCTGAGGTGTAAATTACATAGGCCAGTGCTTGTGGATCACATTCAGGGTCTGCCAGAGACTGTGGCTCATCGTGCACGTCAGCCAGCAAAATATGTGTACTCACTCTTTGACATAACTCGGCCGACGCACTGCCATCAACAATAACCGCAGCGGCTTTGCTGTGCGCCAGCATATAGTCAATCCGAGCACGCGGATAAGCCGGATCTAGCGGCACATAAGTGCAACCTGCTCTGAGCACACCCAGCAAGGTTGCCACCAACTCCCAGCTGCGTTCCATACACACACCTACAATTGCACCAGGCTCAATGCTACTCTTTGCCAGTGTAGCGGCTATCGCCTCTGCACGGCGCAATAATGACTGATAGCTGATTTCCTGTGTACCATCAATCAAAGCGGTTTTGTTGGGGTGACGCTGTGCCTGAGCGGTAAATGCCATTACCACAGATTCCATATCCTGTGCTTGCCGATGCTGTTTTTGAGGCTCTAAGTGAGAGGGAGTTCGCTTGTTCATACCAATTTCCTTTGTTGTTTTTATTAGCCCTGCTGATGCCATTTGGGGCTCCTAATGTATCTCGCCAAACCTGTACAGATAGCGCCGATAAAAATGATGACAGGCAGAGCGCCCGTCATCATTCACATATTATCAACAAACAGGTTACATTAGTGGGTACAAAGAAGCTAGTCGGACTGTATGTCAGATCAGATGAAGTACTAGGGAGATAAGTAATAAATAACAGCGGTTAGTGTCACTGTCTGCTCGTTTTTAGGCTTGTTGACCCAATCATTCATTCCTTGAAGTTGGAGTTTTAAATGAATTTGAAGAAATTAAAGCTTAGACCAACCACCCCTGCGTTCAAATTGGGATGGGTGTCCACTTAATTCATTTGTTCTAACAACCAATCATTAACCTGCACATCTAGTACCAAATGTACTCGGTCACTGTGTCCTGCGTTTAGCACTGAGTGTGGGTCACTGAGTCGAAGATACCAACATTCTCCTGGGTTAAGCACAACACGTTGTTTGTTTAGACGAAAATCAACTTTCTCATTAGTCACTATGGGAATATGCAAGCGTGCGAGGCCATTTTCCACAGTCAAGTCGTGATCGGTGTGTTCCTTGATGTATGAGCCCGCAGTCAATTTCATCAAACGCGCCGCCATCAGCGGACACCGAAATGCATCAAGTACAGACTGAAAGTAGTCACATGCGGCGATAAATGGCGTGTTTGAAAAGTGCGTACAGGCAGGGTCTGAATAAATCATCATCACAGGATGGGTTGCTGATGCAGGGCCTCTCAGCGGGATCACGCTCCACTCCCCCGTGTAGTTTTGCGTTACAAAGTGAGCGATCCACGCTTCTTGTTGTAACTGGTGTAAGTCATTTTGCAATCGCTGTGGGTCAAAGTGTAGTTTTAGCTTAACGCGATCTAGCATGTGCCAATCCTCTTTATATAAGCTGCATTCAATGCACGACTGATGAGCAAACAATGTACATAAACCTAGCTGTGATGACCAGTGAATACGCTGTGGCTTATCAGTCCCTCATTATTAAACAGTAATTATTAACGTGGACTAATTATTAATACGTGAAATACGTGGACAGCCACTTCAAATAATTGAAATACGTGGACAGCCACTTCAAAAAAATGTTCTCAAAACCCAACAAAGTGACGTGCCAATATTGTCTCGCCTATATTATCAAACTATGTACCTTTAAAAGACTATTTAAAATGTCTCATATGGGCTGCTAGGTATTTATTCCTGCAGTTTGCCCACGACTACCCCTACCCTTTCTTTTTTGCATCTGAGCATATTATTTAGTGAAGTGGACTGAAATACGTGGACAGCCACTTCAAAAAAATGTTCTCAAAACCCAACAAAGTGACGTGCCAATATTTTCTCGCC